>NZ_JBQCVO010000002.1:0-455787 GCF_051958295.1 Neisseria sp. P0014.S002 | reverse complement strand
TGAGTGCCGTTGCCGTTGTCTTTAACTTCGGCTTTAGCATTCTTACCGTCTGCACCGTCTTTAACGATGGTAGTAGTGGTATTACCGTCACCGTCAGTGATGGTTACGGTGTGAGTGCCGTTGCCGTTGTCTTTAACTTCGGCTTTAGCGTTCTTACCGTCTGCACCGGTATCACCTTTGGCACCAGTTGCACCGTCTTTAACGATGGTAGTAGTGGTATTACCGTTACCGTCTTTGATGGTTACAGTATGAGTACCGTTGCCGTTGTCTTTAACTTCGGCTTCAGCGTTCTTACCGTCTTTAACGATGGTAGAAGTAGTATTACCGTCACCGTCAACAACAGTTACTGTGTGAGTACCGTCACCGTTGTCTTTAACGTTGGCTTTAGCGTTCTTACCGTCTGCACCAGTATCACCTTTGGCACCAGTTGCACCGGTAGCACCAGTTGCACCGGTAGCGCCAGTTGCACCGTCTTTAACGATGGTAGTAGTAGTGTTACCGTTACCGTCTTTGACGGTTACAGTGTGAGTGCCGTTACCGTTGTCTTTAACTTCGGCTTCAGCGTTCTTACCGTCTTTAACGATGGTAGAAGTAGTATTACCGTCACCGTCAACAACAGTTACTGTGTGAGTACCGTCACCGTTGTCTTTAACTTCGGCTTTAGCGTTCTTACCGTCTGCACCAGTATCACCTTTGGCACCAGTTGCACCGGTAGCGCCAGTTGCACCGTCTTTAACGATGGTAGTAGTGGTATTACCGTTACCGTCTTTGATGGTTACAGTATGAGTACCGTTGCCGTTGTCTTTAACTTCGGCTTCAGCGTTCTTACCATCTTTAACGATGGTAGTAGTGGTATTACCTTCGCCATCAGTGATGGTTACAGTGTGAGTGCCGTCGCCGTTGTCTTTAACTTCGGCTTTGGCGTTTTTACCGTCTACACCGTCTTTACCATCTTTAACGATAGTAGTAGTGACTGAACCAGTTTCAAGATCAGTAATAGTGATTGTATGGGTACCGTCACCATTATCTACAACTTCACCTGTGATGCTGCCACCTTTTTCACCTTTGTCGCCTTTAGCGCCAGTAGCACCAGTGTCACCTTTAGCGCCAGTAGCGCCGGTATCACCTTTGTCGCCTTTAGCGCCAGTAGCGCCGGTATCACCTTTGTCGCCTTTAGCGCCAGTAGCACCAGTATCACCTTTAGCGCCAGTAGCGCCGGTATCACCTTTGTCGCCTTTAGCGCCAGTTGCGCCGGTATCACCTTTTTCGCCTTTGTCGCCAGTAGCGCCGGTATCACCTTTGTCGCCTTTAGCGCCAGTAGCACCAGTGTCGCCTTTAGCGCCAGTAGCGCCGGTATCACCTTTGTCGCCTTTAGCGCCAGTAGCACCAGTGTCGCCTTTAGCACCGGTAGCACCAGTATCGCCTTTAGCACCGGTAGCACCAGTATCGCCTTTAGCGCCAGTAGCACCAGTGTCGCCTTTAGCGCCAGTAGCGCCGGTATCACCTTTGTCGCCTTTAGCGCCAGTAGCACCAGTATCGCCTTTAGCACCGGTAGCACCAGTATCGCCTTTAGCACCGGTAGCACCGGTATCGCCTTTAGCACCGGTAGCACCGGTATCGCCTTTAGCGCCGGTAGCACCGGTATCGCCTTTAGCGCCAGTAGCACCAGTGTCGCCTTTAGCGCCGGTAGCACCAGTGTCGCCTTTAGCACCGGTAGCACCAGTATCGCCTTTAGCGCCAGTAGCACCAGTGTCGCCTTTAGCGCCAGTAGTGCCGGTATCACCTTTGTCGCCTTTAGCGCCAGTAGCACCGGTATCGCCTTTAGCACCGGTAGCACCGGTATCGCCTTTAGCACCGGTAGCACCGGTATCGCCTTTAGCACCGGTAGCACCAGTATCGCCTTTAGCACCGGTAGCACCAGTGTCGCCTTTAGCACCGGTAGCACCAGTGTCGCCTTTAGCACCGGTAGCACCAGTGTCGCCTTTAGCGCCAGTAGCACCAGTGTCACCTTTAGCGCCAGTAGCGCCGTCTTTACCATCTTTACCGTTTTTACCGTCTTTTACGATGGTAGTAGTGACTGAGCCATTACTTTGATCGGTAATAGTGATGGTATGGGTACCGTTTTCGTTATCATCTTCAACTTCAATAGTGTAGTTGGTACCATCTGCGCCTTTAGGACCAGTTGCACCTGTATCGCCTTTAGGACCAGTTGCACCTGTATCGCCTTTAGGACCAGTTGCACCTGTATCGCCTTTAGCACCAGTTGCGCCGGTAGCACCAGTAGAACCACCACCAATTACGCTCAGGGTGTATTCGTTAGTGCCGTTTGAGGTCATTGTCAAACCGTTACCGGCGATCAGTTTCAGGGTGTTATTGGCATTTGATTTAGGATCGTATTTGTAAGTACCTTCAGCAGGTGAGCTACCGCTACCATTGTGGCCTGAGAATACAAATGGATTCAGGTTTTCGATGCGATTTGCAACAGCGTACAATTGAGAGCCGTTGATTGCATCGGTAGAAGTTGCAGAGATACGGCCTGCGGCAACGTTTTGAATTTGACGTTCTTTACCTGCAGAACCTACAGACAATACTGCGCCATTGCCCAAACCGCTGGTTGCACCTGCGAAGCCGCTGTAAGTGTAGCTGCCAACAGTAGCAGTGTTAGTAGGTACGAAGTTGCTGGTTGTAGAACCGTTACCCAGAGCTACGCTGTTTTCGATAGTAGATTTAGCTTCAGTACCCAAAGCCAGAGTGTTTTTAGCTGTTGCTTGAGCACCGTTACCCAGAGCAGTTGCATATTCACCGCCATTAGCTTGAGCACCACGGCCCAATGCAATTGCTTGTTTAGAAGCAGCGTTACTTTGTACGCCCAAAGCTACTGAGTATTTACCAGTTGCTGTAGCAGCAGGACCGAATGCTGCAGCAGAAGTACCGTCAGCTACGGAACCACGACCGATTGCTACGTCAGAACCTTGTTTGGCTTGAGCGTCGCCACCCAATGCTACCGCGCCGTTTGCCAGAGCTTTAGAGCGCTCACCGATGGCTGTTGCTACGATACCGGTTGCTTGAGCTTCTGTACCGATTGCCATTGCCGAACCGGCATTATTTACTACGCCGTCGCCATCAGCGCCAGTAGAAGTACCGTCAGCTGTAGCAGAATGACCTACGGCAACGTCAGCAGCTTGCTTAGCAGTTGCACCGTTACCTTGAGCGATAGAGTTATTGCCAGCAGCTTTAGATTGAGTACCCAAAGCGATAGAGTTGTTACCGATTGCTTTAGCAGCAGAACCTGCTTTATTACCGAAATTACCATCCATCGCACCGCCAATAGCTACAGAATTTTCACCTGTTGCTTGAGCAGATGCACCACCAGCAAATGAGCCTGTGCCATTAGCTTGAGACAACACGCCGATAGCGGTAGCACGGTGAGCAGTTGATTCAGCATAAGCACCGACACCAATTGCGTTATCACCTCTAGAAACTGATTTAGTACCGACAGCAATGGAGTTATTGTTAGACGCAGTGGCAGTTTGACCCACAGCAATAGAGTTAGACTGAGCAGCAGTAGCGTTAGAACCTACAGCAATTGCAGCTTCTTTATTGGCTTGCGCATATGGACCAACTGCAACTGTCAGATTACCTTCTGCTTTTGTATATGAACCAACGCCGACAGCTTGAATACCTGACGCATTTGCGCTAGTACCTGCTGCAATCGCGTGGTCTTGGCTTGCCACAGTATCTTTACCGACAGCAATAGCATTGGTCCAAGCACCATGAGCGTTGTTACCAATAGCGATAGAATCTTGTTTTTCAGCGTTTGCATGCGTACCTACAGCAACTGCAGCAGCATTTGCATTGGAGTTATCACCAATAGCTGTTGCAAATTGTGCACCAGCATTTGCACGGTTACCGAATGCACTTGCGGAGTCTTGAGTAGCAGTTGCACGGTTACCTACTGCAGTCGCACGAATTTGAGTTGCTTGGGCTACATTACCGATTGCAACAGAAGCTTCACCACTTGCAACAGAGCTTACACCCATTGCAGTCGATGCACCGCCGGTTGCGATATTGTTATTACCTACTGCCAATGCTGCGTTTGCAGTCGCAGTATTGTTCGCACCGTAAGCGATAGTGCCATCTTGACTGCTGGCAGTATTTTGATAACCCACTACAACAGAGTTGACACCAACGTTTCTGTTAGAACCGTTGTAAGTACCATCAGGAGTAATGTCTACTGCACTACCTCCCAATCTTACAGCGGCCTCTACTCCGCTAGATGCCATCAAAGCACCTGCAGCAACCACCGCAGCAGCTACGGCTTTACGCTTGTCAGAAGCGGATTTTTTGCCGTGCGCATGGCTGATTTCGGAAACCGCGGTCCATGTCTGGGTCGCGTGGTTCCAAATAACTTTAAAGACTTTATTCATATCGATTTTCCTGTAAGGGGTTTGATTTCTTTTGGGACGTGTTGCTCGGCTGTAAACCGCCTGTCCACACATTTGCCGCATTTCAGAGTCTCCCCTTTATGCGGTTTCATGCCGTAATCTCCTGTATGCAATTCCCGTGCCAAAAGTCTCCACTCGGCCGAATAACAGCTAAAAGCCTGTTTTATGGGATTTTATGCTGATACATTTTGGGAAGCTTGTGAAGTTTGGGAAACGATGTGCCGTTTTTTGTCAGCTTGTTTCTTAACAAGTCACTTTTTGTCAGCTTCTATCAATGCATTCGGAATCCTTATCCAAATTTTATATGCGTTTGGTTTCGTAAATCAACTCTTCCGATAAAGTGTTACTTTTTCGGCCTCAACGGTCATGCCCGTTAAATTTACTTGTTGCTTTTTTTAAACGGCTTTTCTAGCTATTTGATTTTACTTTTTTATTCTCAAACAATAATGATTACTAAATAATATATGATTTGAATAGTTTCTTTAGTGATAGATTTAAACGCGGGCTTTTATTTAGAGAATTAATGAAATTTGTATTGAAGATCGGTTTGAAACGTGTAACGGGTTTGTATCGCCTGTTTCAGACGGCCTTTGACGTTTCCTAACATATAAATAGTGAACAAATGATACGAATTTATGCACTATTGAGCCGATGGACAGCGTTAAACAGGCAAGTGTAAAACTTGCCTTTACGTTTGGGATTTATTTGTTTTCTATTGTAGAAAACTGTGTTGTTTTTTCAGACGGCCTTACCAACGGAACGTTTGGGTTACACCTGCGGAAGCGCCGTTGTTGCCGGCATAGCCGTAACCGCCGGTATGGCTGGAGGCGCAGGCGGTGAGTGTGGCGAGGGTGAGAATGAGGAGGATGTGTTTCATGTTTTTTCTCTGAGTGGGTTGGTTTTAGACTTGTGTGGCGTTGTGTTGCTGCATGAATCGGGCTGGCTGGGGCTTGGTTGCTTTATCCTGATTTGCAGTTAGGCCGCTAAATTGTTTGATGATTAAAGAAGGCCGTCTGAAAACGGGTTTCATGATATTGAAACTTTGTTTTCAGACGGCCTTTATTTTATATTAGCTTATTAGTGGCGGAAATGGCGGATGCCGGTTACGACCATGGCGATGCCGTGTTCGTCCGCTGCGTCAAAGACTTCTTGGTCGCGCATGGAGCCTGCGGGATGGATGATGGCTTTAATGCCCTGCTCGGCGATGACGTCTACGCCGTCGCGGAATGGGAAGAAGGCATCGGAAGCGGCACATGCGCCGTTGAGGTCGAGATTGGCATCTTGCGCTTTGCGGGCGGCGATGCGGGTGCTGTCCACGCGGCTCATTTGGCCTGCGCCGATGCCGTAGGTTTGACCGCCTTTGCCGAAAACGATGGCGTTGGATTTGACGTATTTTGCGACGTTCCAGACAAACATCAGGTCGTTCCATTCTTGCTCGGTCGGTTGGCGTTTGGAGACGACTTTTAAATCGGCGCGGTTGAGGCGGTGGATGTCGGGGGTTTGTACCAATAATCCGCCGCCGACGCGTTTGAGTTCAAAGCGGTTCGCGCCTGCCTCAAGCGGCACTTCCAATACGCGCACGTTTTTCTTGGCGGCGGCGATTTCGAGGGCTTCGGCGGTGAACTTCGGCGCCATGAGGACTTCCATAAACTGATTGTCGGTAATCTGTTTGACGGTTGCGCCGTCCACTTCGCGGTTGAAGGCGATGATGCCGCCGAATGCGCTGGTGGTGTCGGTAGCGTAGGCGAGTTTGTAGGCGGTCAATGTATCGGCTGCAACGGCAACGCCGCACGGGTTAGCGTGTTTCACGATCACGCAGGCGGGCGCGTCGAAGGATTTGACTGCTTCCCAAGCGGCATCGGCATCGGCGATGTTGTTGTACGACAATTCTTTGCCTTGGAGCTGTTTGTAGGCGGAAAGGCTGCCTGCGGCAGGGTAAATATCGCGGTAGAACGCGGCGCGTTGGTGCGGATTTTCGCCGTAGCGCATGTCTTGCACTTTAATCCAGCTTTGGTTGAACTGGCTTGGGAATTCGCCGATTTGAGGCTGACCGCTCAAGACGTCGTCTGAAAGCGAGGTCAGGTAGTTGGAAATCATGCCGTCGTATTGGGCGGTATGGCTGAATGCTTTGCGTGAAAGGTTGAAACGGGTTTTGTCACTCAATGCGCCGTTGTTGGCTTCGAGTTCGGCTGCGATGGCCGGGAAATCGGCGGTGTCGGTAACGATGGCGACGTGTTTCCAGTTTTTCGCGGCAGAGCGCACCATGGTCGGGCCGCCGATGTCGATGTTTTCAATCGCATCTTCCAGTGTGCAGTTTGGTTTGGCGATGGTAGCGGCGAAGGGATAAAGATTGACGCACACTAAATCGATATTGCCGATGCCGTGTTCTTCCATCTTAGCGACGTGTTCGTCCAAATCGCGACGGCCGAGGATGCCGCCGTGGATTTTCGGATGCAGGGTTTTCACGCGGCCGTCGAGCATTTCGGGAAAACCGGTATAGTCGGCAACTTCGATAACGGGAACGCCTGCATCAGCCAAGAGCTTTGCTGTACCACCGGTAGAAAGGATTTCTACACCGAGCTTGGTCAGGGTTTGGGCAAATTCGACTGCGCCTGTCTTGTCGGACAGGCTGATCAGGGCGCGTTTGATGGAAGGCATGGGATTTCCTTTGTTGAAGGTTTAATCGATATGGGATGAATTTTCAGGGCGGTATTATCCGCTATTTTCGTCTTTTTGGCAGTAGGTTTTTATAGATATTGTTGACAATTTTATTGTAAAAGGCCGTCTGAAACTCGGTTTCAGACGGCCTGATGTTTTTGACTATTTAAATCCCATTTTCTTCGCTACGCATACTGCGCCTGCCATGCCTGCGCATAAGGGCATGAGTAAGGCAACGGGGGCGTAGGTGAGTTCTAAAATAAAGACGATGGCCGTCAGGGGCATTTTGAGGGAAACGCCGAGGAAAACGGCAGCGCCGACAACGGCCGCACTTTCGGACGACATGGCAGGAAAGAAAGTATTCCACGCGGCTGCGGCGGCAAAGGCGATGGTACTGCCGAGCATCATGGACGGGGTAATCAGGCCGCCGTATGCGCCTGCCGCCAGCGCCATCAAGACGACCAGCCATTTGACGGCGGTCAGCTCAAGGCTGTGTTGCCAGTCGGTCAATCCGCCAAAGGTCAGTTGGTTGCCTGCTTTGCCATTGCCCAAAATTTCGGGAAACCAAACGGAAATCACGCCGATAAGTGCAAACATACAGACGGCCAAGGGAATGATTTTGATGTTGTCGCGCTTGATGAAGGGGAATTTTTGGGCGGTGCGCTGGAAAAAGACGGCGGTTGCGCCCAGTATCGGGCCGATGATGGCGGAAAACCAAAGTAATGATGTGTTGATGGAAAGGTTGGCCGGATGATATTGCTGTACGTCGCCCAAGCCGATGCGTGCGACGGCGGTGGCGATGACTGAAGTCAGCAATGCGGCGGCGACTGCTTGCTGCGTCCATAAGCCAAGCATGGCTTCGAGGATGAAAAGTGTGGAGGCGAGCGGCACGTTATACACGGCCGCCAAACCTGCACCTGAGGCGCAAGCGATGACCAGCCTTGCGTCGTCTTCGCTCAACCCGAAACGGTTGACGCCTACTGAAGCAAAGGCAGCAGTCATTTCGCGCGGTGCAACTTCGCGGCCGAGCGGCGAGCCAAGCCCGACGGTAATGATTTGCAACAGGGCATGGCTGACGGTTTCAAAAAATGGAAAACCGGCAAGCGGATTTTTAACCACGGCTTTAATGCTCGGTTGCGGTCTGCCGTAGCGTTTGAGCAACCACCACCCCAAGCCGACCACCACGCCGCAAAAGGCCATCACGCCGATACGTCGCTCTGGACTTGCCTGCGATACGCCCTCCCTGAAAGAAACGTATAGGCCGTCTGAACCGTAACCATAGGCAAGATGTTGAATCGTATGCATGATTTCGGTTAGTACAATGCCGACCATGCCGCCGATAATGCCGGTAATGATGAGGGCAGCCCAGAGTTTATGCGTTTCTTTCACGGGATTTGACTTGAGGTAGTAATGGTTTGATAAAAGCGTTTTTCAAGGGAACTATTGTCCGCCTAAGGGATAGTTTTTGGGGGCGACGTGGGTTTTGCCGTTATAAGGGAAAATATATTTTTGATTTTTATAATTTTTCTTTCCTGATACGCCGCTGAGTTTTGCAGTCAACGCCCACACGCCGGATACGGCAGGACGACTTTTGTCAAAAGCAATTTTGGCTTCCAGGCTGGTATATCTGTCTTTGCAGTTTCGTTTTTCGCGCCCTTTATATTCATCGCAATCGCCAAAATATGCGCCGTTATCGTTACCGTTGATAATTAAGCTTTTACGGACACGGTTGCTATTATCGGTAAACAGGAAATTTTCTCCGGTTGTCGTTTCACCCTGACCTGTATAACCTGATTCGACAGTGTAGCCCCAGTTTTGCTCACCCATCTGGACAAACCGCCAATCCTTATTCTCCGGCACATCCCCCCATGCACCGATTTCATCGCTTCCATGTTGTTTGATTGCCCACTTACCGTCTGCTTTTTCCAAAACAAACAATTCCGCCAGACCCGAAGAAGCATGGGCATCTTGCTTTACTTTTTGTTCCATATCGTAGGCAAAACCTGTGTACAACACATAGCGCGTAGGCGTGCCGTTGCGCGTTACGGTATGGTCGGCAACGGGTTTCATGCAATACATAATATTGTCAGATGCTGTCTCGCTGTCTTTCGGCGGCTTGACGAGCTGGCATTTGTGCGCGGCAAGCGGTCGGTTGTAATACTTGGCAATGACGGCCTGTACGGCGGCTTTGTCGTTATCGGGTGCAGCCGACGCCAAGATAGGGCAGGCAAGCAAAAGCAGGGAGATAATGCGTTTCATAGAAATTTTCCCAAAATGTTTTATTGAAAAAAGATACTGCTTACTTCAGGCCGTCTGAAACCGTTTTCAGACGGCCTTTTTGTGTTTGTTGCTGACACGCGCCAACATACCGGCGACAAAAGTGGACGCAATAACGACGGTAATGCCCATCGCCGACATGGCACTTAAATGTTCACCCAAAATTAACACCGCCATGATAACGCCGATGACTGGCTCAAGCGAAATCAGCAGGCCGGAGACGTTGGCAGGGACTTTGTTCATGCCTTTGTTCCACAACAGATAGGCAAGCCAGCTGCAACCGATCCCCATATACAAAATCGACAGCGTACCGCCCCATGACCAGTTGATTTGATAGCTGTCTGCCAACACCAGCGAAAACGGCAGGCACAACACCGCCGCCACGGCCATGGAAGCCGCGGTAAATGCGGGCGCGCCGATACGGGCAATCATCTGCTGGCTCGGACGTATCACGCCTGCAAAACCCAATCCCGCAAGCAAAATCAGCAGACAGCCGAACCAGTCAATCGTACCGCCCTCTTCTGCACCGCCCATTACCATCATGCCCACGCCGGCAAACGCCACCGCGCAGCAAATCCAGTGGTAAAGTTTGGCTTTGTCGTTAAAGAAGAAATGACCGACAAAGACCACCAGCAAAGGCTCCAGCCCCACCATGGTAACCGCGCTGGCAGCGGATGTATATTTCAAACCGATAAACTGGAGCATCAAAACGACAACGTAGTTGACAAAGGAAATCCACAACAACGGCTTCCACTCGCTCCGCGGAATCCTGCCCAAATGACGGCGGCACGACGGCAGCACCATCAACGCGGCAATCAACAACCGCGCTTCAACCATCAGCGTCGGGTCGAGCATCTCGTAGGAATACTTGGCAGCGATAAACGAGCTGCCCCAGATTAACAGTGCGAGTATTTGGTAAAGCATGGTTCAATTCATGGCAAAAAATTAATCGTTTCTTCTCTGGTTTTCAGACGGCCTGAAGCCTTTTCAAGCTGTTTTTATTTTGATTGTGTCAGTGAATCCAAAAAGTCGAAGAGTTTGGCATTCATTTCACTGAAATCCGCCGCTTCGATTTTATCCGGATGTTGGACATAAGTTTGGGCTTGACTTTGTTCGGCCACATTTTCGCGCCCGTCCGCCGCAATCAGCATTCCGACGGCTTCGCGGTCAAACTCCAAATGTGCTTGGAATGCATAATGTTTGGGCGCAAAACGGATAATCTGGCGCGGACAGCCTTTGCTGGTTGCCAACACAACCGCCTCATTCGTCAAACCGGGCATATCGCCGTGCCAATGGCCGGTATTCAGGGTTTTGCCCAACAGGGAAACATGGGCATCCGCCAAACCTTCCGCCGTCAGCTCAATCGGATAAATGCCGATTTCACGCTCAGGGCTGCGCGTGTGGCGCGCACCGTAGGCAACGGATAAAAGCTGCGCACCCAAACACACGCCGACAATATATTTATCCGCCGCCATCGCCTGACACATCAGGCGCAGCTCAGATTTGGGGTCGTAATACGGGAATGTCTGTCTGTCTTCATCAGGCGATTGCGGCCCACCCATCACAATCAAAAAATCTATATCGTCCACATTATCAGGCAGAGCTTCCCTTTCGTACACTTTGGTTACACTGATGTTATGTCCGCGCCATTGCGCCCATTTCAAATATGCTCCCGGCACTTCAAATGCCTCGTGCAAGATGAAATGGATATTTAATTTATTCGGATTTTGCATTGTTATTTCTCCTTCGACCGTCAGGACGGGTTGCCCTGCAGTATTACAGCATACCGTGCTGTTGTAATTTTTTACGCAAGGTATTGCGGTTCAAACCCAAAATAACGGCAGCTTTAGACTGGTTGCCGCCGCATTGCTCCATCACGCAGGCAAGCATCGGCTTTTCGACTTGGTGCAACACCATATCGTACACACCGCAAGGTTCCGTACCATCCAAGTCTTTGAAGTATTGTCGTAAGTTTTGTTCAATACATTGCGCAATGTCAGTAGTCGTTTGATTCATCGTGATGTCTTTCTTTGGATTTGTTTTTAAATAGATTTGTTTTTAGATGATGAGGCCGTCTGAAACTCTTCAGCCTTCCCGATAGTGGCATACCCAACGGTCGGTTTTCTCTGAAAGCGTCTCAAGATAGGCGGCAAGGGTATCGTATTGTGCTGCGACGCTGTCCAAGCGGTTGATTTCTCGGCGTGTTTGTTCGCCGTCGGGCATTTCGTCGATGTACCAGCCGATGTGTTTGCGGGCGATGCGTACGCCGGCCACTTCGCCATAAAATTCGTGCATGGCGCGGATGTGGTTCAAAATGGTGGCATTGCATTCTGCCAAGCTCAAGGCCTGCGGTAAAACGCCGTGTTCGGCATAATGTTTTAAATCACGGAAAAGCCACGGCCTGCCTTGTGCGCCGCGCCCTATCATGATGCCGTCGGCAGCGGTTTGTTTGAGGACGGCGGCAGCTTTTTGCGGCGAAGTAATATCGCCGTTGACCCAAACGGGGATGTTCAGACGGCCTTTGGTTTCGGCAATCAGTTCATAACGCGCTTCGCCTTTGTACATCTGCGTGCGCGTGCGACCGTGGATGGCAAGGGCTGCAATGCCTGATTCTTCGGCAATTTTGGCGATGGTCGGCAAGTTTTGATGTTCGTCATGCCAGCCCAAACGGGTTTTGAGGGTAACGGGTACGTCCACCGCGTTGATAACGGCTTCCAAGATTTCGGCAACCAAAGGCTCGTTTTGCATCAATGCGCTGCCTGCCTGCACATTGCAGACTTTTTTGGCCGGGCAGCCCATATTGATGTCAATCACCTGCGCGCCCAAGCCGACGTTGTAACGCGCAGCTTCCGCCATCTGCTTCGGATCACTGCCGGCAATCTGCACGGCCACAACTCCGCCCTCGCCTTCAAAATCGCTGCGGCGCAAGGTTTTTTTGGTATGGCGCAAGCTCGGATCGCTGGTCAGCATTTCGCATACCGCCCACCCTGCGCCAAACTCGCGGCAAATCCGGCGGAACGGTTTGTCCGTAATGCCTGCCATGGGAGCAAGTGCGATGGGGTTGTCAATGAAATAGCCGCCGATGTGCATGATGTGTGCGCCAAATTGAAAGGGCTGAAATTGTACAATTTTTAAGCAACTTTTCCAATCGTATTTACATGTTGCACAATGAAAAAGGCCGTCTGAAACTAAGTTTCAGACGGCCTTTTCAGCCACAATATTTAAATAAACAGCATGACAACCATCTGCACTGCGGCCTGAATCATGGCGATAATCGGCCAAATCAGTTTGGCCAGCAGGCCGGTAAACAACAGAATCAGGATAATCCATGTGCCGTATGGCTCGATTTTACGGAACTGCATGGACTGTTTGGCGTTAAGGAAGGTATCGATAAAAATACCGCCGTCCCAAGGCAAAATCGGAATCAGGCTGAACGCGACCCAAATCGAGTTCACCATCACACCGTAACCGGCCATCTGCACCAATGGCGCTTGATAAGACTCAGGCACATACGCAGAAAATACGACGACAAAGCCCCAAAAGAACGCCAAAATCAGATTGGCAATCGGACCTGAAATCGACACCCAACGCCACGCACGGCGCGGATCGCGGAAATTGCGCGAATCGATGGGCATAGGACGCGCCCAGCCGAACAGAAAACTGCCTATCATCAGACACACCAGCGGCACGACAATCGTACCGACAGGGTCGATGTGCGGCAGCGGATTGAGGGTCAAACGCCCGAACTGCTCGCCGGTATGGTCGCCCCAATACCGCGCCGTATAACCGCGTGCCACTTCGCGCACGGTAATGGCCAACAACACGGGCAATACTGCCAGCAGAAATACACCTAAATCAAAATTTGCAAACATGGTTTTCCTTATCAAACATGCCGTCTGAAAACAAAAAATATCCTTTCAGACGGCCTGAGGCTTTAATCGTCTTCTTTTTTATTCGAACTGAAAAACTCTTTCAGCTCTTTCCAAGTAATGCCCTTACCTTGCGGATTAAATTTGAAGACTGGTTCACTATAAAGTAATGGCGAATATCTTTAATAAAAGGCCTGTCATGCTGAAATTTAACACGCAGTACCAATTCCATAAAGGCTTTCAAACGGCATGATTCATTGCTTCTTGCTATCATACCCAATTCGAGCGTCCTATCTATTTCAAGCCTAAAGGCCGTCTGAAACTTCAATCCAGTTTCAGACGGCCTTTGATTTCCTATTTAAAATGCCTCAGCTGTTTTACAGGCTGTAATACATTTCAAATTCCAGCGGATGCGGTGCCATGCGGATACGGCGGACATCTTCCTCTTTAAAGGCGATGTAGCTGTCGATCCAGTCTTTGCTGAACACGCCGCCGCGCAGGAGGAATTCGTGGTCGGCTTTGAGGGCTGCCAGTGCTTCTTCCAAAGAAGCGCAAACGGTTGGCACCAATGCATCTTCTTCCGGTGGCAGGTCGTACAGGTTTTTATCGGCAGGGTCGCCCGGATGGATTTTGTTTTGAATACCGTCCAAACCGGCCATCAACAAAGCGGCAAATGCCAAGTATGGGTTGGCGGTCGGATCAGGGAAACGCGCTTCGATACGGCGTGCTTTGCTGCTGTTCACAGACGGAATGCGGATGGAAGCGGAACGGTTTTTGGCGGAATATGCCAGTTTGGTCGGCGCTTCAAAGTGCGGCACGAGGCGTTTGTAGGAGTTGGTGGACGGATTGGTAATCGCGTTCAGGGCTTTGGCATGTTTGATGATGCCGCCGATATAATAAAGGGCGGTATCGGACAAACCGGCATAGCCGTCGCCTGAGAACAGGTTTTGACCGTCTTTCCAAATGGATTGGTGAACGTGCATACCGCTGCCGTTGTCGCCCATGATGGGTTTGGGCATAAATGTAGCGGTTTTGCCGAAATTGTGGGCAACGTTTTGAATCACATATTTCATGTCTTGGGTTTGGTCGGCGCGTTTAACCAAAGTGGCGAAACGGGTGCCGATTTCCATTTGGCTGCCGGTACCGACTTCAGAGTGATGGACTTCCACTTCGATGCCGAGTTCTTCCAAAACATTGACCATGGCAGAGCGCAGGTCTTGACCGCAGTCAATCGGCGCAACAGGTGCGTAACCGCCTTTGACGGTCGGGCGGTGGCCGGTGTTTTGACCGTCCAAATGCAGGCCGCTTGACCATGCGCCGCTTTCGGAAGTGATTTCGTAACGGGTTTTGTGCATATCGGTTTCAAATTCTACGCCGTCAAAAACGAAAAATTCAGGCTCGGGGCCGAAATAGGCGGTGTCGCCGATGCCGGAAGATTTCAAATAGGCTTCGGCGCGGCGTGCAATAGAGCGAGGGTCGCGGTCATAGCCTTGGCCGTCAGCCGGATCGATAACGTCGCAGGTAAAGACAACAGTGGTATCGTCGTAGAAAGGATCGACGAAGGCTGTAGCCGCATCGGGACGCAACTGCATATCGGAAGCCTGAATACCTTTCCAACCGCCGATGGACGAACCGTCAAACGCTTGACCGTTTTCGAACCATTCTTCGGGATCGTCGAGGACGATGCGGGCGGGGATGGTAAAGTGGTGCTGCTTGCCTTTGGTATCGGTAAAGCGCAAATCTACGAAGCGGGCTTCGCTTTCTTCAATCAGTTTTACAGCGTCTTTGATGGACATCTTCAGCTCCTGAGGGAATAGGTTTAAGTTGTTATTCTACCACGGTAAGGCCGTCTGAAATACATCAGGGCACCCGTTTTTACGCAATGAAATATAGTTTCAGACTGTTTAATTGTCAACAATTTTACATTACGCTTTCTTAACATAAAGACCGCTATAATAAGCACTCTTTTCTTTTGTTTTTTCAGACCCGTTTTATGAACAACACCCCGCGTTACGCCGTTTTCGGCAACCCTGTTGCACACAGTAAATCGCCGCAAATCCATCAGCAGTTTGCGCTGCAGGAAGGTGCGGCCATCGAATATGGGCGCATTTGTGCCGAAATCGGCGGTTTTGCCGAGGCTGTTGCGGCGTTTCGTGCTGAGGGTGGGCAAGGTGCGAATGTAACCGTTCCGTTCAAACAGGAAGCTTTTGCGCTGGCGGACAAGCATTCCGACCGCGCTTTGGCTGCCGGCGCGGTCAATACGCTGGTGTGGTTGGAAGACGGCAGAATACGTGGCGACAACACTGACGGTATCGGTTTGGCCAACGACATCACGCAGGTTAAAAATATTGCCATCGAGGGCAAAACCATTTTGCTTTTGGGCGCAGGCGGCGCGGTGCGCGGCGTGATTCCGGTTTTGAAAGAACACCGCCCTGCCCGTATCGTCATTGCCAACCGTACCCATGCCAAAGCCGAGGAATTGGCGCAGCTTTTCGGCATTGAAGCTGTCCCGATGGCGGATTTGAACGGCGGTTTTGATATCATCATCAACGGCACATCCGGCGGCTTGAGCGGTCAGCTTCCTGCCGTCAGCCCTGAAATTTTCCGCAACTGCCGCCTTGCCTACGATATGGTTTACGGCGAAGCGGCGCAGGCGTTTTTGAACTTTGCCCAAAGCAACGGCGCGGCCGAAGTTTCAGACGGCCTGGGTATGCTGGTCGGTCAGGCTGCCGCTTCTTACCATATTTGGCGCGGATTTACGCCCGATATCCGCCCCGTTATCGAATACATGAAAGCCCTGTAACCATGTTCCGCATCATCAAATGGCTGATTGCCCTGCCCATCGGCATCTTCATTTTCTTCAACGCTTATGTGTACGGCAACATCATTACCTACCGCGCCGTCGCGCCCAGCAAAACCGCTTTTATGTCCATGCGCATGAGCCAATTTGCAAAAGAAGGCCGCGATGTCGAGCTGGATTACCGCTGGGTGCCTTACGACCAAATTTCCGTCAACCTCAAAAAAGCCCTGATTGCTTCCGAAGACGCCAACTTTGCCGAACACAGCGGCTTTGACTGGAACGGCATCAAATACGCCATGAAACGCAATAAGCAAAGCGGCGAAGTCAAAGCCGGCGGTTCGACCATCAGCCAGCAACTGGCGAAAAACCTGTTTCTCAACGAAAGCCGCAGCTACATCCGCAAAGGCGAAGAAGCGGCAATTACCGCAATGATGGAAGCCGTTACCGACAAAGACCGCATTTTTGAGCTGTATCTGAACTCAATCGAATGGCACTACGGCGTATTCGGCGCGGAAGCGGCATCCCAGTATTTCTACAAGAAACCTGCCTCCGCCCTCACCCGCCAACAAGCCGCCAAACTCACGGCACGCGTTCCGGCTCCGCTGTTTTACGCAGACCACCCTAAGAGCAAACGAATGCACAACAAAACCAATATCATCTTACGCCGCATGGGTTCGGCAGAATTACCTGAAAGCGATATGGATTAATTAAAAAGGCCGTCTGAACATTTCAGACGGCCTTTGTTTTTTAGGCTTTCTCTTCCGGCTCCGGTACATCAAACACTTGACGCAGGTAAGCGAGGAAGGTGTTGTTGGTGGTCATGGTTTTGCCCGGGGAGTCGGAGAGCTTGGCAACAGATTGGCCGTTACACTCGACAAGCTTCAAGACAATGTTCAAAGGCGTGTGTCCCAAATCATTGGTCAGGTTGGTACCGATACCGAAACTGGTTTTGAAACGGTCTTTGAAGTATTGGTGCAACGCCCATGAACGCTCAATATCGAGGCCGTCTGAAAAGGTCAGCATTTTGGTGCGGCTGTCGATTTTGAGTTTTTTGTAATGCTCGTAGGCTTTGTCGCCCCAAACATAAGGATCGCCGCTGTCGTGGCGCAGGCCGTCGAAGAGTTTGGCGAAGTAGAGGTCGAAGTCGCGCAAGAAGGCATCCATGCCGACCACGTCGGTCAGGGCAATACCGAGGTCGCCGCGGTATTCGTGTACCCAGCTTTCCAGAGCGGCTTTTTGGAAATTGCGCAAACGTACGTCCAAGGCTTGGAAGGCTTGGAGGAACTCATGCGCCATGGTGCCGATGGGTGTGATGCCGATTTTTTTGGCGAGATAAACGTTGCTGGTACCGCGTACAATGTCGGGAGCGGCTTCCAGCAAGGTGCGGATAACGTGTTCCTGCCATGCGAGGGTATAGCGGCGGCGCGTGCCGAAATCGGAAATAAGGAACGGCGGATCATTCGGATTTTGTGTAGCTGCAATTTCTTTCAGCTGTTGTGCTTTGGCCTGCAAACGGCGCTCGCCTTCTTCGATGACGGCAGGCGTTTCCAAGCGTCGGAAATAGAGTTCGTTGACGATGGCAAGAATGAAAATCTCGAAGAACATCGCCTGTATCATCGGGCCTTCGATGCGGATGTTCAAACGGCCTTGGTCATCAGGGCTGACTTGGACAAAGCGGCGTTGGAGCTGGAAAAGTTCGAGATAATCGACAAAGTCGCTTTTGATAAAGCGCAGGCTGCGCAGATAGTCGAGTTCGTCATGGGTAAAGCGCAGCTGGCACAGGGCGTTGAGCTCGCGTTCCAAGTCTTCTTGAATATCGGCCAGCGGATACACCATCTCTTTGTTGCGGCAGCGGAATTCGTAGAGGCTGTGGGTTTGCGGGAATTGGTGCAACACGACTTGCAGCATGGTGAATTTGTACAGGTCGGTATCAAGCAGGGATTGGATAATGGGCTGATAAGCAGACATAAGTTTTCTCTGAGTAAACGTGGGCGTTGAGGTATCAATTTTAATGGGAAAGGCCGTCTGAAAGAAACCTTATTCAGACGGCCTTTATCTTATTAATCCAGCTGCGCTACGGAAACCGGCAAAGAGCGGATGGTAGACAACATCGTGCTGGCATCTTTTTGCTGTTTGCGGAACGCGGCCATATTGGTCGGGGTCAATTTCGGCGTCGGCAGGGCGACGGTAGTCGGGTTGACCGGCTGGCCGTTGACGCGTGCTTCGTAGTGCAGGTGCGGGCCGGTCGAACGGCCGGTTGTACCGACAAAACCAATCACTTCGCCGGCGCGGACTCTGCCGTCGGCAGGGCTGAACGCGCTCATGTGACCGTACAGGGTTTCCACACCGTTGGCATGTCGGATCATCACGGTATTGCCGTAGCCGCCTTTCCAACCTTTGAAAATCACTTCGCCGTCGGCAGCAGCCTTAATAGGCGTACCGGTCGGCGCGGCATAGTCGATACCGGTGTGCATACGAACGGTATGCAAAACCGGATGGACACGGTAGCCAAACGGGGAAGAAATGCGCGTGTATGCAACAGGCTCGGTATTAAAGCCTTCTTTTTGTTGCAGGGACTTACCGTTTTGGTCGTAGTAGCTGCCGCTTTCTTCGTCGCCTTTGCCTTGGCTGTAATAATAGGCTTGGTAGGTTTTGCCGTCTTTAACCACTTCAGCCGCCAAAATATCGCCGACCGCCATTTGTTGGCCGCGGAAATACATGCTGTTGTACAAAAGACGCACGGTATCGCCTTCTTTCAAATCGCTCATATTAAACGAGTCGGCAAAGATTTCTTTGAGCTGGATATACACTTCGGAAGGGATTTCGGCACGGAGCATATCGCCGATGGCGGAAGTGCGAATTTGCACGGAGCGCAGGGTCGGCATGGTTTTCATGTCGATTTCGGCATTGGAGATGCGCCATTTGCCTTTGACTTTTTCCAAAGCGACCAAGTTGCGTTCCAATTCTTCATCGGTAAAGAATTGAACGTCGGTCACTTGGCCTGAAGAATCGATGCGGATGTTGACGGATTGGTTGGTCCGCAGGTTTTTCATGTCGAGGTTGGCATTGTTTTTCGCCATGATTTGCTTGATGTCTTCTTGGTTGACACCCATGCGCGTCAAAACGTCTGCCAAAGAGTCGCCGGCTTGGACGGCTTCTTGCGCCCAATAGCTGGATTGGTAGGTATTGGTTTCCACATAAACGGCAGGCAGCTCTTCGGAAATACGCTCGACTTTGAAATCGGTTTGTGCAGGTTGAGGGTCGGTAATGGCGTATGCGGTCATGATGCCCGAAGTCGGCAGCAGAAACGCTAAGAGGGTTGCTTTGAATCGAGTGGAATATTTGTTTTTAATCACGCGTTATCCTTAATGGGGCGGTCTGTTTTTGAGGTTTGCAGAATGCCGGCACATCCGGCCTGCTGCGACCGCCTGCTGGTTTAAACAGTTTTGGGGATAAAGGACTTTGAGTCTTTTTTCCGATCTGAAAATCAGGTTTTCATTCGGAATGAATGAGGTCGTGTTTGAGATTGACGTTATTATCAGGGCTATTGTGTTGATTTACACCCTGTTTTTCTGAAATTTACGCCACGCATTTTAGCATGGCAGCCCGTTTTTTCCAAACCGGCCGTCTGAACGGCTCTTTTTGAGTACGTGAGGGCAAGGTTCCGAAACGCATCATTTGTCGCGTAAAATAACGGTTTTTCTATCTATTTGCGCTTATGAAGCTGACCCTCGCCCTCCCCTCGCTCAACCGCTTTGCCGACGAATCCGTCCCTGAGCTTGCCTTACCTGCTTTTAACCGTCTTTTGCGTTATGGCACATTACGCAAAGAAACACTCAGGCCGTCTGAATTTTACGGACGCCATTTGTGGAACGGCAGCCTCATTGCCCAAGTGCAACGTTTACGCCACACAAGCCAAAAACGCGCGGCCGCTTTTGCCTCTCCGGTTTGGCAACAGATGGGCATGCACCATGTCAACATTATCAGCGGCGAGTTTATCGGCATCCAAAAAGAGGAGGCGCAACGGTTATGTGCGGATTTGTCGGCGTTTTATCAAGATAAAGATTGGCAATTCGAGCCGCTTTGCGAAAGCATGTGGCTGCTCAGTATGCCGACGATAGAAGATTGGGGCGCGGAATGTGTTTTGGATGTGTGCGGGCAGCCGGAAATGGACGGTCAGGCGCACGGCCAAGATGCGGTGTCTTGGTTGGCCATGCAGACGGAAATCCAAATGTTTCTCCACACGCATCCGATTAACCAAGCGCGTGAACAACAAGGATTGCCGGAAATCAACGGTTTGTGGCTGTGGAACGATGCGAACGGTACACAGTCTGCGGATATTGTCGCTTCAGACAGCGCATGGGCGCGTTTTTCAGATACGCCCAAACTCGATGCGCCGTATGATTTGAAGGCTTGGTTTGAGATGGTTCAAGAAACAGGCAACACGGTTTCAGACGGCCTTATCTTTTTGGACGACTTGGTTTCCACCTTACAGACAGGCGATGTTTGGGCATACAAAGATATTTTGGAAAGCTGGGAAACCCGTTGGTTTGCGCCTTTATGGGACGCTCTTGATTCAGGCCGTCTGAAAACCGTGTGCATTGCCACAGACGGCGAAAACGGCGGCACGCTGGAAATCGGCCGCCGTTCAAAATGGGCGTTTTGGCGCAAAGCTAAAACGTTTAACGGATCGTGGTAAGCGGTTTTAAGCCTCCAACGCCTCCAATTTGGCCGAAATTTTGTCCCACACATCCTGCAACGGAATCGCTTTCAACAAACGGGTCGGATCGTTGGTATCGATGCTGTCGGGGTGAGGCAGTTCGGCATAATCGCCGGCATAAATGACTTCCGCCTGCTCGGAATACGGACGCCATTTATCCACCCATGACGCGCCAAACAAAGCGATTTGCGGTTTATCCAAAGCTGCAGCGATGTGCATCGGTGCGGAATCGACACCGACAAACAGCTTGGCGCCCTCAATGGCCGCCGCCAATTCACGCAGGCTCAAACATCCGGACAACACATATACTTTTCTGCCTTCCGGAATATTCAGACGGCCTATAATTTCCTGAAGCATGTATTGTTCGACAGTGTCGGGAGAAGCAGTCAATACGACATTCTGTCCGCTGTTGAGCAGAAGTTGTACGATGGCGGCGTTTTTGCCGTCTTCCCAACATTTGAAATGCCAACGCGCACCCGGGTGCAGTAACACATAATCTTCACCGCTCCACCCCTGCTCACGCAATTTCTGCTGCATGCTTTCCCTTGCATCTTGTGCTACCCAAAGGCGTACCTTCGCATCGGCGACGTCTTCAGGCTGGATAAGCGGCGCAAGGATATTCAATTGGTTTTCAACGATATGATGGCTGGGATCAAGCTCATGGTTGATAAAATCATGACAGAAACGCCACCAAAAACCGTCGCGCTTAATGCAGTCCAAACCCACGCTGCAACGAGCACACAGTTTGGCGATTATTGCCGCGCGCCATTGATCGGACAGATTGAAGGCCCAGTCGTAATCGCGTGCCTTCAGCTTAGACAAAAGGTTTTTCTCACACGCCAACTGCTTGAATACGCCCAGCTTCTTCCAATTTCGATCAATGGTAAAAATCTGCGCAATCTGCGGATTATCGGCAATCAGCTGTCCCGTACCGGCATACACCAGCATATCGATTTCGCAATCGGGGAAATGGGTTTTCAGCGCATCGACCACCGGCGTGCTCAAAAGCACATCGCCATGATGGCGCAATTTGATGATCAGAATACGTTTGGGTTGGGCTAAAGACATACAAATACTTTCAGACGGCCTGTTGATTGGCTGCTATTGTAAAGCGGAAAACAGGTTTCATAAAATACAAAACAGGCCGTCTGAAACCTATCTTGCTGATTCATCGCTATAAAATCCGCACAAGCTATTCAATTTATATTACAATCCGCACCCCGTGGTTCGAAAACCTCCCACATTAAAAAACTAAGGAAACCTCATGTCCCGCAACAACGAAGAGCTGCAAGGCATCTCCCTTTTGGGCAACCAAAAAACCCAATACCCGAGCGAATACGCGCCTGAAATTTTGGAAGCGTTCGACAACAAACATCCCGACAACGACTATTTCGTCAAATTCGTCTGCCCCGAGTTCACCAGCCTCTGCCCGATGACCGGCCAGCCCGACTTTGCCACCATCTACATCCGCTACATCCCCCATATCAAAATGGTGGAAAGCAAATCACTGAAACTCTATCTCTTCAGCTTCCGCAACCACGGCGACTTCCATGAAGACTGCGTCAACATCATCATGAAAGACCTCATCGCCCTGATGGATCCAAAATACATCGAAGTATTCGGCGAATTCACACCGCGCGGCGGCATCGCCATTCATCCGTTTGCCAACTACGGCAAAGCAGGCACAGAGTTTGAAGCTTTGGCACGCAAACGCCTGTTTGAGCACGATGCACAATAACCCTGTTCAGACGGCCTAACGCCCTTTTCATGGCAAGAATTTCTCTATTGCACAGTCTCGCAAGGCTTCATACCTTCTGAAAAACTTCCGAAAGATTTCCATGTACGAATTTACCGCCGCACAGCAGAAGAAAGCGCTCTTCTGGCTGGTGCTTTTCCATATTTTTATTATTGCCGCCAGCAACTATCTGGTGCAGTTCCCCTTTCAAATTTTCGGTATCTTTACCACTTGGGGCGCATTTTCCTTTCCCTTTATCTTCCTCGCTACCGACCTGACCGTGCGCATTTTTGGTGCGCCGTTGGCGAGACGGATTATTTTTTGGGTAATGTTCCCCGCCCTGCTGCTCTCTTACGTCTTCTCCGTCCTCTTTCATGACGGCAACTGGACAGGCTGGGCATCTTTGGCCGAATTTAACACCTTCGTCGGCCGTATCGCATTGGCCAGCTTTTCCGCCTATGCGCTCGGGCAAATCCTCGATATTTTCGTGTTCAACAGATTACGCCGTCTGAAATCATGGTGGATTGCCCCCACCGCTTCCACCGTTGTCGGCAATGCTTTGGACACGCTGGTGTTTTTCGCCGTTGCCTTTTATGCGAGCAACGATGAATTTATGGCGGCAAACTGGCAGGGCATCGCATTTGTCGATTATCTGTTCAAACTCGCCATCTGCACCCTCTTCTTCCTGCCTGCCTACGGCATCGTATTGAGCATCTTGACCAAAAAACTGACTTCCTTAAACGTCCGTCAAGAAATGCCCGAATCGGTTTTAGCCGAATAAGCAGTAGATAAAAAACAAGGCCGTCTGAAACTTTGATCGTTCAGACGGCCTTTTATGTTTTCAAATGATTAACCGGTCAATTGTTTGGTAATCAGTTTTTTCAGCGGCGGGAAGTTATTGCTTGCACGCAATACCAAACCGCGCAGCAGTTTTGCTGGAGCAGTTTCATTGGTAAAGAGTTTCAGCAGCATATTGGTGCCGTGGTAAATCGGATGGGCGTGTAGCATATGCTTGGTGCTGTATTTTTCCAGCAGGCTCTTCGCACCAATATCCTGACCGCGTTGCTCGGCTTCGAGAACCAATTTAGCCAAAAGATCGGCACTTGCCAGACCCAAGTTGAAGCCGTGCGCAGTAACCGGATGCATACCGACTGCGGCATCGCCGATCAACGCGCTGCGTTTGCCGTAGAAACGTTGGGCAATCATACCGACCAAAGGATAATTGTGAATGGTGCTGACCAGTTCCATATCGCCCAAACGGCCTTTGAGTTGCTCTTTCACACTGGCCGCCAATTCTTCCGGCGACATGTTTTTAATCGTTTCGGCTTTATCGCTGTCCACCGTAATCACTGTATTGGTCAAGTGTTCTTCCAAAGGCAGCAACGCAATGGTACGGCCGTAGTGGAAGCATTCATAGGCGGTATGCAGGTTGGACAGAGTATGCTTCATGCGGCACACAAACATGGTACGGCTGTAATCGTGCATATCGGAAGAAATGCCCAATTGACGGCGCGTTTGCGAGAAACGGCTATCGGCGGCCAACAACAGACGGCTGGTCAATACTTCGCCGCTTTCCAAAATAACTTGCGCCTCATCGTCAGAAGTTTTGACTTCTTTAACATTGGTGCCGGTCAGAATTTTGACGTTGTCCAATTTGGACACGACTTCATAAGCGGCTTTGCGGATATTGTGGTTGGAGATCAAATAGCCCAAGCAGTCTGCAGGCTCGCCGCGCGCCTGAGTCGGTTGCGGGAAATGGAGCTGGTAATCGGAATGACCGTTCAACACTTTGGCATCGCGCAAAGGATAAATTTCGTCTTTTGGAATCAAATCCCACATACCCAATCGCTGCATGATTTCGCGCGACAAGTGCGTCAGTGCGATTTCACGGCCATCATACGGCGGATTTTGCAACACTTCTAAAGGACTTCTTTCAATCAGGGTTATGTTCAAGCCACTTCCGGCCAACTCTGCGGCAAAACTTAATCCGGCAGGGCCTGCGCCGACGACGAGAATATCACTATGTAAGCTCATGGGAGGAATTCCTTGTATTCAACTGATACGGATTTTTTCAGACGGCCTTAAGTTTACTGTGTTTAGCTACATGAGGGTAAATCAAAGGCATTTGATAGATTATATAGAAAGAGTCAATAGAATAAAACAAAGGCCATCGATTATAAGCACGTTTTTACTTTGGCCTTAATATAAATCAAGCTTCACGACATACGGATTTTATCAAACAGACAAAACAGTCTGACAAACAAAAACCGCATTCCGAAAAGGAATGCGGCTTTCAATCGTAAAACGATTATTCTTCAGAACCGGTGTAAGGACGGATGCTGACGGTTTTACGGTTCAGCGCGCCTTTGGTTTTGAATTCAACGTAACCGTCGACTTTAGCAAACAAAGTGTGGTCTTTGCCCATGCCTACGTTGTCACCTGCGTGGAATTTAGTACCACGTTGACGAACGATGATAGAGCCTGCCGGAATCAGCTCGTTGCCGTAGGCTTTAACGCCCAAGCGTTTGGCTTCTGAATCGCGACCGTTGCGGGTGCTACCGCCTGCTTTTTTACTTGCCATTTGTAATACTCCTGAACTTACTTGAAATTAGGCGATTGCCACGATTTCGATTTGGGTGAAATTTTGGCGATGGCCTTGGCGTTTTTGGTAGTGTTTGCGACGACGCATTTTGAAAATGCGTACTTTCTCGCCACGACCATGAGCAACGACTTTAGCTGTTACTTTTGCGCCTTCGATAAAAGGTGCGCCTACTTTTACAGATTCGCCGTCAGCAATCATCAAAACTTCAGTCAGTTCGATTTGGCTGTCGAGTTCGGCTGGTATCTGTTCTACTTTCAATTTTTCGCCAACGGAAACTTTGTATTGTTTACCGCCGGTTTTTACGACCGCGTACATACTCAACTCCATGAGAATTAGGTTAACATTCCGCACACCATGTGCGAAACGAGCTATTCTATTTCTATTTGCCTGTTTTGTCAAAATTTATTTTATTTACAAGTGAAAAGGCCGTCTGAAAGATATGTTGCATGCTTTTTAACTGATATAATCACGCGCTGGATTGCTGATATCTTTATGCAACGTTATTACCCCGACCGAATGTACGGGTTTAAACAGATTCATTGGAGCCCCGCTCCGTTTTATCAACAGAGAATGTTTTATGCTCGAAAACCTGCCTTACTTCCAACGCCACCTGCCCGATGACCTTGCCAAAGTTAATGCGGTCATCAACCAAGCTGTTCAATCCGATGTTGCGCTGATTTCGCAAATCGGCACATACATCATCAGCGCGGGCGGTAAGCGCCTGCGTCCGATTATTACCATTTTGGCAGGCAAAGCAGTCGGGCATGACGATGAAAAACTGTACTCGCTGGCAGCAATGGTGGAATTCATCCACACCTCCACCCTCCTGCACGACGATGTCGTCGATGAAAGCGAGTTGCGCCGCGGCCGTAAAACGGCAAACAACCTCTTCGGCAACGCGGCGGCTGTTTTGGTCGGCGACTTCCTATATACACGCGCCTTCCAACTGATGGTTGGTTCGGGCAGCATGCGTATCTTGGAAGTGATGGCAGATGCGACCAACATCATCGCCGAAGGCGAAGTCATGCAGCTGATGAACATCGGTAATACGGATATTACCGAAGAGCAATACGTCCAAGTTATCCAATACAAAACAGCCAAATTGTTTGAAGCTGCCGCGCAAGTCGGTGCAATTTTGGGCAAGGCTTCCCCTGAACACGAGCAAGCCTTGAAAGACTACGGCATGTATGTCGGTACGGCTTTCCAAATCATTGACGATGTATTGGACTATTCTGGCGAAACCGAAGAAATCGGCAAAAACGTCGGCGACGATTTAGCAGAAGGCAAACCTACCCTGCCATTGATTTACCTGATGAGAAACGGCTCCGAGCAGGCAGCCAACGATGTGCGCCATGCTTTGGAAAATGCCGACCGCAGTTATTTTGAAAAAATTCACGACTATGTCGTCAACTCCGACGCTTTGCCGTATTCGATTTCCGAGGCGAAAAAAGCCGTCGACAAAGCCATCGCTTCATTGGACGTGTTGCCTGACAGCGAAGTCAAAGATGCCATGATCCAACTGGCAAAAGAATCCTTGGCTCGAGTATCTTAATCCAATGAATTTCAGCTTTGTCCCTTTGTTTCTGGTTACGCTGATTTTTTTAGGCGTTGTCAGCAACAACAACTCGATTACGATTTCGGCGTCCGTCTTATTGCTGATGCAGCAAACCGCTTTGTCGCAATACATTCCCTTCGTGGAAAAACACGGCTTGCAAGTGGGCATCATTATACTGACCATCGGCGTATTGAGTCCGCTGGTTTCCGGCAAAATACAGATTCCGCCGCTGTCCGAGTTTCTCAATTTCAAAATGATTGCCGCCGTCCTTATCGGCATATTTGTCGCTTGGCTTGCCGGACGCGGTGTTCCATTGATGAGCGAACAGCCTGTTTTGGTAACCGGATTATTAATCGGCACAGTCATCGGCGTTGCCTTCGTCGGCGGCATTCCGGTCGGCCCTTTGATTGCCGCGGGCTTATTGTCTTTTGTTGCCGGAAAGGTTTAAAATCCCCTCCTTTAACGCCTCGCCATAGTTCAACGGATAGAACGTATGCCTCCTAAGCGTAAAATACAGGTTCGATTCCTGTTGGCGAGGCCACTATTTCAATAAAAGCCTTTCATACTTTGAAAGGCTTTTTTTATTATCAACAAATAAAGGCCGTCTGAAACTTTTCAGACGGCCTTTTCATTTTGCCAAACCGTTAACCCGGAC
The DNA here is from genome assembly GCF_051958295.1 of Neisseria sp. P0014.S002. Classification (NCBI taxonomy): domain Bacteria; kingdom Pseudomonadati; phylum Pseudomonadota; class Betaproteobacteria; order Neisseriales; family Neisseriaceae; genus Neisseria; species Neisseria sp. P0014.S002. The sequence goes on along the minus strand of NZ_JBQCVO010000002.1, from coordinate 428,471 downwards.
GACCATCCGAACGCGGACGGATCAACCAAGGAATATATTTCCATGCGTACAACAGCAGAGACACGGCAAACAAAGCGGCGGAGCAACGGATACTGTGCGTGTATGCCGTACCGCTCACAAAGGTAGCCAAAACACGGATAACCGTTGCGGCAATCATCAGCCAAAAGGCGACAGGAACCACTTTAGGTGGCGGATAAATAGAGTTGCCGGTATGGCCAAGCGCAGTTCGTGCCATCATACCCAAAGTCAGCACGCCGATACCGCCAACGCCGATAAGGTGTACGCCCAGATTCAAGAAGCTTGAAATCCAATAAGAAAGACCGACAGCAATCAAGCCCAAACCTGTAAACAGATAGCCGGCAAACAAAATCCAAAGCATAGGCTCTTTCAGTACGGCTTTATACCACCAACGATATACTTGTACGGTAAAAATCACACCTGCAGCAATAGAGCATAAAGCAGCCAATTTCGGCAATATGTTATGAGCCATCATCATAGCAGTCAGCATAGGCAGCCAAAGCGATGCGTGCGCTACCCACTGAGGGCTGGGAATTTGCGGCACGTTCAACCGTTTGGACGTAAAGAACGAGATAATCCGCATACCGATCAAACCGATAAAACCGGCCACCATAATCAACCCGGATTGCAAACCGGTCATCAGTGCGATGGCATCAAACGGCTGCATTTTCATATGGAACGCAAAATGGGTACCGCCCAAAACAAAAATAGCAAATACGGCAACATAGTTGCGCTTGTTTTGAGAACGGATTACCGGCAAAGCCATGCACACCGCGCCATACCAGAAAAAGATCGTGCCGAATATGCCGCTTGCCGTTGCACCCCAGCCGGGAATAAACACACACAAACGCGCAAGCAGCCAAAATGCGGTCAAACCTGCCAACGCCTTACCGCGCGTGGGCGGCTGGCCAGTCCAAGTTGCCACTGCTGTCAGCAAGAATGCAATGACAACCAATCCGGCGTAGCCCCAAATCATTTCATGGGCATGCCAATACAAACCCGGCAATTCAGGCGTACCCTGATAGCCGAAGCCCCAAAGCAATATAGACAATGCGCCATACAAAGCCGCCAACGAATAAAACGGGCGGAAGGCCATTGCCCATACGGGATGTTTGAACAAATCGTTCATGGTGGTTCCTTCAATTTTTATATCATCATAAAACAGCAACAGAGGCCGTCTGAAACTTTTCAGACGGCCATCGATTCCCTTTCCTATTACACATTCTCAGGCAAAGGCAAAAAAGGTTCAATCGCAGGAAAAAGCTCGCGTTCCTCAAAACGCGCATGATCGCGCAAAGTTACCGCAAAATCCTTATTCCATGATTCATTCATATATTCAGGATGAGCCATCATCGCACGCAACTTGGCATGATCGCCTTCAAAACGCTGCCTCAACGCCGGATCAACCTTATCCCAATACGGCGCGAACATGGTTTCCTCTTCCAAAAAATGTGGCTCAAGTTCCGCAAAATGAGGATCCAGCTCTGCTTGATGGCTTTGCTCCGGCGTACGCAGAAGACGGACGCACAACGACAGCGAGCCATGATGCTCACGGGAAAGTTCTATTAAGGCAGGGTGGCGTTTCAAGGGTTTCATAAGTTCGTTATAATGGCAACAGTTTGTCAAACTGGATTAATTTAAATGTTTCAGATATTATGAAACCCAATCCCACATAAAGTCAAACAGCCCCTCTCCAAGCAATACGCTTTTGACATATAATAAAAATATCTAAAGAGCCAGCCATGTATCTGACCCAACATACCGATTACGGATTGCGCGTATTGGTTTATACCGCCATCAATGATGACACCCTCGTCAATATCAGCACCATTGCCGAGACTTACAATATTTCCAAAAGCCATTTAATGAAAGTGGTTACCTCATTAGTCAAAGGCGGATTTCTGGTCAGCGTGCGCGGCAAAGGCGGCGGTTTGCGCTTGGCGGATGTTCCTGAAAAAATCAACATCGGCGCAGTCGTCCGCCATCTTGAGCCGATGCAGGTTGTCGAATGCATGGGCGACAACAACGAATGCCTTATCACCCCATCCTGCCGACTAACCGGCATCATTACCGGCGCCATCAAAGCCTTCTTCAACCATTTAGATCAATACTCCCTGCAAGATCTTTTGGACAAACCAACCTACGACATACTCTATACCCCGCGTATCCCCATCAACGAAATAAGCCGAATAGTTGATTAAGTCTTCAGGCCGTCTGAAAAACAGTCCAGCTATATCGAAATAATCATCAGCCTTTCGATATAGGCGCATGTGGTATTACTCGGAAAAATAAAAAATGCCGTCTGAAATTAAGATTTTCAGACGGTATTGGTTTATAAAAAACCCTGCGGCTTAAATAAACGACTTTCATTTGATAGGTTAATTTTTATACTGAATACGTCAAATATGAGACAACAGAAAACCATAAAATAAGAATAATCATAGCAACCGTAAAATTTATTCTTAATATTTTCAAATAAAATTTATTGGATATTTTTTGTATTCCAAACAGCACTCTGAAAAATTTAAATTGCATACTTCCAATAAATAGATATTCAAAAAAACCTATATCCACCCCTTCTGATTTTAATATTTTATATACCATTACTGAATTAATTATAATTGCAATAAAATAAAAAAATATTAAACAAAACAGAAAATAAGGCAATAACTCCACCAAACTACTCCTTCTTTTTTAAAAAGAATTTTCCCTAAAAAATATATTGGACGACATAACCAAATTGCTATACTCGACATTATATTCCAACCCTTCACAAACCAATAAATACAAAAATGCCCGAAGCCAAAAGCCTCGGGCATTTTTAATATTTGGTGGGTCCGGTGGGTTTCGAACCCACGACCAAGGGATTATGAGTCCCCTGCTCTAACCCCTGAGCTACAGACCCGTCAAGAGTAGAAGCGGATTATAGCATAACTTGTTGCTTGTTCAAGATGCCGGGCAAATGTTTCAGACGGCCTGTTGGTTTTCTATTCGGACATTATGCCGATACGCCCAATACTTCCCAAACTTTCAAAGCGTCCGATGTTGCTTTGACATCGTGAACACGGATGATTTGCGCGCCTCTAGCCACTGTGGCCAAAGCGGCTGCGACGCTGCCGTGTACGCGTTTGGCGGCATCTTGTTCGCCTGTCAGCTCGCCAATCATGCTTTTGCGCGATATGCCGATCAGAAGGGGGAATCCGGTTGCTTCCATCAACTCAGGCAAATGTTGTATCAGGGTAATGTTGTGTTGCAGGTTTTTGCCGAAACCGAAGCCGGGGTCGAGCGTGATGCGTTCAGGGTCAATGCCTGCTTGAACGCATTCTGCCGCGCGTGCTTTTAAATAACGCGCGATTTCTTCGACGACATCTTGATATTGCGGATTAAGCTGCATGGTTTTGGGCAAACCCTGCATGTGCATGAGACACACGCCTGTCTTCGGCTGTTGCGCCAATAATGCGACTGCGCCTTCATCACTCAATGCGGCAACATCGTTGATAATATCGACGCCGCCTTGCGCCAAGGCTTTTTCCATGATTGCCGTGTGGCGCGTGTCCAAGCTGACGGGAACATTCCACTTGGCCACTTCCGCCAAAACCGGCTGCACTCTGGCCCATTCTTCTTCGAGAGAAACACCATCCGAACCCGGGCGGGTAGATTCGCCGCCGATATCAAGAATATCCGCGCCGTCTTTCAGCAGCTGCTCGGCATGTGCCAATGCTGTTGAGACATTTTGCGAATAGGTGCCGCCATCGGATAATGAATCGGGGGTCAGATTGACGATGCCCATGATTTTCGGTTTGTCCAAGGCGATTTCAAATCGGCCTGCCTGCCAAATGCGTGTGTTCATAATGCGTCCATTGATGAAATAATAGGATAGAGGCCGTCTGAAATTTTTCAGACGGTCTTTAGGTTTTGACTTCAAACAGTCAATTACATTCCGCCGTAATTCGGCCCGCTTGCGCCTTCGGGACAAATCCAAGTGATGTTTTGCGTCGGGTCTTTGATGTCGCACGTTTTGCAGTGTACGCAGTTGGCGGCGTTGATTTGCAGGCGCGGGCTGCCGTTTTCTTCGACGATTTCATATACACCAGCCGGACAATAGCGGGTTTCGGGCGAGGCGTATTCTTTGTAGTTTACGTCTATCATGACCTGCGGATTTTTCAGCACCAAATGGTCGGGCTGGTTTTCTTCGTGCGCAAGGTTGGCAAGGAACACGCTGCTCAAGCGGTCGAAGGTCAACACGCCGTCGGGCTTCGGATAATCAATCGGTTTGCATTCGGCTGCTTTTTTGAGCTGCTCGTTGTCTTTGCCGTGATGTTTCAAAGTCCACGGGGCTTTGCCTCTGAAAATCATCTGGTCGATACCGGTATAGATTGAGCCGAGGTAAACGCCCCATTTGAATGACGGACGGACATTGCGCGCGGCGTAAAGCTCTTGATACAGCCAGCTTTGTTCAAAACGTTGCTGATAATCCACTGCCTCTTTGCCGCTGTCGAAGCTTTCCACTTCTTCAAGGTTTTCCAACAAGGGGAACACGGCTTCTGCGGCGAGCATAGCGGATTTCATCGCAGTATGAATACCTTTGATACGCGGCATATTGAGGAAACCCGCCGCATCGCCGACCAAAACGCCGCCTTTGAACGAGAGTTTCGGCAGGCTTTGCAAACCACCTTCAATCAGCGAACGCGCGCCATACGCGATACGGCGGCCGCCTTCAAAGGTTTTGCGGATTTCAGGATGGGTTTTGAAACGTTGGAACTCTTCAAACGGCGACAGATAAGGGTTTTGATAATCCAAACCGACCACAAAGCCGACAGCGACTTTGTTGTCATCAAAGTGATAAATAAACGAGCCGCCGTAGGTTTTGCTGTCTAGCGGCCAGCCTGCACTGTGCATGACCAAACCGGGCTGATGTTTTTCAGACGGCACTTCCCAAATTTCTTTAATGCCCAAGCCGTAAGTTTGCGGCTCGCTGTTTTGGTCGAGCTGGAAGCGTTCGATGATTTGCTTGGAAAGCGAGCCACGGCAGCCTTCGGCAAATATGGTTTGTTGCGCCCAAAGCTCCATGCCGGGCTGGAAACTGTCGGTCGGCTCGCCGTCTTTGCCCACGCCCATATTGCCGGTCGCAATGCCTTTAACCGAACCGTCTTCGTGATACAGCACTTCGGCGGCGGCAAAGCCCGGATAGATTTCCACGCCCAAATTTTCCGCTTGCTCCGCCAACCAGCGCACGACTTCGCCCAAGCTGGCAATATAGTTCGCATGGTTGTCGAAATTCGGGGTAACCGGCAGGTTGAAGGCTTTTTTCTCGGTCAGGAACAAAACCCTGTCCTTCGTCACTGTACGCGTCAGCGGCGCTCCTTTTTCTTTCCAATCAGGAATCAGCTCATTCAAAGAAATCGGATCGATGATGGCGCCTGCAAGCGAGTGCGCACCGGCCTCCGAACCCTTCTCCACCACGCAAACGCTGATTTCGCGTCCATTCTTTTCGGCAAGCTGCTTGAGTTTGATGGCGGCAGACAAACCCGACGGGCCTGCGCCGACAATCACGACATCGTATTGCATACTGTCGCGTTTGATGGTTTCTGTCATAGTGGTTCCTGTATTGTCATTATTCAATTTAATCCGCTAATTATACAGCCTGGACATATAGTTACCAAATACAACAAAAGGCCGTCTGAAACTTTACTCAAATTTCAGACGGCCTTTATTGTGTTCAAAAGGATTATTGCGCCTTGGTTTCCGTTACAAAACCAATTTTGCTGATACCAGCTTCGCGCGCCGCTTGCAAGGCTTGGTTGACATAATCGTATTCAACCGCTTTATCCGCCGCAATCGCCACAATCACATCTTCGTTTTTCGCTTTGGCCTCTTTCAGCTTGGCAGTTACCGTTGCCAAATCCACTTTGGTATCCGAATCGCCGCCAACGACGTAAGCACCACTGGCATCAATGCTCAAACGCAAAGGATCTTTAGGTTGCTGCTTATCTTCTTTCGCCGCTTTTTCCGAAGCAGTCGGCAACTCCAAAGGAATCGAGTGGGTCAGCACCGGCATGGTAATCATAAATACAATCAGCAACACCAGCATCACGTCCACCAAAGGTGTAACGTTAATATCCGACATCGGCGCATCATCGCCGGAATTCATTGATCCGAAAGCCATGGTTTAGTCCTTTTGGTTCAGGAGGCGGACATGCAGGTCATGTGCAAATGCGTCCATATCTTGCGCGATGGTTTTTGTACCACGGTTGAGGAAGTTGTACGCCAATACGGCCGGAATCGCCACAAACAGGCCGACAGCAGTCGATACCAAAGCTTCGCCAATCGGACCGGCTACCGCAGCAATACTCATCTGGCCGCTTTCGCTGATGCCGATCAAGGCATGGTAAATACCCCAAACAGTACCCAACAGGCCGATAAACGGAGCGGTTGCACCGATGGAGGCCAAAGCGGTCATACCGTAGTCGAACTGGCGCATGGTTTGGGTCAAACTGTTACGGATGTGAACGACCAAGTATTCGTTCAAAGGCAATTCGTCAATCAGCGATTTGCTCGTCGTTTGACGGTAGTTTTGGTATGCGCGCAGAGACTCATCGGCAACACTACTCATCGGTGCTTCTACCGCTTTGGCTTTTTGTACGGCATCAGCCAGCGTAAACGCATTCAGCATCAACTCTTTTACCTGAGCATTGCCTTTTTTCGCTTTGCGGTATTTGATGCAGCGAATCACAATGACGCTCCAAGTTACCACACTCATCAACAACATCAGGACAAATACACCAATCAGTACCACATCACCTGATTTGAAAACTAAACTTAAATCCATAATTTTTCCAAGTTAAAAATAAAATTAAAATTCCTATCGGGTCATTTAAAATCATTTCCCAACAGCATATATTTTCTAATCAATCAGCTTAGGCCTAGATACTTATTCGAGCGTGAATTTGACAGGTACTTTAAATTCAGTCCAAACGCTTGCATTACAGCTGCCATCTTTAACGGCTTTACGCGCTGCATTATCCAGACGACTATAACCACTTGATTTATTTACACTGATTGAATCCACTTTACCGCCGGGACCAACCAAGACTTTCAAAACAACCAAGCCTTCTTCACCATTTTCAGTAGATAGTGAAGGATACGGAGGTCTTGGAATATGGCAGGTTCCTTTTGCAGGATTGCCTTTACTGCTGCCGGCACCTGTACCGCTGCCACCACCTCCGCCACCGGTACCGGAACCATGTTCGCCTTTCGCACCGCCGCTGCCGGATCCGCTGCCTTCGCCACGGCCGCTGCCTGTACCTTTCGTACCGCCGCCGTTGCCTTTTCCTTCTCCGCCCAAGGCTTTGCCTTCGCCGTTGCCTTTACCGTTTTCCGCAGTATTCGGTCCGGTTTTGCTGCCTGAGTATTCAGATGCTTTGGGAGATGGTTTAGGTTCTGCCTTCGGCTCTGGTTTTGGTTCAGGTTTTGGCTCGGGCTTCTGCTCAGGTTTGGGTTCCGGCTTAGGCTCGGGCTTAGGTTTTTCGATAGGTTTCGGTTTTTCCTTTTGCTGTACGATATCCGCTTTTTCTTTTTTCGTTACCACAGGTTTGATAACGGGTTTGGGCGGCTCGACAGGCTTAGGTTTGGGTTTCGGCTTGGGTTTCGGTTGTTCAGGGGTTGGCTCGGGTGCGGCTGGTGCCCCTTCGCCCTCAGGGCTGCCGTCGCCACCGCCGAAATCGCCCAAATCGACAAATTCAATATTCGCCATTTCGACAGGAGGCGGTTTGTGCGCGTGCCATAAAAGTGCAACCAAGCCGACGTGAATCAACGCAACGGAAGTCACGACGGCTGGAGTTAAAATTCGTTTTTTATCCATAATTCCGTTATGTTAATAGCAACAATTCCCGTTTGCAAGTCGTTTTACAGTCAAAATAAGCATTAATGCTTATATAGAAAGTTTATAGACCTGCTGTTTTAAAGGCTGCATATCATAATATGATATTAGCTCTCATTACTAATATTATCAAACAAGCGGTCATCTGAAAAGATAAACGGTATTGCAAAAGCCTTCGCTTCTTACAATCTTTATGCTATCCGCACATCAGACCAATATTGAAACCTCATCAGACCGATAAAAATTCAAATGGTTTCAAATTATCTGTATTTTTTATTCATAAAACATCAGGCCGTCTGAAAACATTCTTTCAGACGGCCTGACTCAAACAAAATTATTTTTTCCGTTTCGCCCTTGGGTGCGCCTCATCATAAACGCGCGCCAAATGATCAAAGTCCAGCTTTGTATAAACTTGCGTAGCGGAAAGATTGCTGTGTCCCAACAATTCCTGCACAGCGCGGATATCGCCCGATGCCTGCAAAAGATGGGTTGCATAGCTGTGACGCATCATGTGCGGCGAGATATGACTGGCACTGCCCACGCGCACCGCCCAAGCCTGCAGGCGTTTTTGGATTTGACGTTGCCCCAGCCTGCCACCGTTCTTATTGGTGAACAAGGCCTGTTCGCCCTCTTTGGCAATACGCACCGCCAAATAATCGCGCAATGCCGCAATGCTTTTAGCCACCAAAGGTACTTGCCGCTGCTTGCCGCCTTTACCCTTCACACTGGCCCAGCCTTCGTCCAAGACGATACCGTCCAGATTCAAACCTTGTATCTCGCTCAGGCGCAAACCGCTGCCATACATCAATTCAAACATGGCCTTATCGCGCACATCCAACTCGTCATCAACAGGCGCATGGTCAAGAATATGGTTTAAAGGCTCTTGCGGCAACGCTTTAGGCAGGCGTTCAGGCAGGCGCGGCGCTTTCATATTAAATGTCGGGTCGCTTTCCATGACTTCTATCTGCACCAGCCAACTACAATACTGCCTCCACACCGACAATTTCCGCGCCAAGCTGCTTTCGCTCAAGCCCTTTTGCGACAGCTTTTTCAATACTGCCACAAAATCACGGCGCGTCGGCAGGCCGTTTTCAAAATTATCGGGCAACAGGCGCATCAATTCACTCAAATCGCGCCGATAAGCGGAAATGGTATGCTCCGACTTGCCTTGTTGCAGCAAGGTTTTCAGATAGCGTTCAAGATGAAGCGCAAAATTGTTTGATTCCGCCATTTCAGACGGCCTCCAATACCGTTTTCAATGCCGAAGGCAGACGGCAAACTCGTTGCTTGCCATAATCGAAACACACTATGCCTGTCTGCACTTTCGCCAGCACAAGGCAGTCTGAAATCCTGCGGATACGGTACAGCAAAGAAAAGCCCACTCCGACCACGCCCGCCGCTCCCATTTCTACCGACAGCTCATCGCCATGATGACCTTGCGCCAAATACTGCACCGCCGCATCCGCCATAATCAGGCCTGCCCCTCCGGCATCCATTTCGCTCCAACCCAATGTCGCCAGCCAACGCATTCTTACTTCATGGCACAAACGCAACACCGCATCGTTCGCCAGATGACCGCCATAGTTCACATCGCCCACCTGCACCGTCAAGGCCGTCTGAAACAAAGGCTTATCACACTCGGCCACCGAAATCCTATCCATTTTGCACACCCGTTTTCAATACTCTGCCATTATAAACCGAGACCCTGTTCGTTAATATATAAAAACAATGTAACAGCTTGTAGTTTTTCATTTCAAAAAACATTATAATTTATCGGATAAATTTACCCTTCACTACCTCAGGAGCTCCTCATGGCACTCGTATCCATGCGCCAATTATTGGACCATGCAGCCGAAAACAGCTACGGTCTGCCCGCATTCAACGTTAACAACCTCGAACAGATGCGCGCCATCATGGAGGCGGCCGACCAAGTCAACGCCCCCGTTATCGTTCAAGCATCCGCAGGCGCACGCAAATACGCAGGTGCCCCATTCCTGCGCCATCTGATTTTAGCAGCAGTCGAAGAATTCCCGCACATCCCTGTGGTAATGCACCAAGACCACGGCGCATCTCCTGACGTGTGCCAACGCTCCATCCAACTGGGCTTCTCCTCTGTAATGATGGACGGCTCGCTGATGGAAGACGGCAAAACCCCTTCTTCTTACGAATACAACGTCAATGCCACCCGTACCGTCGTTAACTTCTCCCACGCTTGCGGCGTGTCCGTTGAAGGCGAAATCGGCGTATTGGGCAACCTCGAAACCGGTGAAGCCGGCGAAGAAGACGGCGTAGGCGCAGTGGGCAAACTTTCCCACGACCAAATGCTGACCAGCGTTGAAGATGCCGTACGTTTCGTTAAAGATACCGGCGTTGACGCATTGGCTATTGCCGTCGGCACCAGCCACGGCGCATACAAATTTACCCGTCCGCCCACAGGTGATGTATTGCGTATCGACCGCATCAAAGAAATCCACCAAGCCCTGCCGAACACCCACATCGTGATGCACGGCTCCAGCTCCGTTCCGCAAGAATGGCTGAAAGTCATCAACGAACACGGCGGCAAAATCGGTGAAACCTACGGCGTACCGGTTGAAGAAATCGTCGAAGGCATCAAACACGGCGTGCGCAAAGTCAACATCGATACCGACTTGCGCCTCGCCTCTACCGGTGCCATCCGCCGCTTCATGGCAGAAAACCCATCCGAATTCGACCCGCGCAAATACTTGAGCAAAACCGTCGAAGCCATGAAACAAATCTGTCTCGACCGCTACCTCGCATTCGGTTGCGAAGGCCAAGCCGACAAAATCAAACCGATTTCTTTGGAAAAAATGGCAACCAAATATGCCAAAGGCGAATTGAACCAAATCGTTAAATAATTCGTATATCGGATTCACACTAAGGCCGTCTGAAAACTTGGCAATAAGGTTTCAGACGGCCTTAGCTTTTGGGAAATTTATAGTAAAATCTTCCACCGACCACACATCAAAACACATCGAAAGCAAACATGAAACTCGCCGTTATTTTGCCGGCCTATTGCGCCGAAGCTTATTTGCCCGAATGTTTGGATTCGGTATTGAATCAAACATTCCGCGACTTTTTCGTCATCGCCATCAACGATGCTTCAACAGACAAAACCGGTGAAATCCTCGAGGCTTATGCAGCCAAAGATTCACGTTTGCAGGTTTTCCATCTTCCGGAAAACAGGGGCGAGCCGTTTGCCTGCCAATTTGCCATGGATATGCTCAAAGACGTAGAGGTCGAATATGTGGCACGAATGGATGCGGACGATATTTGCGCCTTGGATCGTTTTGAAAAACAAATTCAGTTTTTAGACAGCCATCCTGAAATCGATATTGTCGGCAGCCAAGCCACCATCTTTTTTGATGACCAAACCGGAAGAGAACCCGTTTTAAGCGACCTCCCCCTGCTCGACAAAGACATTAAAGCCTTTCTCTCCTTTGCCGCCCAAAACATGTTCAACCCCACCACCATGTGGCGGCACGACAGCATTAAAAACCTTGAGATAAACTACACCGCGACAGAAACTGCGCCCGATTTCCATATGTGGGTGCAATGCGCCCTACATGGCAAAACCTTTGCCAACCTGCCCGAGTCTTTGTTGTCTTACAGGATACACACCGCTCAAGAAAGCAAAAAAAGAGACAAAATCAACAGATCCGTCCAATACACCATGGAATTGTGGTTCAGCCACCTTTTCCCTGAATTGAACCCAGTAGAAGTCACACTCTTAAGCCGAATCTTGCATGAAAAGCAACTGCGCTTGACCACCGAAGAGCTGAAAACCATTTTTGCCGCTTATGACAGAATCAGCAAAGACCGCAGCATTTCTTTGTTTGGCGAAGACCGCAATACGTTGTTCGGTATGATAGACCAGTTCTTCAATTTCTTAAAAAGCCAGTTGAAATTCACTTAAATCATAAAAGGCCGTCTGAAACCTCGGTTTCAGACGGCCTTTATCTATTTCAAAATCAATCTAAATCAGAACAAGCCGTGAATCACGCCTTCTGCGTCCACATCGATTTTCTCGGCAGCCGGAACTTTCGGCAGACCCGGCATTTTCATCATATTGCCGCACAACGCAACGATGAAGCCTGCACCGGAAGAAACGGTAATACCGCGCACGGTAATGCGGAAGCCTTCGGGGCAGCCCAAGAGTTTGGCGTTGTCGCTCAAAGAATATTGGGTTTTCGCCATGCAGACAGGCATTTTGTCCAAGCCCAGTTTTTCCAGTGAAGCGATTTCGGCAGATGCTTCCGCGCTGAAATCAACATCTTCCGCGCCGTACACTTTTTGGGCAATCGCACGGATTTTGTCTTTAATGCTCAACTCGACATCGTAGGCGAAACGGAAGTTATTGGGTTGGTTTTCGATGGCGTTAACGACTTTGTGCGCCAAGTCTGCACCACCTGCGCCGCCTTTGCCCCATACTTCGGTCAGGGAAACTTCAACGCCGTGTTCCGCGCAGGCTTTTTCAATCATGGCCAACTCGGCATCGGAGTCGGACACGAAGCGGTTGATGGCAACCACCACAGGCAGGCCGAATACGTTTTTCAGGTTGGAAATGTGTTTCAGCAGATTAGGCAGGCCTTTTGCCAAAGCATCAAGGTTTTCTTCGCCAAGGTTGGCACGCTCCACGCCGCCGTTGTATTTCAAAGCGCGGACAGTAGCCACGACAACAGCCGCATCAGGTTTCAAATCCGCCAGACGGCATTTGATGTCGCAGAATTTTTCCGCGCCCAAATCTGCGCCGAAGCCTGCTTCGGTTACGGCGTAATCGGCAAGGTGTTTCGCCAAACGGGTGGCCGTTACAGAGTTACAGCCGTGGGCGATGTTGGCGAACGGGCCGCCGTGTACAAAGGCCGGAGTGCCTTCGATGGTTTGCACCAAGTTAGGCTTAATCGCATCTTTGAGCAATGCCGCCATCGCGCCATTTGCTTTCAAATCTTTGGCGTAAACAGGGCTGCCGTCTTTAGCGTAGGCGACAAGGATGTTGCCCAAACGCTCTTTCAAATCGCTGATGTCTTTGGCAAGACAGAATACCGCCATCACTTCGGAGGCAACAGTAATGTCGAAACCGTCAGGACGCATCACGCCGTCAACAGGTTTGCCCATACCGTCGATGATATTGCGCAACTGACGGTCGTTCATATCGACCACGCGACGCCACAGCACGCGTTTCGGATCGATGTTCAGCTCATTGCCTTGATAGATATGGTTGTCGAGCATGGCGGCAAGCAAGTTATTCGCCGCACCGATGGCATGGAAGTCTCCGGTGAAGTGCAGGTTGATGTCTTCCATCGGCAAAACTTGGGCATAGCCGCCGCCTGCCGCACCGCCTTTGACGCCGAACACCGGACCCAAAGAAGGCTCGCGCAGGGCGATCACCGAGTCTTTGCCGATATGGCGCAATGCGTCCGCCAAACCGATGGTTACAGTGGTTTTACCCTCACCCGCAGGAGTCGGATTAATGGCGGTAACCAGAATCAGACGGCCTTGTTTTTGCGGCAGCTTGAATGCCTCGGCAGGATTGATTTTAGCTTTGTAGTGACCATAGGGCTCAATGTTGTCAACGTTCAAACCCAGCTTGGCGGCAATTTCACCAATCGGGCGCATGGTGGAAGACTGGGCAATTTCAGCATCGGTTTTGAAGCTCATGATTTTCCTTTATTGAGAGAGGGAAAGGCCGTCTGAAACAATACAATTAAAGACAGCTGGAAGAAAAAGAATATTAGTTCTATTATAGCGTTTTCCAAAGACAAACCGCAGTGAAAATTTTGATATTTCCTCAACAAGCGGATTCATATTGTCAACAATTTGAAACAAAGGAATAAAATTATGAGCAGCAACGCATGGCTGTTTTGGGCATTGGCATCGGCAGGCTTCGCCTCATTGACCGCCATTTTCGCCAAAATGGGTTTACAGGGCATAGATTCGGATTTCGCCACCTTTATCCGCACCTTAGTCATCCTCGCCGCTTTGGTATTGTTTTTAACCTACACCGGCAAATGGCAGGGCGTGAACGGCTTTACCGGTCGCAACTGGACATTCCTCATCCTATCCGGCCTCGCTACCGGCGCCTCTTGGCTCGCCTACTTCAAGGCCCTGCAACTGGGCAACGCCTCGCAAGTCGCACCCGTCGACAAATTCAGCCTGGTCTTGGTCGCCCTGATGGCCGTCGTTTTCTTAGACGAACGGCCAAGCACGCAGGAGTGGATAGGCTTAGGCTTGGTAACCGCAGGCGTATTGACTTTGGCTTTGAAACGATAAAGATTGGAACATTAAAAAAGGCCGTCTGAAAAATTTCAGACGGCCTTTGCTTTGCTTCAAACAATCAACTCAAAATTAATTTGAACCAACTTTGATTTTTTGCCACAAGTTGACGGACAGTTTTTTCGCATCCGCGCTCATTTGAGGCATGACGAAACCGTCTTTCATGTCTTGCTCGTTCGGGAAAATAGAACGTGTGTTCACCAACTCGGCAGGCATTTTTTCGCGTGCAGGTTTGCTGGCCGGCGCGAAGGTTACGGCGATACCGTTTTTCGCAGCCACTTCGGGATCCAGCGTGTAGTTGATGTACTTGTGGGCATTGACGACGTTTTTCGCATCGGCCGGAATCAGCCAAGATTCGATCCAGAAGCCCATGCCTTTCGGAGTCAACACTTCGATGCCGACATTGTTTTTCACTTCTTCAGAACGCGCTTTGGCCAAATTCAAGTCGCCGCCGTTACCTGCCGCCAAGCAGATGTCGCCGCGCGCCAATTCATCAATGATGGAAGGGCTGAAACGTTTCACGTCAGGACGGATGGTTTTCAAAACTTCTGCCGCCGCTTTCAAATCTTCAGGATTTGAGCCTTTAGGATCTTTACCCAAGTAGTTCAACAAGATTGGGAACATTTCGCTCGGGGTATCCCACAAAGCAATGCCGCAAGATTTCAGCTTGTTGGTGTATTCAGGTTTAAACAGCAAATCCCAGCCGTTTTCAGGCAGCTTGCCGCCCAAAAGCTCTTTACCTTTCGCAGTAATCGCCAAAGTGTTCACACCGGAGAAATAAGGAACGGCGTATTGATTGCCCGGGTCGGCAGTTTCCAACATCTTCAGCAATTCAGGGTCGATGTTTTTGTAGTTCGGAATCAGATCCTTATTGATTTTTTGGTATGCACCTGCCTCAATTTGGCGCGGCAGGAAGGCAATACCCGGCACAACCAAGTCATAGCCGGATTTGCCGGTCAGCATTTTGGCTTCCAGCGTTTCGTTGTTTTCATACAAATCGTAAGTCAGCTTCAAATTGTTGGCTTTTTTGAAGTCTTCGACTGTACTTTCGTCAACGTAGTTTGACCAGTTGTAGATATTCAAAGTATCGGTAGCGGCTGCCTCGGCATTGGCAGCAGGCGCACTGCCTGCTTGAGGTTGCTCGGCTTTTTTCTCGCCACCGCCGCACGCGGCCAAAGACAATGCGGCCAATACGGCTAATACAGATTTTTTCATACGGGCAGATTCCTGATGAAAGAGTGGTTAATGTCAATAAATAAGAAACCCTGCACCCCATAAACACCCCGGCGCAGAGTTAGGCTATTGTAATGGAAACGTAAGCAAACGAAAAGCAATATCCATCTGATTTTTATTGAAATAAGGCAAAGCAACATCATCTTTTTCCCAAAAGCGTTGCACCGGCTGTCGTTTTTGGGCAAAATACGGCTGATTTGCGCGCGTTTATAGAGAAAAAGCTTGCATATAAGGAAATCTGTCTTTAAAATTGCGCGTTTACAGAATTTATTTTTCAGGAGATATTCAATATGGCAAACAGCGCACAAGCCCGCAAACGTGCCCGCCAGTCGGTTAAACAACGCGCCCACAACGCCAGCCTGCGTACTGCATTCCGTACCGCTGTGAAAAAAGTGTTGAAAGCAGTTGAAGCTGGCGACAAAGCTGCTGCTCAAGCAGTTTACCAAGAATCCGTTAAAGTCATCGACCGTATCGCTGACAAAGGCGTATTCCACAAAAACAAAGCAGCCCGTCATAAAAGCCGTCTGTCTGCTAAAGTAAAAGCTTTGGCTTAATACTGACGCAGATGCCGGAAATCCTGACAACCAAAGCAGGATAATCGAGCTGATACGATGCCCCTGAGGTCTTGCCTTTCAGGGGCATTGCCGTATTCACCGCCCAAACCGACTAAATAAACCTATTTACCCTTTCATCAGGCCGTCTGAAAAACAACGGAAACTCTCATGAACAAGATGTTGAAACATTCCCTAAGTATCGGATTCATTGTCGCCGCTCCACTGGCCGCCGCCGATACCGCCCTACACTGCACCACCATTCAAGACAACGCTACCCGTTTGGCGTGTTACGACAACATCTACTCGGCGCAACTTCCCCCTCAATCCCCACTGCCGCAAGCGCAAACCGAAACCGCCAAAACACCGGTTGACCTCGAACAAAGCATCCGTAAAAGCATTGAGAAAAAAGAAGCTGCCATCGTATTCGACAACCCTACCCATCCGAATATTTCAGACGACGTATTAAGCGAAACTGCCGACAGCTACACGCCTTTAAGCCTGATGTACGATTTGGATAAAAACGACATACGCGGCCTGTTGAGCGTACGCGAGCACAACCCTATGTACCTCATGCCCGTTTGGTACAACAGCAGTCCCAACTACCACCCGGAATCCCCCAGTCGCGGCGTAACCACGCAGGAAAAATTCAGCGAGCAGAAACGCCTCGAAACCAAAATGCAGGTTTCCTTCAAAAGCAAGATTGCCGAAGATTTATTCAAAACCCGTGCCGACGTATGGTTTGGCTACACCCAAAAATCCGACTGGCAAATCTTCAACCAAGGCCGCAAATCCGCTCCGTTCCGCAACACCGACTACGAACCTGAAATCTTCATTACCCAACCCGTTAAAGCAGACCTGCCTTTCGGCGGCAAACTGCGTATGGTCGGTGCAGGTTTTGTTCACCAGTCCAACGGTCAAAGCCGCCCCGAATCCCGCTCATGGAACCGCGTTTACGCCATGGCTGGCATGGAATGGGGCAAACTGACCGTCATTCCTAGAGTTTGGATTCGCGCCTTTGACCAAAAAGGAGACGACGACGACAATCCGGACATCAACAAATACATGGGCTACGGCGACTTGAAAGTCCAATACCGCTTCAATGACAAACAAAATGTTTATTCCGTCCTGCGTTACAACCCGAAAAGCGGACGTGGTGCCGTTGAAGCTGCTTACACCTTCCCAATTAAAGGCAAACTCAAAGGCGTTGTCCGCGGTTTCCACGGCTACGGCGAAAGCCTGATTGACTACAACCACAAACAAAACGGCATCGGCTTCGGCCTGATGTTCAACGACTGGGACGGAATCTAATTTCCCCCCATATTGTTCAGACGGCCTGTGCAATCAACGCAGCCGTCTGAAACAATAAAACAAAACAAGCCATTCGTTTAAAATACTCGTTTCCTAGCGCCCAAACGCGTATAATGCAAAGTTTGGGCAAAACTTGCCGGAATGAAACAAAGATGACAGAAGCCGCAGCCGAAAGCGGAAAAATCGCCAAGGCTTTAAAGAAATACCTGATTACAGGCGTACTGGTTTGGTTACCGATTGCCGTAACCATCTGGGCGATGACCTACATCATATCCGCCGCCGACAGACTGATCAGCCTATTGCCGGAAAGCTGGCAGCCCCAGCATTTCTGGGGATTTAACATACCCGGTTTGGGCATTGTTGCCGCCACCGTCGTCTTGTTCGTTACCGGCGTATTTGCCGCCAACGTTTTAGGCAGACGGATTCTCGGCGCATGGGACAGCCTTTTGGGTCGGATTCCCGTCGTCAAATCCATCTACTCCAGCGTTAAAAAAGTTTCCGAATCCCTGCTCTCCGACAGCAGCCGCTCGTTCAAAACCCCCGTACTGGTTCCCTTTCCACAACCGGGCATTTGGACGATAGCCTTTGTTTCCGGTCATATCCCCGACAAACTCAAAGGCAGCCTGCCGCAAGATGACGACTATATTTCCGTTTACGTTCCAACCACGCCCAACCCGACCGGCGGCTATTACATCATGGTTAAAAAAAGCGACGTTCGCGAGCTGAACATGAGTGTGGATCAGGCATTGAAATATGTAATTTCGCTGGGCATGGTGATGCCGGACGACTTACCGGTTAAAGCCCTACCCGCTCAAAAACCGTCTAAAGACGGTGATACCGAACATAACAATTAAGGTCTTCTTTTTTCAGACGGCCTTTCCTTCTTTTTCAAATTGAACAATATAAAAAGGTGATTTTATGCGTACCAACTATTGCGGCCTTATCAGCGAGCAATACTTAGACCAAACCGTTACCGTCAAAGGCTGGGTACACCGCCGACGCGACCACGGCGGTGTGATTTTTATCGACCTGCGCGACCGCGAAGGCATCGTTCAAGTCGTTATCGACCCTGACACTCCGGAAGCATTTGCCGCTGCCGACTCTTCCCGCAACGAATACGTTTTGAGCATTACCGGCCGCGTACGCAACCGTCCTGAAGGTACCACCAATGACAAAATGATTTCCGGCAAAATCGAAATTCTTGCCAAAGAAATCGAAGTCTTGAACGCTGCCGCTACGCCTCCATTCCAAATTGACGATGAAAACATCAACGAAAACGTGCGCCTGACCAACCGCGTTATCGACCTGCGCCGTCCGGTGATGCAGCGCAACCTGCGCCTGCGTTATCAAGTCGCTATGGGCGTTCGCCGTTATCTGGACGCGCAAGGCTTCATCGACATCGAAACCCCGATGCTGACCCGTTCCACGCCTGAAGGCGCGCGCGACTACCTCGTGCCGAGCCGCGTTCATCCGGGCGAGTTTTTCGCGCTGCCGCAATCACCTCAATTGTTTAAACAACTGTTAATGGTGGCGGGTTTCGACCGTTACTACCAAATCACCAAGTGCTTCCGTGACGAAGACTTGCGCGCCGACCGCCAGCCCGAATTCACCCAAATCGACTTGGAAACCTCGTTCTTGAACGAGGATGAAATCATGGACATCACCGAAGGCATGGCAAAACAAGTCTTCCAAGACGCGCTGGGCGTGGACTTGGGCGATTTCCCGCGTATGCCTTACGCCGAAGCCATGTTCTACTACGGCTCCGACAAACCCGATATGCGCATCAACCTGAAATTCACCGAGCTGACCGACCTGATGAAAACGGAAGAATTCAAAGTCTTCCGTGGCGCAGCCGACATGAAAGGCGGCCGCGTGGTTGCCCTGCGCGTACCGAACGGCGCGAAATTCAGCCGCAAAGAAATCGACGAATATACCAAATTTGTCGGCATCTACGGCGCGAAAGGTTTGGCATATATCAAAGTGAACGATGTCAGCAACCTTTCCAACGGCGAAGACAGCGGTCTGCAATCTCCAATCGTGAAATTCCTGTCTGAAAACGCCCTGAAAGAAATCATTGAACGTACCGGCGCACAAAACGGCGACATCATCTTCTTCGGCGCAGACAAAGCCAAAGTCGTGAACGAAGCCATCGGCGCGCTGCGTATCAAAGTCGGTTTGGAACACGGCGCAGAAAACGGCTACTTCGTGGACGAATGGAAACCTTTGTGGGTTGTCGATTTCCCGATGTTTGAATACGACGAAGACGCCGACCGCTACGTTGCCGTACACCATCCGTTTACTGCGCCTAAAGAAGGTCACGAAGACCTGATGGTTTCTGACCCGGCAAACTGCCTGGCACGCGCCTATGATATGGTGTTGAACGGCTGGGAAATAGGCGGCGGTTCCATCCGTATCCACCGTGCCGACGTACAGGAAAAAGTGTTCGCCGCTCTGAAAATCAGCCCCGAAGAGCAACAAGAAAAATTCGGCTTCCTCTTGGACAACCTGAAATTTGGCGCGCCTCCTCACGGCGGCCTTGCATTCGGTCTTGACCGTCTGGTTACCCTGATGACCGGTGCAGAATCTATCCGCGATGTGATTGCCTTCCCAAAAACACAACGTGCACAATGTCTGCTGACCAATGCACCTAATGTGGTCGACGATAAACAACTTCGCGAGTTGGGCCTGCGTCTGCGCCAGAAAGCAGTTGACACAAAAGAAGCATAATTTACCGGCTTAACCTTTAAAATATCAAAGCCGTCCGAAATTTTTGAAATTTCTTTCAAATTTTTCAGACGGCCTTTCTACATTTTGGTCGTTTATATATAATCAACTCACAAACTGTTTTATTTTAAATGTTCACCTTAATGACGTTAGGGTGCGAAAATTAACCGTTTATAATAAAAACAAACAAATAGACTCCGCAAGCAATATCATAGCTGTTATACGATAAAGGAACCTGACAATGTTTCTAATACTAACGGGGCTGATACTGACTTTTTTTGTTACATTGCTTATTATTACTTCAATTATTCATAAAAAACAGTTTGCCTACAACACACACCAAGACTATAACTATCCCTCCCTTCCCTCTACCGCGCATGCTACCCTCAAGGGTGGCAGCCTGACTTTACCCGCTGCTATCAGCGGGCAAGATACCGTTATTGCCAAAATCCGTATCAAATCCACTTGGGCAGGATTGCTGATACTGCCTTTTGTTGAAACCATTTCATCTAAAGGCAAATGGAAGCAATATTTCGAATACGGCGCAAAAGGCGTGCGCTATATCAATCTGAGCGACACCTTCTCCGACAGCGATAAAACCATCCGCCTGGAAGGCAAATACCTAACCTTGCCCGATCAAGAAATTGAACTCTCTGTTTATCCGCGTGAAAACCTAGACGGCAAAAAAATCCTTGTCCTCGCACCCCATGCTGACGATGCAGAATTAAGTGCATACGGTTTGTATGAAAAACATGCCGCCAATTCAATGATCTGCACCTTAACCGCCAGCGAAGGCGGCAGCTTCCACTATGGCAACCTTTACAGCACGTGCGACTGCGATACCCAGGCACAATATCTGCAAAAAGGCCGGATGCGCGTTTGGAACAGCCTGACCGTGCCCATTTTGGCCGGTGTACCGTCTGAAAACATCCTGCAACTGGGCTACTTCGACAGCACTTTGACCGCCATGCGCCAAAATCCGGAAACAGAGATTAAATCGACCAAAATCGATACGGTCGATGTCGATATTTTCCGCCGTGCCAACACCTCCCCATTGGCGAAACACCTCAAACCCGGCTCGACTTGGACCAGCTTGGTGGACAACCTTGGCTATCTGATAGAAACGTTCCAGCCGGATATTATCGTGACGCCGTCCCCCAATATTGATGCGCATCCCGACCACCAACATACTGCGCTGGCCGCCATCGAAGCCCTGCGCAAAATCAATTACCGCCGCGGCAATCTGTTTTTGCACACCATACATTATCTGAGCGACGACTTCCCTATCGGCAAAGTAGGGTCTTCCCTCAGCCTGCCGCCGCCCTCCGAGCAACCGTTCTACTTCCAAAGCATCTATTCCCATCCTTTGGACAAAGAGGAACAAAACCGCAAACTTCTCGCCCTTGATGCCATGAACGACATCCGCCCCAATTCAGACGGCTATATGCGTTGGAGCACCATGATATTCAAAGGCCTAAACAAACTGCGGCACCACGTCCTCCATCTCGACAAAGACTTGGTCAACCGCTTTGTCCGCAGCAACGAATTCTTCTATACCGTCCCCATCAGCGACTTGTACAAAGAAGAGACGCTGAAACAAATCACCTATCAGGGCAAAGCCCAATAAACCAGAAAGGCTGTCTGAAAAGATGTTTCAGACGGCCTTTATCACACCAAATCAAAACAATAAAATCACTACATTACAAACGAAAAACACCAAGCCCAAATCCAAACGCGACAACCCAAGTTATAATAAAACCCTTACCACACGTCCCACATCATCATGCCGATTTACTTCATCGCCGATTTGCACCTGAGCGAATCCCATCCTCAACTAACTGCACTCTTCCAGAAATTTATCCAAGAAAAAGCCGTTCACGCCCAAGCCGTATACATTCTTGGCGACCTTTTCGATTTTTGGATCGGCGATGACGAAAACAGCCCTTTGGTGCAAACCATCAAACAAATCATCCGCAGCCTAACCGTGCGCGGCATTGCCTGCTATTTTATTCATGGCAACCGCGACTTCCTCATCGGCAAAGCCTTCGCCCGCGATACCGGCATGACCTTACTGCCCGAGTACGCCGTTATCGACCTGTTCGGCACTCCTACCCTGCTCTGTCACGGCGACACCCTCTGCACCGACGACCATTCTTATCAAAAATTCCGCCGTACCGTCCATCAAAAATGGCTGCAACGCCTGTTCCTGCTCCTGCCGCTCACACTCCGGCTAAACATCGCCACCAAAATCCGCAAGCAGAGCAAACAGGACAAGCAACACAAAACCGCCGACATCATGGACGTCAATCCGGCCTTTACCCACGAAACCGTCCAACGCTTCCACACGCCCCTGCTCATCCACGGCCATACCCACCGCGAAAACATCCATCGCAACGCCGATTACACCCGCATCGTACTCGGCGACTGGCGCGACAATTACGCCTCCATTCTTGAAGCCGATGCCGAAGGCTACCGTTTTATCGCCTTATAAAACATCAGGCCGTCTGAAAACCGGTTTCCCGATTGTTCAGACGGCCTGACTGACAAACATCCTCAAACGGTTTACGCAAACCAACCGCGTATCCGCTCCAAACCACCAAAGCGCACACACGCATCCGCATTCGCTTCGGTTTTCGGTTTCGCCCGATAAGCAATGCCGAACCCAGCTTCCAATATCATCGGAATATCATTCGCACCATCACCCATCGCCACCACCTGCCACGGAGCCAAACCCAGTCGTTCACGGTATTCACGCAACAAATCCGCCTTAGCCTGCGCATCGATAATCCGTCCTTTCAGACGGCCTGTCAGCTTGCCGTTTTCTACTTCCAACACATTCGCAAAATGGAAATCCAAGCCCAAACGCCGTTGCAGGCGTTCCGTAAAGAACGTAAATCCGCCCGACACCAGCATAAACTTCACATCATTCCGTTTGCACTCTTCCAACAAAAATTCCGCGCCCGGCGACAGCTGTAACACATTCTCGTACACCTCTTCCAACACACGCTCGTCCAAACCGGCCAGCAAAGCCACACGCTTGCGCAAAGACTGCTCAAAGTCCAGCTCGCCACGCATCGACTGTTCCGTAATCGCTGCCACCTCATCTTTCAGCCCGACACCAGCCGCAATCTCATCCACACACTCAATCGTAATCAGCGTCGAATCCATATCGCTGACAATCAGTCCCAAATCAGCAAAAGCCACATCCGGCAACACCGCACCATCTATCTGCTGCGCAATCAACGCCGCACGCATCTTGTCCGTCAATTCAAAATCATCATCAACCGGCACGCGCAACACCGACTTCCCTGATGGCGCAGAAACCAAACCGCCAAACGCCGACCAGTCGCACGCGCCCAAATCCCCATGCTGCAACACCAAAACTTTCTTCATCTCATTCTCCTCATATCCCAAAACCTTTACAAACCACATTCAGCTTAAAACAACAAAACCGTATTTTTACAAAGGCTTTAAAAAACCAAAACAGCATTATAGCCGAACAATACCGGCAATTTTCAGACGGCCTGGAAACAAATTCAGCTAGAGCTGCCAATACCAATTCCCTGCATCAACTAACCAAGTAATGACTCAAAAGTTTGATTTTAGGCAAGCTGCCTAAAAATTTTTGCCAGTAACAGGCAACTTCTGTTGATTTTTCTTACAGTTTCGATATAGTTACTTATAGCTAGCTGGTACTACTCCTTATATCTAGCTTTCATTGCATTACCACCTCCATTCGTTGCCAACGGCCTCCTTTCCGATGGCAACCTTTTTTTGGCCCAATGGTTTGACAATATCAAAATTGAATCAAATAAAATGATTCGGGGATTTATATTTAATTTTTAAAACAAAACGGCTTATAAAAAATAACGACTCAATTTAAACAGATATTGCCACCAATATTTAAAAACAAACAGACCTTTCTTTATCAAGGACCTCATCAAATGCATCATTCTAAGAAACTATTCAAACTGAGCACACTTGCTCTCTGCCTTGCCGCATTGCCCCAAGCCGCACAAGCTGCCGAAGAGGTACAACAGGCTGAAGTGGAACAAGTTACCGTAGTGGGTAAAAACAAAAGCCTGCGCACTGAAAGTCAAAACAGCTACACAGTATCCGCCCTGCGCTCAACCACAGGGCTGGTGCTCTCTCCGCGGGAAATTCCCCAATCTGTCAGCGTCATTACTAAAAAACAAATTGAAGACCAGGGCATTACCGACTTAGAAGGTGCGTTGCAAAACGCTACGGGCATCAATGTTTTCAAAAGCGGTGGACGCACGCATTTCATGTCGCGCGGCTATTTTATCGAACAGTTTGAAGAAGACGGCATTGCCACGCAACTCGGCTCTCCCGGCGGATTCGGCTTAGGCGGCCCGGCCGGCGACCCGACCAGTGCAACCGATATGGCAATGTACGACCACATTGAAGTGGTGCGCGGTGCGGCAGGTTTGACACAGGCAAACAACGAACCCGGCGGCACGGTAAACGCCGTCCGCAAAAAGCCGACTGCAAAACGCCAGCTTTCCGCCGATTTGATGGCAAACTCATGGGGCAAAGTAAACAGCGTCTTTGATGCATCCGGCACCTTAAGCCAAGAGCATGGCCTGCGCGGACGCTTTGTCGGCTCGGTTGGCAGCAACAAAACCTTCAAAGACCAATCCGGCGGCCGCGACGTCCTTCTGTATGGCGTGATGGACAAAGACATCGGCGACAACAGCAAACTTACCTGGGGCGCAAGCTATCTCAACCAAACCGAAACACCCGATCCGGACGGCCTGCCTATGCGAGCAGACGGCAAAGAGTGGAAACGCAGCCGCTATCTGGGTGCGGATTGGAACGAAGCCCGCCTGAAAAAATACAATCTTTTTACCGAGTTTGAACATTATTTCAACGACAACTGGAAACTGAGCAGCAAGTTGGACTGGCGTAAAAACACCAGTTCAAAAGAATATTACACGCTGGGCGGCACAGGTAACGGCATCGGTACAGACGGCCTGGGGACCACATACAGCTTCGACCGTTACGATGCAGGCAACCGCCAGTTCACTTTCCAAAACAACCTGACCGGCCGCATCTTTGCTTTCGGCCAAAATCACGATCTCTTCTTCATGCACAGCTATTCCAAAGAGAACGTGAACTCCAGCAACCGCTGGTTTGATGACAGCAGTACCTATGACGCAGATGCCTTTAACGGCAGCGAGAAAGCCAAACTCGATTGGGATTCCGCCACAGCCAAAGCCCGTGGCGGTAACGGCCGTTATACTACCCATGCCTTTGGTTTGGGCGCGCGCATCAATCCTACCGACAAACTGCACATTATCGCAGGCGGACGCTATACCAGCTGGAAACGCGACTTCTATTGGGATCGTAACCTCAAAGACGGGGTAGCAGGTTCATCAGACTCGCTCAAACGCAACCGCTTCATCCCCTATGCCGGCATCACTTACGACATCACGCCTAAACAAAGCGTTTACGCCGCCTACACGTCCATCTTCAAACAAACGATGAACCGCGACTACAACGACAACCTGCTGCCTCCGATTATGGGACGCAACTACGAACTCGGCTGGAAAGGCGAATGGAACGAAGGTCGTCTGAATACTTCCGTCGCCCTCTACCGCACCGATAAAGACAACAACAACCAACGCGTCAATGCCAAACCGCACGCCTACTGGGAACCGCTCAACCAAAGCAGCCGCGGCTTGGACGCCGAAATCTCCGGCAGCCTGACCGACCGTTGGCAGGTTTACGCAGGCTACACCTTCAACCGCAGCACCAACCGCAACAGCGTCGGCAACAATGTTGAATCGCGCCGAAAAGGCTACAACTTCAGCAGCCATACGCCGAAACATATGTTCCGCCTCTACACCAGCTATATCCTGCCGATTGATGACGGCAAATGGACGGTCGGGTTGGGGGGAAAGAGCAGCAGCAAAACCGCCAATTCCTACGGTTCCATCAAGCAAGGCGGCTACACCATTTGGAACACCAACGTCCAATACCGCCCGAGCAAAAACCTGCAACTGGGGCTGGCAGTCAACAACCTGACCGACAAACGCTACTACGAAAACCAATACAGCCGTGCCGCCAACAGCGGCAACTTCTACGGCGAACCGCGCAATGCCGTGTTCAGCCTGAAGTGGAAAATGTAAATAGTGGCAAACTGGGAGTGGATTGCCCTCCACTCTTCAAAAGCATATAAAAACCAATCATTGCTTATAAACAAGGCCGTCTGAAAACAAAATTCTGTTTTCAGACGGCCTATCACGCACATTTACAAGCATTCATCATGAATACGCTCAAAAAATTCTTTTACCTTGCCCGCCCTTTTTGGTCGGGGGCACACGGCCGCCTCCAATGGCTGATGCTCGCCGTTTTGATAGGGTTTACCCTATTCTCCATCACCATCAGCGTTTGGATAGCCGCGTGGGACAAACGTTTCTACGACGCACTGGCCGCGTTTGACGGCGCATCTATGCCTTCGCTCATCGTTGAATACCTCGGCTACATGGCGATGATTATCGGCTGCATCGTCTGCGGCAACTGGCTGCAAAAACGCCTCATCTTCCGCTGGCGCACCCACCTGACCGAACAATTCCAGCAAAACTGGCTCGAAGGCCACAAACACTACCGCCTGCGCCTGATCGGCGAACCCGACAACCCCGACCAGCGCATCGCCGAAGACATCTACCTCCTCGCCGACAAAAGCATCGGACTGTTCCTCTCCTTCATCAATAATATTGCCAAATTTAGCGCGTTCGTCGCCGTATTGTGGACGCTGTCCGGCGTACAGACTTTCAACATCGGCGGATACAGCATTACCGTTTACGGCTACCTTGTTTGGGTTGCACTGATTTATTCTATCTTCAGCACCATTATCGCCCATCTTGTCGGCCGCAAACTTAAAAACCTCAACATCGACCGCCAGCATCGCGAAGCCGACTACCGTGCAGCTCTTTTACGCGTACGCGACCATGCCGAACAAATCGCCTTCTACAACGGCGGCGAAGCCGAAACAGGCCGTCTGAAACAACGCTACCTCCGCATCCGCGACAACTGGCGTCGTCTCACCAACTGCGAATTCCGCCAAGAAACCTTTTGGGCGACCTATGTGCGCATCAGCATCTTCATCCCCATCCTTGCCACCCTGCCCATGTACCTCGCCAAAACCATGACTTTCGGCGACATGATGCAGACCCGCACATCGTTTGCCCGCGTCCAAGACAGCTTCGGCTGGTTTACTGACGCATACCGCCGCCTGATTGAATGGGCGGCAGTCATCGAACGGCTTTCCGGTTTTCAAACGGCCTTGGAACACGTAGAACAGGAAGGCAGAAGCCCAGTCTCCGGACCCGCCCCGACTTTAAACAACCGCCGCCACAGCGGAATCCTTGCTCTGCAAAACCTCACCGTTCACACCCAAACCGGCAGCCCCCTGCTCAGCCACATCAACCTCGAAGCTCACGCTCCCGAATGGGTATTACTCGAAGGCAGAAGCGGCATCGGCAAATCTAACCTGCTGCGCACCCTCGCAGGCTTGTGGCCGTATTACCAAGGCAACTTCGCCCTCGAAGGTAGCCGCCTGTTCTTCCCGCAACGCCCTTACCTACCTGCGGACACATTACGCCAAACTGTCAGCTACCCTTATACTGCCTGCCAAGACGACCATTTGATTCAAACCGTTTTGGAACAAGTCGGCTTAAGCAGCCCCACGGGGCGGTTGCACACATTGATGAACGATTTGGACACTTCACACGAATGGCACGGCATCCTTTCCGGCGGAGAACAACAACGCCTCAGCCTCGCCCGCGCACTGCTGCACAAACCACAAATCCTATTCCTAGATGAAGCTACCAACCAGCTCGATGACGAATCCGCCCTGATGTTGATGCAGACCCTCAAGCAACATTTGCCCGATACTTTGGTCATCGGTATTAGCCACCAATCCAAGATTCAAACCCTGTTTGATAGCTCTCTGAATTTGAATGAAAAATTATTTAAATGTTAAAATGTGCAAAACGCTTGCTTTCGATCCGAACAAGAGATATAGTACTAAGTAACTAGTTCTTATTGATGAGAGCTACTCCTTGGATACTTGCCTCCGGTTCTCCAACCCGGGGGCATTTTTTTTACGTTTTTATTTTGTGTTTGTATGAGTAGGATAAAGATAAAATATAAAAGGTTTTAAAAACACGAGACCTATAATCTTTATAAAAGATTGACTATAAATAAAAAATACCAATCTCAAATCGATAGTTAAATAAAACCGCAAACCGCGTTTTCCCAAACTTTCAGGCCGTCTGAAATCCTCTCTCCAACATCGTTAATCCCATATTTCAGACGGCCTGTTTAACCCTCTATTGCAAAGCTTGGCACAAGCACCGCTGACCGGCGGCAATTAATTACTATATAATCAAACGCATTGTTACCCTACAAAGGAGCCACACCATGACCACAAAAATTAAAATTGGTATCGTCGGTGCAACCGGTTACACAGGCGTTGAATTGTTGCGTCTGCTCAGCAGCCACCCCAACGCAGAGGTTACTGCCGTCACCAGCCGAAGCGAAGCCGGTATTGCAGTAGCGGACTACTTCTCCAGCCTGCGCGGAATTTACGACCTTGCATTCCAAACGCCCGAAGATGCCGAGCTTGACCGTTGCGACCTCGTGTTCTTCGCCACACCCAACGGCGTAGCCATGAAAGAAGCACCGGTCCTTATCGAAAAAGGCGTACGTGTGATTGACCTGTCTGCCGACTTTCGCATCCGCGACATCCCCACATGGGAACAATGGTACAAAATGACCCATGCCGCGCCGCAACTCGTTTCTCAAGCAGTGTACGGCTTGTGCGAACTTTACAAAGACGACATCGCCAAAGCCATGCTGGTGGCCAATCCGGGCTGCTACCCTACCTGCGTTTCCCTGCCCTTATTGCCGCTGCTTCAGGCTGGCCGTCTGAAGGCCAACGCGCCTCTGATTGCCGACTGTAAATCCGGTGTTTCCGGTGCAGGCCGCAAGGCCAGCACCCACGCCCTGTTGTGCGAAGCTGGCGACAACTTCAAAGCCTACGGCGTCGGCGGCCACCGCCATTTGCCTGAAATCCGACAAACCCTGTTCGGACTGCAAGACCATGTTTCAGACGGCCTGATTTTCGTGCCACACCTTGTTCCGATGATACGCGGCATGCACGCCACCCTTTATCTGCACCTGCAAGAACATACCGATCCTGAAGCCTTGCTGCGCGAATACTACCGCGACAGTCCTTTTGTCGATATTTTGCCTTCAGGTTTGACACCTGAAACCCGCAGCGTGCGCGGTACCAACCTTTGCCGTATCAGCGTTCAAAAAGCGCCCGATCAAGACGATGTGTGGATTGTTCTTTCCGTCATCGACAACTTGGTTAAAGGCGCAGCCGGTCAAGCCGTGCAGAATATGAATATTATGTTCGGCCTGCCCGAAACCACCGGCCTGACTAATGCACCATTGATGCCTTAAGCCATCCTTATTAAAAATACAAGGCCGTCTGAAACTTTGATCATTCAGACGGCCTTTATCGATTCATTCACAAACATTACTCATACACCACACCGGCAAGCATTTCTTCTTCATTCAAGTTGCCGTACTGTTGCTCCCAATCGTGGGTAGCCTCTACCATATCGCATTCTTTGGCAAAAGCCAGCAGCCTGCCGTCCATCTGATCCAGACTCAAGCTGCCCAAGCGTTCGCATTCCGAAGCCGTCAGATTACCGTCCGCCTCATGCGCCTCCGAAGATCCGAAAGGCAGAGCAAAAAAACCCAGTACCAACGCCAGCAGCACCCAAAAAGTATTTTTACGCGAACGAGTCATTTCACACCTCTCATCATAATCATATAGCAGGTTTAAATCAGAAAAACTAAACCAAATAAAATTAAACTAAGAAAAATCGAACAGAAAATTAGAAATATCGATTTATCTAAGACAAAACGAATAATACTAAGAAAAAATAGAATATGCAATACTTTTTCTTAGATGAAGTAATTTTTTTCTTACAATTTTATAAAAACTAAGGTAAAATACACTCAAATCGTCCAAACCATATAAAAAACATACCTCCATAAAGGCATAAACATGGATACCTTTAAAGACCGCCTGGCTTTCCTATGGAAAGATGAAGCCCGCCAAGCCAAAATTGCCGCCGACATCGATATGACCATCGCCGGATTCAGCCGTATCTGGAACGAAGGCGGCCTGCCGAAATCGGAAACGCTAAAAAAAATCAAACAACTTAAAGGCTGTAGCATAGACTGGCTTTTGACAGGCGAAGGTTCTCCCTTCCCCGATTCCGAAGCCCCAAAGGCCACAGCAACCGACACACTAGGCAACCCTGTCGATATAGACGAATTTGTCTTCGTACCGCGTTACGACATCCAGGCCGCGGCCGGACACGGCCAGCTCGTCGGCAATGAGCAACCCATATTCGCCATGGCGTTCCGACGCTATTGGATTGAAAATTATGTAACGCGAGACATCAAAAACCTTTCCGTTATCTCAGTCAAAGGCGACTCGATGGAAGGTGTGCTGAATGATGGCGACACCATCCTCATCAACCACGGCCAAACCACGCCGCGCGACGGCCTCTATGTTTTGCGCCTCAACGAAAACCTTTTGGTCAAACGCCTGCAACTGATACCCGGCGGCATCGTCAACGTCATTTCGGCCAACGAGGCCTACCCTACTTTTGAAATCGACTTGAAAAACCCGACCGACGACGTTGCCATCATCGGCCGTGTCGAATGGTTTGGCAGAAGCATCTAAATCTGACATACTGGTGCTTGAAATTTCTGCCATGCCCTC
Source organism: Neisseria sp. P0014.S002 (assembly GCF_051958295.1). Classification (NCBI taxonomy): domain Bacteria; kingdom Pseudomonadati; phylum Pseudomonadota; class Betaproteobacteria; order Neisseriales; family Neisseriaceae; genus Neisseria; species Neisseria sp. P0014.S002. The sequence goes on along the minus strand of NZ_JBQCVO010000002.1, from coordinate 397,630 downwards.
CATGTAAGCTGGCAGACCCTGTCTGCACAAACTTGCCTTGACTAACGGTTTGCGCGACAATAGTAAAAATATTCATATAAAAGGAATCACATCATGTCAGACGAAAGCCCTATTATCTTTACTGACAGCTGCTGCACCAAAGTTGCCGACCTGATCGCCGAAGAGAACAATCCCGATTTGAAATTGCGCGTATTCGTCAACGGTGGCGGTTGCTCTGGCTTCCAATATGGTTTTACCTTTGATGAAATCAAAAACGACGACGATTTTGAAATCCAGAAAAACGGCCTGACGTTCTTGGTTGACCCGATGAGCTACCAATATCTGGTTGGTGCGGAAATCGACTACACCGAAAGCCTACAAGGTTCTCAATTCGTCATCCGCAATCCGAATGCAGAGACAACTTGCGGTTGCGGCTCATCCTTCTCCGTATAAACAATCTGTTTTTGCCATAAAAAACAGGCCGTCTGTATCTTCAGACGGCCTTTTGTGTGAATTTATTTTAAACAACATCAGATTTACCTTATAATAATAATATCGGGCGTGAATATTTACTCTACAATAGACATAACATTGGACATGCATATTGCCATATAAATAAAAATTTATTGTCCAGCCGATTAACGACACAAAGGCAAACCGTACTTGGTCTGCCTGAGACTGCAACCTCTGTTCCGGCTCGTATCACAAGCCAAAACAGCTCAAACACAATAACAAAACCTTAGGCTAAACCCATTTGGTTGACGCAGTCGAAATACTCATGGGATATCAATGAGCAAACAAGAAAAATTTTTCGACGTATACGTTTCCTATCCGCCGAACACGGATAGGAAACGCATCCATGCCTGCCTGTATGAAAACCTGCCCGAAAACGAAGTCGAGAGCCTGATTCAAGCCTTGGCCGAGCGTCCGCAAGCCATTGTGGCCGAGAAATGTACCCAAGACGAGCGCGAAAATGCGCAGCATTACTTCAGCTATTTGGGTTTGGACGTAATCGTCCGTCAGGCTATGGAGTTGGAAGCAATCGAAGAAGAACCCGTGTTGGCAGTCAACACTCCCGACCCTATCCAGTGCCCCGTCTGCATGACGATTATTGACGAATTAGACGCACAGGAATGTAAAACCTGCCACTTTGATTTGACAGAGAAAAATGAGTTGGCCATCCAGCGCAAGCGCATTGAATGGCAGGAAAAAATCTCTTTCGAGCATAAAAAACAAACCGAAATTGCCCACAAGCTCAAATACGAACGTGAGCAGGAAGAGAAAAAGCTGCGCAAAAAAATCCGTGCCGAATTGGAATCCCAATTACGCGAAGAGTTAGGCCAAAATCCTGAGCTGGCCGCACTTGCAGCGAGGAAGAAAACACAGTTTCTGCTTACAATGGCTATCGTATTCGCCGTTTTAAGCCTGCTTGCACTCGGCTATATCGCTGCAAAATTCTTCTAAACTGATTCAAAAACTTAAGGCCGTCTGAAAACAGATTTTCAGACGGCCTTTTATTTCCTTATTGATTGAATCATTCCAATCAAGCCTCTTGCACATCCACATCCACCGACCATCTGATTTTGCCGTCGCGGTTTTGCTGCAACACCTGCACCCACAAACTCACGGCACGGTGCAAATCTTGTCGGGATGTCGATTCGAGAAAGATTTGCGCGCGTTCGCGTTCGGCGAGGCGCACCATCAGCATAGGGGCGGCGCCGAACTGGGAAACGCTTTCGGGCAAAAGCGGGGTGAGGTTTTCTTTGGCGGCGTTGAGAAATTCCATCGCATCGGCAACGCGCGGCGCGTCAGCGCGGACGGCCGTCTGAAAACCGAAGGGTGGCATGGAAAACATTTGCCGCTCGTTCAATTCGTTTTCGGCAAACACGGCGTAGTCCTGCGCTTTGACGGCGGCAAAGACGGGATGTTCGGGCAGTTGGGTCTGTATCAACACCTTGCCGGGTTTGTCGGCGCGCCCCGCCCTGCCGGACACTTGCATCAGCTCGGCGAACAGCCTTTCCGGCGCGCGAAAGTCCGCGCTGTACAGGCTGCCGTCGGCGTTCAATACGATAACAAGGTTGAGCCGCGCGAAATCATGACCTTTGGCGAGCATCTGCGTGCCGACCAAAATGTCGATTTCGTTGTCGGCGATGCGGCGGTACAAATCCGCCCAGTCGTTTTTGTGCGCGGTGCTGTCCCTGTCGACGCGGACGACGGCGGCCTTGGGCAGGAAGGCGCGCAGGGTTTCTTCGACGCGTTGCGTGCCGTGGCCGACGGCGGTCAGGTCTTGGTTGCCGCAGTCGGGGCATTTGAACGGGATGGGTTCGCGGTGGTCGCAGTGGTGGCAGCGCAGTTGGCGGGCGCGTTGGTGCAATACCATTTTGGCGGAGCAGTTCTGGCAGCCGAAGGTATGGCCGCAGTCGCCGCAAAACAGCGCGGGCGCGAAGCCGCGCCGGTTGAGGTACACCAGCGACATGCCGCCCGCTTCAAAGTTCTGTTTCAAAAGCTGCAAGGCTTGCGGCGAGAAGCCGTTGTCGAGTTTCAGACGGCCTACGTTGAGGATATCCACTTGCGGCAGTTGCGCGGCGGCATGGGCACGCTCGGTCAGTTGCAAGAGGCGGTACGCGCCGCTTTGCGCCTTGTGCCAACTCTCCAAGCTGGGCGTGGCGCTGCCCAACACGATAGGACAGCCGCTCTGCTTCGCACGCCACACCGCCAAATCTCGGGCGTGGTAGCGCAATTCGTTGTCTTGTTTGAACGAGCCGTCGTGTTCCTCATCGACCACAATCAGCCCGACATCAGGCAAAGGCGTGAACACCGCCAGCCGCGTGCCGATCACCAGCTTCGCCTGCCCCAACATCGCGCGCAAATAATCCTGCGTGCGCTTGCCTGCCGCCATCTGGCTGTGCAACACGGCGGTCGGCACGTCGGCAAAACGGTTTTCCACCCGCTTTAAAAGCTGCGGCGTAAGGTTGATTTCGGGCAACAGAAACAATACCTGCCGCCCCTGCGCCAACACTTTCGCCATCGCATCAAAATAAACTTCAGTCTTGCCACTGCCGGTGATGCCGTACAGCAAAAACGGCTGAAATTTACCAAAGGCCGTCTGAATTTCATCGGAAGCCTTCTGCTGGTTGGCGTTGAGCTGAAATTCAGACGACCTTAATACAGGCTTCGCCGCTTCCGCAGTTTCAATCCAACCCTGTTCCGCCCAATCTTCGATTAATTTCGTCGCCTGTGCATTCACCTGCTTCAACGCCGCCATTGTCATTCCGCCCGACAGCAGTGCGTCCCACAAAGCCGCTTTTTTATTGAACCGAGCCGGCGGCGGCGTTTGCGCCCTGCCCGCTTCGTTCAGCGCGTAAAACAACGGCGGCTGCGGCATTTCCACTGCGCGCGTTTCCTTCAAACCTTGTGGCAATGCGGCAAATACCGCCTGTCCGGTCGGATAGTGGTAATAACGCGACGTAAACGCCAACAAATCACGCCAGCTTTGAGGCAACGGCTTTTCTTCCACAAAGGCCGTCTGAATGCTCAAAATCCGCGCCGTATCCATATCGGGTGCAATATCCGCTTCCCACACAATCCCGACAACGGTTTTATTGCGGAAAGGCACAAGCACCCGAGTTCCCGGAGGAAGCTGATCGGAATAGGAATACGTCAAAAGGCCGTCTGAAAGCGGCACGTTTACGGCAATACGGTGGTAGAACATACAAACAATCAAATTATTTTTTCGTATTTTAACAGCCGAAAGCTATTTTCAGACGATAATTTGAGCCTGAGTACAATGCAGACATGACGGAGGTTTGATACAATGCCTTACTTTCAACACACGCAAGTCTCTCGCATGAAAACCAAGTTAATCAAAATCTTAACACCGTTTGCCGTCCTTCCTTTGTTGGCATGCGGTCAACCTGCCGTATCCAACGCCAACGCGGCGCCTGCTCCGGCTGCCAAAGCGGAAGCGCCTGCCGACAAATCCGTTGCCGCTTCTTTAAAAGCGCGTCTGGAAAAAGTCTATGCCGCCCAAGATTTGAAAGTCTTGAGCGTTAGTGAAACACCGATTAAAGGCATTTATGAAGTTGTCGTCAGCGGCAAACAAATCATCTATACCGATGCCAAAGGCGACTATATGCTCGTTGGCGACCTTATCAACGTCAACACGCGCCAAAGCATGACTGAAGAACGCGCCGCCGATTTGAACAAAATCGACTTCGCTTCCCTGCCTTTGGACAAAGCCATCAAAGAAGTGCGCGGCAACGGCAAACTGAAAGTTGCTGTTTTCTCCGATCCGGACTGCCCATACTGCAAACGCTTGGAGCATGAATTTGAAAAAATGACCGACATCACGATTTATACCTTCATGATGCCGATTCCAAGCCTGCACCCTGATGCCGCGCGCAAAGCCGAGCTGTTGTGGTGCCAACCTAATCCGACCCAGGCATGGATCGACTGGATGCGCAAAGGCAAGCTCCCAAGCGGTAAAGCAAACTGCGAAAACCCTGTTGCTGAAACCACTTCATTGGGCGAACAATTCGGCTTCAACGGCACGCCGACCGTGGTCTTCCCTAACGGCCGCAGCCAAAGCGGTTACAGCCCTATGCCCCACCTCAAAGAAATCATCGAGAAAAACCAGTAATACAGGGTTTAATCTCCATAAAGGACGCTTTACGCGTCCTTTTTTCATGCGGCCCGCCATCAACTGCCTTCAGACGGCCTCGGATACAGACAAATATAAAAAAGGACGTGTCCAACACGTCCTTTTTTCCCTTTACCTTACAGGTAGAATTTTTCAATTACTTTCAGATTTTCATCCAATTTATACACCAGTGGCTGACCGGTTGGGATTTCCAAGCCCATGATGTCTTCGTCGGAAATGCCTTCGATGTGTTTGGCCAACGCACGCAGAGAGTTGCCGTGTGCCGCAACCAATACACGTTTGCCGCTCAAGATGGCCGGAGCGATTTGGTCTTCCCAGAAAGGCAGGACGCGCTCGAGGGTAACTTTGAGGTTTTCGCCATCAGGTACGACATCGCTAGGCAGGTTGGCATAGCGGCGGTCGTTGTGGGCGGAGTGAGGGTCTTTAGGATCGAGCAGCGGAGGCAGGGTATCGTAGCTGCGGCGCCAAATGTGGACTTGCTCGTCGCCGTATTTTTCTGCGGTTTGTTTTTTATCCATACCTTGCAGCTGGCCGTAGTGGCGCTCGTTCAGGCGCCATGATTTGATTTGTGGAACAAACAGTTGGTCGGATTCTTCCAAAACGATGTTACAGGTTTTGATGGCACGGGTCAGAACGGAGGTAAAGGCGATGTCGAACTCATAGCCCTTCTCTTTCAGCTTTTTACCTGCTGCTGCGGCTTCTGCCAAACCTTGCTCGCTCAGCTTGACATCGCGCCAGCCGGTGAAAAGGTTTTTCGCGTTCCATTCGCTTTGTCCGTGACGGATGAATACTAATTCCATGATAGTTTGCTCCAATAAAGTTTGGGAAAGGGTATTTATATCACACTTTGCCGCCGCGCTGATAACACCGGCGGTTTCTTTTGATATGTTGCAAGTTTGCCTCTAGTCTTCAGACGGCCTTGTCGGAAGGTAAACGTCAAAACGCGTGCTTTTGCCTGTGTATTGATAAGCAGGCTTGCGCCCGTCGAGAAACTCGCCCAAGCGCGGGCGTTTGACGACAATGCGCTTTTTGGCGGTATTCAATGCAGCATCCAGAAGCCCGGCTTCATCTTGTGCCGCGCCGACCAAGTCGTGAAAGTAAGCCATTTCTTTTTTCACGGCGGCGGTTTTGCGGCGTTCCGGATACATCGGGTCGAGATACACTACATCGGGTCTGCCTTTTCGCGCGGCCAATTCCTGCATTAAATCAACGGCATTACCGAAGTGCAAAGTAATGCGTTGGGCAATCTCCCGTGTCTCTTCACTTTGCCTTGCCCTGTTGAGGCCGTCTGAAAGTAGACAGGCAACGGCGGGATTTTGTTCAAAAGTGTGTACATTCAAACCCAACGAGGCAAGCACAAAACTGTCACGCCCCAGTCCGCCGGTAGCGTCCCAGACAGTCGATTGCGCAGTGTGGTTAACGGCTTTGGCAATCAACTCGCCTCCGCCTTTAGTGCGCCGATAATGGGCGGCACCGCCATCAAAATCAACGCGAACACGGCCTTTTTCACCGACGCGGCACAAACTGATGCCGCTTTCGTCAGCGATAAGGAAACTGCCTTCTTCAGGCTGCCGATCGATAACGGTCAACCCGAACGGCGCGGCAAGGCTGCGAAGTTCGGCAGATGCGGTTTCGTCAAAATAAATCTTGTACATAAGGCTTATGTTTCAGACGGCCTTGAAAACTCAGGCCGTCTGAACGTTTTAATTGATGTCCAAGCGTTCCATGCGGTAGCGCATAGAGCGGAAACTGATGCCCAAAAGCTTGGCGGCTTGGGTACGGTTGTAACGGGTTTGCTGCAAGGCCTGCTCGATGATGCTGCGTTCCACTTGGTCGAGGTAATCCTGTATCTGCATGGTACGCGGATCAAACGGCGGAATGGGGCTGTGATTGAGCGTAGTTTCGCGCGCGTCAGGTTCGGCAATATCGTCAAAGGAGAAGCCGCTGCGTTCTGCCTTAATCTGTGGGGCATTTTGAATCTGCAAGTCGTCCACTTGTATCACTTGGCCGACCGTCAGTGCAACAGCACGCTCGAGGATGTTTTCCAACTCGCGGAAGTTGCCGGGATAGCTGTAATGCAACAGGGCTTCTTGGGCTTTCGGGCTGAGTTTGTAGGTTTGATTGCCGTGACGGTGTTTATACAGCAGATACAGAATCAGCGCGCCCAAGTCTTCGCGCATTTCACGTAAAGGCGGCATGTGCAGGGAGACAACGTTGAGGCGGTAATACAAGTCCTGGCGGAATGCGCCGCTTTCAACCAAGGCTTCGAGGTTTTTATGGGTTGCACAAATAATGCGTACGTCCACAAAGGTTTCCCGCGCATCGCCGATACGGCGCACGGCTTTTTCTTGGATGGCGCGCAGAAGTTTGACCTGCATGGCAAGCGGCAAATCGGCAACTTCGTCGAGAAACAATGTGCCGCCGTCGGCGTGTTGGAAAAAGCCGAGACGGTCTTGATCCGCGCCGGTAAAGCTGCCTTTTTTGTAGCCGAAGAATTCGCTTTCCATCAGGTTTTCAGGAATCGCGCCGCAGTTGACGGCAATAAACGGTTTGTCGGCGCGGTCGGACAGCTCGTGAATCGTGCGCGCCGCCTGCTCTTTACCGGTACCGGATTCGCCGGAAATATAAACGGGAACCAGGCTGCGTGCCAATCTGCGAATCAGGTGGCGCACTTCGACCATTTGCGGCGAAGTACCCAACAGGCGCGGCATATCGTCGTCGCCTTTCAGGATAGGCTCTTCTTGCAAAGCAGGATTGATGTTGCCGGTTGAAAACCGCTCTTTTAAGGAATTGAGCCCTTCCGGAACGGTCAAAGGCCGGTTAAATTCGCTCTGTACGCTCTTAGGAGGCGTAACAACAGGCTTGACCGGCTGGGGTTCGGGTTTATACAGGGCGGCAGAAACAGGCGCAGGCTGAGATTTGACTTTTTCAGACGGCGTGGGTTCGTTGGTATTGTCTGAAACCGATACGGCCGATTTCACCAACGAACGCAGTTGCGACAGCGTAATCGGTTTTTGCAGATAATCAAACGCCCCTGCTTTCAAGGCTTCAACGGCTTGGTCGGCATTGCCGAAAGCCGTAATCACGGCGACGGGCGTATCGAGCATCAACTCGTCGATGTATTGGACAACCTCGAGACCTGAACCGTCGGGCATACGCATATCGGTCAACACCAGCGAATAATCGTTGTTGTCCAGCTTGTCTTTGGCTTCTTCAACACCCGCCGCCGTATCGACGCGCAAACCCATTTTCATCAGGGTCATTTCCATCAGGTCGCGGATGTCTGCCTCGTCATCAACAACCAAAACCGGCTCTTGCAATTTATTCATCCTGTGCTTGCTCCTTCGGTAAAATCAGTTCGAACCCGTTCATTTCAGGGTGATAATGCAGCTGTCCCATATTGGCGTGTGCCAACTCGCGTGCGACGTAAAGCCCCAAACCAGTGCCTTGTTTTTCGGTGGTGTAAAACGGCTCGAACAGATGGTTTCGCACATCTGGCGGCACGCCTTTGCCGTTGTCCGCCACGACGATGGAAATATGCATCCTGCCGCTTGGGCGGATCAGGACGGTAATGGCGTTTTCGTCCTGACGGCTGTGTCGCCAAGCATTGTTGCACAAGTTCCACATCACTTGCTGCAAGTGCATGGGGTCGACCAATACGGTCAGGTTGTTGCCGTCCATATTCATGCGCAGACAGCCGATGGCATCGGGATTATTCAAGGTAAACTCCTGCTTGAACTCCAACCAGAATTTCATCAGATTGACTGGCTGGCGGCTGATGTTGTCGCGTTTGTTAATCAGGGATACGTCTTCCAACATCTTGTCGATACGTTGGATATTGCTGTCGATGATGTTGTACAGCTTGGCTTTGAGCGGATCTGCCTCGTCGCCTTCCTGCAACAAATCGCTGGCATGGCGGATGGCGGACATCGGGTTGCGGATTTCGTGGGCGAGGTTGGCAGTCAATTGACCGAGCGAAGTCAGCTTGGTGGACATGGCTTCCGCAGCCACTTCACGCAATGAGCGGACATACAGCATCAGCAGCTCGGTTTGCTCCTGAATCAATGGAACGGCTCGGACGTGCATGGCGTGTTGGAAAATATGGATATCGGTTTCAAAAGGTTTGTCGGGTTGGCGCTGCCAGCGGGCCACCAGTTCGCCGAACACGATTTCCTGCTGATCGATAATCAGGCTGGGAAAATAGATTTTTGCCTGTTTGTTAAACAGCCACACGCGCTGGGTCGCATCAATCACCACCACCGCTTCCTGTACGCGGTTTAAAACCAAATGGTTCAGGCCGCTGATACGGCGGTAGGCCAATTGATGGCGGCTGGCGGACTCTGTGGCCTGTTCGAGATAACGGGCGGCAAACGAGGTCAGCATCGCCACCAGATAGCTGGCGCCGATCAGCATTAAAGAATTTGCCACTGATTTTGCGTCCCAATTAAACGAATCGAAACGCATACTGCCGTCTAAAAACAGGTTCAAAATAAACAGCATTGCCGTATAGCCTGCGTACAGCATGGGATAATGGCCATAACTGAGCAGGCACGACGTGGCGACAAACGGCAAAACCAAAATCCCGAAACCTGAAGCCGTACCGCCGGAGATATACACCAAAACCATGATCATGGTAATGTCGACCACGGCGCTGGCGTTGGGCAAATCCAAGGATTGCCACTGCCAGCCCGGGCGGAGCACGGAGAGCATAATCAGGAAGAAATACAGCGTTATCCAGATATAAAACTCAACCGCCGGCAACGAAACGCCAATCAGATTGCCGCCCGTATAGCTGCCGAAAGCGTGCAAAACCAAAAGCGGCAAGACGATGGCTATTCGGGCGATGTTGATGACGCCGGGAATCCGCTCCCTCAGATTACCCAGTTCTTGAAGATTGGCTCTGTTCATAAGTGAACCTTTTTTATTTTCATGCAATGTCGTAGTAAATTTAATTTATTTGAATATATTGGTTTTTGCCTTAAGACAAACTTTTCAGACGGCCTGATATTTCCAATACCTTGCCTTTTTTACCGCGCTTGCCGTCAATATCGGCAATCCGCAGTTTTTCCTGATGCTCGGCGCCGCGGCGGCCGACCGATACAACGGTAAACTCAGGAGAGGTCGTTACCATAACGTGTTCCAAAAATGCGCCGTCGGTCAGCGACATCAACTGCAAACCGCGCCCTTTGGGCATGACTTTGAGTTCGCCGATGGAAAACGCCAAGAGACGGTGGTCGCTGCTGGCCAGTACGATTTTGCAGTCGGGATTGATGAGCGAAGAAGCATAGACGGCAACCGGAGGCAAGACGGTTTCACTGCTGTCCACGGTCATCACTACTTTGCCCGCTTTCACGCGTCCGACCATATCGGCCAACTTGGTAATAAAGCCGTAGCCGCCGCTGCCTGAAAGCAAGTAATGCTGTTCGGGCTGACCGGTGAGCATGGCGACGGGTTTGGCGCCATTTTGCAACTCGATTAAGGATGAAACCGGCACGCCGTCGCCGCGTCCGCCGGGAATTTCGGCGGCATCGAGCGTGTAGGTTCTGCCCAATGAATCTAGGATAACAACGGGTAAGACGGTGCGGCCTTCAAGGGTTTGTTTGAGGCGGTCGCCTTCTTTGAACGCGGTTTGGCTTAAATCGAGGTTATGTCCGGCACGGCTGCGTATCCAGCCTTTTTCCGACAAAATCAGCGTAATGGGTTCGTCGGCGGTGGTTTGCGTCAACACGGCGCGTCCGGCTTCTTCCACCAGCGTGCGGCGCGCGTCGCCGAACTGCTTCATGTCCGCCTGCATCTCTTTGATAATCAGCTTGCGTTTTTCGTTTTCGTCGCCCAAAAGGATATTCAGACGGCCTTGTTCCTCGCGCAATTCGTTCAATTCTTTTTCGAGTTTGAAACCTTCCAAACGCGCCAACTGGCGCAGGCGGATTTCCAAAATGTCTTCGGCTTGGATTTCGGTCAGCCCGAACGCCGCCATCAAATCGGCTTTCGGGTCGTCTGATTCGCGGATGACTTTAATCACTTCGTCAATGTGCAGAAAGACTTTCAGACGGCCTTCAAGGATGTGCAGCCGTTTTTCCACTTGGTTCAAACGGAATTTCAGACGGCGTGTTACGGTCACGACGCGGAAATCCAGCCATTCCTGCAAAATCGTTTTCAGGTTTTTCTGCGCGGGACGGTTGTCCAGCCCCATCATCACCAAGTTCATGGACACATTGCCTTCCAGCGAAGTCTGCGCCATCAGCGTGTTGATGAAGGTATCCGTATCGATGCGGCTGGATTTCGGCTCGAACACAAGGCGCACGGGATGTTCGCCGTCGGATTCGTCGCGCACGCGGTCGATTAAATCCAGCATCAGCTTTTTGGTGTTGAGCTGGTCTTGGTTGAGCTGCTTTTTGCCCGCTTTCGGTTTCGGGTTGGTCTGTTCTTCGATTTCGGCAAGGATTTTGGCGGAATTGGCGTTCGGCGGCAGCTCGGTCACAATCACGCGCCATTGTCCTCGTGCCAGCTTCTCAATTTCGTAACGCGCACGCACGCGCACGCTGCCTTTGCCGGTTTCGTAAATCCGGCGCAATTCGTCCGCCGGCGTGATGATTTGACCGCCGCCGGCAAAATCGGGCGCGGGAATATATTGCATCAGGTCGGCGGTTTCCAGCGTCGGCTTTTTCAACAGCGCAATCGCCGCCTGTGTGACTTCGTTCAAATTGTGTGATGGAATTTCGGTCGCCATGCCCACCGCAATGCCTGATGCGCCGTTGAGCAAGACCATAGGCAGACGGGCTGGCAGGTGTAGAGGTTCGTCAAACGCACCGTCGTAGTTCGGCACAAAATCCACCGTACCCTGATTGATTTCGGACAACAGCAATTCCGCAATCGGCGTCAGCCGCGCTTCGGTGTAACGCATCGCCGCCGCCCCGTCGCCGTCGCGCGAACCGAAGTTGCCGATGCCGTCGATTAAGGGGTAGCGCAAGGTAAAATCCTGCGCCATCCGCACCATCGCTTCATAGGCGGAACTGTCGCCGTGCGGGTGGTATTTACCCAAAATCTCGCCGACCACGCGCGCCGATTTCACCGGCTTCGCCCCCGCCGTCAAACCCATATCGCGCATGGCAAACAAAATACGTCGTTGTACAGGTTTCTGGCCGTCTGAAACTTCAGGCAGCGCGCGGCCTTTGACCACGCTCATGGCGTATTCGAGATAGGCGCGTTCGGCGTACTGACCTAACAGCAGGTAGTCTTCGCCGATAGGAGATGGACTGGGAGCGGAAATGTGTTCTGTCATCAGGATGGTAAAACGAAATTAATTAAAGAAGGATATTGTAAAGCAAAATCGGCAGTCATAGCCAATTTGAGTGATGAACGGTAGCTCGGCGGCAATAAGGCTTACCGAATCAAGTCGGCAAATATGATTTGTTTCGACCAAAAAGGCCGTCTGAAACCCTTTCATGTTTCAGACGGCCTTTTCATTTTGGTTTTAAATCAAAACTTCGTTATTCTGCAGTAGCCGGTTTGGCCGCAGTTTTAATGGTTAAGGTCAACGCGGCGGCGATGGCCAGGGAAACACCGGCAAAAGTCATCGCGTTGGCAGGGTTTGAACCCAAGAAGGTTTTGTACACCCAGCCGAAAGATACGGTTTCAATCAGCATTGGAATCACAATCATCATGTTCACAATACCCATGTACACGCCGTAACGTTCTTTAGGGATAGAGCCGACCACAATCATAAACGGCACGCCCATCATACTTGCCCAACCGACACCGAAACCAATCATTGGGGCAAACATCAGGTATTTATTGCCGATATGAGGAATGGTGAGCAAGGCCAGCGCGGCAAGGGTTACGGCAAAGGCGTGAACATATTTGGCGGCGTATTTGCGCGCCATCCACATCAGGCCGAAGGCGGAGATAAAGGTTACCACGTTGTAGAAACCGTTTACCAGGCCGGTCCATGCAACCGCTTGGCTATACGCTTCGGTATTCTCAACGGTCGAGTCCCAAACGGATTGGACGATACTGTGGGAAATATATTGCCAGTAGATGAAGAGCGCGTACCATTGAAAGAGATACACCAAAGCCAGTTGCCACAGGGCAGTCGGCATTTCGCGCACAGCAACGACAATATCTTTAACAGCATGGGCCGGACCGCTCGGCTGGGCTTTAATGGCCGCCATTTCTTCAGGGCTGGGCTCGCGTTCGGCTGTTGATAAAACGGTAACCAAAACCGAACCGATGGAGCAGACCGCACCAATATAAAACGAACCGAATACCCAATACGGAATGCCCGCTTCGGAAGTTTGTTGCAACCAGCCGATTTGTTGAAAGATATAGAGGGAAACGTTGGCCAGGGTAATACCCAAACCGGTAAACACGGACTGCATCAAGAAACCGGTGGATTGCTGGTGTTCAGGAACGGTATCGGCAATAAAGGCACGGAAAGGTTCCATTGCCGTGTTGTTGCTGATGTCCAAGAGCCACAGCAGCAATACGGCCACCCACAAGGCGGTAACGTGCGGATAAATAAAGAGACAGAGGCTGCAACCGATGGCGCCGATCAAGAAATACGGACGGCGGCGGCCTAATCCCGGCACCCAAGTGCGGTCACTCATCGCACCAATCATCGGCTGCACCAGCAAACCAGTAATCGGGCCTGCCATATTCAAAATCGGCAATTGGCTCGGGTCGGCATGAAGAAAGCTGAAAATCGGGTTAATCGCAGTTTGCTGCAACCCGAAGCTGTATTGAATGCCGAAGAAACCGAAGTTCATTAGCATAATCTGGCGAAGTGTCATCGCCACTTGTGGGGAGATTTTCATAGGAAGGCTACTCCTGGATAATAAACTATGGAAACAACAAACTCCAATTTCAGCAGTATGACGCTTTTGCTTTTATTGTATTGAGCCGCCTTTTTTAATGAGGCAACCCTGTTTTCAGACGGCCTTTATTTTGACCGTTTATATAATCTTGTTTTGATGTGTGTTTGTGTTGTTTAAAGCTTATTTTTAGGCCGTCTGAAACTATTTATTCATTACAGACTGACGCCAGATGGTTTCCCCAACGACCTTGACGGGCTGAGCCGTACCGGCCGGATGTTCGATGTATTGGAACAGCAAATCCGCCGCCATTTCGCCCATACGCAGATAAGGCAGCTCGGTGCTGGTCAACGGCGGAAACAGCGTTTCCGCAATCGCACTGTGATTATCGTAGCCGGCAACGGAGACTTGCTCGGGAACCCGTACGCCGCGCGTCCTCAAAATCCCGTACACGCGCACGGCCATTTCATCGTTGCCGCAACAAATTACCGTCGGCGGAATCGGCAAAGACAGCAATTTCAAAATAGCCGAAATCAAAGACCCGCTGTCATTACTGAAGTCAGGATACCCTGTCTGCACCAAACCAGGATCAAAGACAATATCCGCATCCGCCAAAGCCCGGCGGTATCCGGCCAATCTCAATCTCGTCGCTTCCACGCCCGGCTGCAAAGTCACATAAGCAATCCGTTTGTGTCCGCTTTGGATAATCCGGCGCACCAAGCCATACTGCCCTGCTTCGTCGTCCGGCAAAACCGACGGCGTACCTGCCAAATCAAAACAGTTGACCAACACCATCGGGCAACGGTTGGGCACTTCCGGCAACAATACTTCCTGATGAAAACCGGCCACATACAAAATCCCCTCGGCACGGTGTTCCATAAAGGTACGGATCAGCGGCTCCATCTGACCGGGCTGACCCGGCTTATTGTCGATGTCGGCAATCATCAAAATCTTGCCTTGTGCGCGAATCCGCTGCTGAATGCCCTTAATCAAGAACATATCCGGAATGCCGTGTCCGCCCGTATTCTCGCCCGTCCGCGAAATGGCGCCGGTAATCAGGCCGACCAAGCCGGAACGGTTGGATCGCATAATCCGCGCCGCAGAAGACGGGATATAGCCCAAAGCGGCAATCGCTGTTTCTACTTTGGAACGGGTTTTATCGCTGACCGGCGCATCGCCGTTAATCACTCGGCTGACCGTCTTGGGAGACACTCCGGCATAAGCAGCAACATCATAAATTGTAGCCATCTTACGAACCCGCCCCGACAGGATTTCAATAATGTTACATAGGATAACACAGCAGACATCGGTGTCATACCCCTTTTTTTACAGAAACTTGATGATAATCAATCATTTCTTTTTCATTTTGCATACATTTCTTAAACAAAACCACCCCCGCCACCTCCCAAAACCTGTTCAAATTTGTTAAACTACAAGCCACTACAAAAAAGCAGGAAATACCTATCTATCCTGCTTATTTTACCGTTACATACTAAGGAAACGAGATGACCGCATACTCAGACGCATGGCAGGCCTTGGAAGCCCATCATGCCGATACGCAACACGTTACCCTGCGCGAACGTTTCGCTGCAGATGCCGAACGTTTCAACAATATGCACGAAATTCTGCACGGTTTGTTATTTGATTACAGCAAAAACCGTCTGGATGAAAATACCCTTGATTTATTGTGCCGACTGGCCGAAGCAGCCGATTTGCCACAATATATGCAGGCCATGATCAACGGCGAAAAAATCAACACCAGCGAACACCGCGCCGTCCTCCACACCGCCCTGCGCCTGCCGGCCAATGCCCAACCCATTTACGTTGACGGCGAAAACATCGTGTCCAAAGTTCATCACGAACTCAACCGCACCCTCGAATTCGCACGCCAACTTTTAGACGGCACGCACGCAGGCATTACCGGTAAAGCGATTACCGACTTGGTTCACATCGGTATCGGCGGCTCCGATTTAGGGCCGCGCATGGCCACACAGGCGCTGCAGCCTTATTGGCAAAACATACGCGTCCACTTTGTCAGCAACTCCGATGATGCCGACCTGGCCCAAACCCTTCTCGGCCTCAACCCCGAAACCACCGTATTCAGCATTGCCAGCAAATCGTTCCGCACACCGGAAACCCTGCTCAATGCCTACGCTGCGCGTACTTGGTATCGAGATGCAGGTTTGCCTGATTCCGGCATCTACCGCCACTTCTGCGCCATTTCCGCCGATGTGGCCGCAGCCCAAAACTTCGGCATCTCCCCCGACAAAGTCTTCGCCATGTCCGACTGGGTTGGCGGCCGCTATTCCGTCTGGTCGCCCATCGGCCTGCCGCTGATGGTTGCCGTTGGCGAAAAAGCGTTCCGCAAAATGCTTGCCGGTGCACACGCGATGGATACCCACTTCTTCGAAACGCCATTCCGCCGCAACATTCCCGTCCTGATGGCGCTCATCAATGTTTGGTACAACAACTTCCAACATTCAGACGGACAAACCGTTGTCCCATACAGCCACAACATGCGCCTCTTTACCCCGTGGCTCAACCAGCTCGATATGGAAAGCCTCGGCAAACAGCGTACTTCAGACGGCCAACCCGTTTCCTGCACCACCGGCGGCATCGTCTTCGGCGATGAAGGCGTCAACTGCCAACATGCCTACTTCCAGCTTCTACACCAAGGCACGCGTCTGATTCCCGTCGACTTCATCGTCCCCATGACCACAGTCTACGGCAACCACCGCCAACACCGCTTTACCGTTGCCAATGCCTTCGCCCAAGCCGAAGCGCTGATGAAAGGTAAGACCTTAAACGAAGTACAAATCGAATTGGCCGCCCTGCCCCAAGACGAACGCAACCGCCTTGCACCGCAAAAAGAATTCCCCGGCAACCGTCCGAGCAACAGCCTGCTCATCGACAGCCTGACGCCTTTCAACCTCGGCATGCTGATGGCTGCTTACGAACATCGTACTTTCGTTCAAGGCGTGATTTGGCGTATCAACCCCTTCGACCAATGGGGCGTGGAATACGGTAAAGAGCTGGCCAAAACCATCGAACCCGAACTCGAACGCGGCACGCCTGCACACGACAGCTCCACCAACGGTCTGATCGCCTTCTACCGCAGTTGCAACGCAAGATCGAAGGCCGTCTGAAAATAAAATGCCCGTAAGACAAGCATATCTGCCTGTCTTACGGGCATTTCAAAACCTAATCGGCGGTAAGAATGAACCGTTAAAGCACCGCACTTTTAGACAAAAGTAGCTAGATTTTGATATAAAAAAAGGCTAAATCGATAATGACTTAGCCTTTTTCATCAGACTTGATTAGTTGTTTGTTGTTAATGCGCCTAAATCTTTATCAACTAAGAACAAACCTTTACCATCTTCACCAAGAAGATTTAATTTATCCAAAATTCCACTGAATAATTTTTCTTCTTCATGTTGTTCAGCCACATACCATTGTAAGAAGTTAAAGGCAGAGTAGTCTTTCTCTTCAAAAGTTCTACCAACTAATTCATTGATTTTAGAGGTAATTAACTTTTCATGTTCATAAGTTAATTCAAGTACTTGTTTCAATGATGAAAATTGATGAGGTGGTTCATCAATTTGTGTGATGATAGCCAATGCGCCGGTCTCATTTAAATAAGTGAAGAGTTTACGCATATGCTGCATTTCCTCAGCCGCATGCTCTGATAAAAATTTTGCAGCTCCTTCGAAACCTTGTTGTTCGCACCAGGCGCTCATTTGTAAATATAAGTTAGAAGAATAAAACTCTAAATTCATTTGATCATTTAATAGTTTAATCACGCTATTTGATAACATTTTATTTCTCCTATTCTTATAAAGTTTTTAATTCACGATCAATGTAGTAGAGCGCTGTACCACTTTCACCAAGAAGTTTGAATTTATCAACAATACTGTTAAATAATTTTTCTTCTTCATGCTGTTCAGCTACATACCATTGTAAGAAGTTAAAAGTAGAGTAATCCTTTTCTGCAAAAGTACTCTCAACTAACTCATTAATTTTAGATGTCACTAGTTTTTCGTGTTCAAGTGTTGTTTCAAAAACTTCTTTTAATGAAGCGTAATCGTGTTTAGGGGCGTCAATTTTACCTAACAAAGGCATTCCACTGGTTTCGCTCACATAAGTAAACAACTTTTGCATATGTTCCAATTCTTCATCGGCATGACGAAGTAAAAATGCTGCAGCGCCTTCATAACCATGTTTATGGCACCATGCACTCATTTGCAAATAGACATTTGATGAATACAACTCGAGATTAATTTGTTCGTTTAATTTTGCTGTAATTGACTTACTTAGCATAACTAACTCCTTTTCTCAATGCGGTTAATAGATGTATCACAATAAAAAATTTGTATTTGCGGATGAATTTTACTCATTTTATTGAGAATAGTCAATTTTATTTTATCAATTTTTATGTAACCCATTAATTTAAAAGGATTTTAAAAATAAATCATTCTCATTTGGTTCAATTTAATGAAATGAGTTATCAATATCTCCTTTGCCTAAATTCTCTAGAGAAATGATGAGGTGTTGGAAGGAGAATCGTAGATTTCCAAAGTTTTTTGCTCTCACTTATCAACTCCAAAATACTGGATAAATAGAAAACATGAAAATTCAATGTTTTTTATAGAATTACGCATCAAAGCGATATAGTTTCAAAGTAGGTTATCCTTAATATTTGAATGTGACAATTACCATTTATTATTTAACATAATATACATATTGTTGAAAAATCTACTGGTTAACTTCAATCAGGGAAAGCATGAAGAAGTTAGGAAGTTGGTTGGAAAGTTGATTAGGGTAGATTTTATTCAAATGAAAGACTAGGCTATGAAATCAAAATTTGTGTATAAGTTACTGGTAATTTCAAAGTACCTGTATATTTTAATTTGTATATCAATACCAATCGTTTTTATTTATGAAAGCTACCAAGGAGATAATGTTGATTTTATGATTTATATTCATGCTTTTATTATTTTTTCCATATTGGGCGTATTGACTCAATATTCTACATCTAATTTTTTTGAAAAGGAAAAATAACATGATTGAACTATCCATTGAGGATCTGGAACTAATTTATGGAGGAGGCTTAGGAGAGAGAATCCTTCAAGGAGGAGCAAATGGTGCATAAATAGGAGGATCAATTGGTGCAGGTATTGGTCTGGGTGTCGGTATAGCTTTTGGCAGTATTCCTGCCGGACCAGCTATTATGGTCGGTGGCACAATTGGTGCTGCTGTTGGTGCTGCAACTGGTATGGGTGTTGCAGCATATGAGTATTACCAAGAAACTCAGCCTAAAGGGACAGTAACGGTCGGTCCGATTTCTGCTTTTGCTGTGGACAAATCAGGAAACGGCTACACTGACGGCACAAATTAACACTGATATTTCTCATCGTTCAAACGATCTCTAGGGGTCATCTGAAACTTTCTTAACTTCAATTTTATGAATACACCCAAGCAACCCTTCTTCCGTCCTGAAGTCTCCGTTGCCCGCCAAACCAGTTGTTCCAACAAAAGGCCGTCTGAAACTTAATTTGCTAAAGTTTCAGACGGCCTCTCATTATTCGATAAAGATAACAGAAGTTCATTCGCCATATCCCCCATCTTTGCTACAATATCCCTTTTCTTTTTTATTGATTTCACTATGACAACCGCACCCCAATCCGGCACTTGGCGCAAGATTTTCTCGCGCAGTATGCTGATTTGTATCTTTACAGGCTTCACTTCGGGGCTGCCGCTTTATTTTCTGATCAACCTGATTCCGGCATGGTTGCGCAGCGAACACGTCGATTTGAAAACCATCGGCCTGATGGCACTCATCGGCCTGCCTTTTACTTGGAAATTTATCTGGTCTCCCGTCATCGATTTGGTCAGATTACCTTTTTTAGGACGGCGACGCGGTTGGATGCTGGTTACGCAAATTGGTTTGCTGCTGACCTTGCTCATTTACGCCTTCCTAAATCCTGCTCAGCATTTATATGTAATTATGGGCTTATCGTTAGTGGTCGCCTTTTTTTCTGCCAGCCAAGATATTGTATTGGATGCATTTCGCCGCGAAATTTTGTCAGATGAAGAATTAGGCTTAGGCAACTCTATCCACGTCAACGCCTACCGTATCGCAGCTTTGGTACCCGGCTCGCTCAGCTTGATTTTGGCCGACTTGATGCCTTGGCACAATGTATTCATCATCACGGCGCTGTTTATGTTACCCGGCCTGCTGATGACCCTGTTTTTAGCCAAAGAGCCTGACATTCCACCATCTGTGTCGCGTACATTTGCCCAAACGGTTTCCGACCCTTTCAGTGAGTTCTTCTCCCGCAAAGGCATCAAACAAGCCATATTGGTATTGCTGTTTATCTTCCTCTACAAACTGGGCGACAGTATGGCGACTTCCCTGGCAACGCCGTTTTATTTGGACATGGGCTTCAGCAAAACCGACATCGGCCTGATTGCCAAAAATGCCGGTTTATGGCCTGCCGTCATTGCCGGTATCGCCGGTGGTATTTGGATGTTGAAACTCGGTATCAACAGGGCTTTGTGGGTTTTCGGCGTGGCGCAATGGGTAACGATTCTAGGCTTTGCCTGGCTGGCGGGTTTCGGTAAATTTGAAACCATTACCCTGACGGAACAAATGATGCTTGCGGCCGTGATTGGTGCGGAAGCGGCAGGCGTAGGCTTGGGTACGGCGGCATTTGTCGCCTATATGGCCCGTGAAACCAATCCTGCTTTCACGGCCACACAATTGGCCCTCTTTACCAGCCTGTCAGCTGTTCCCCGTACATTTATCAATGCTTCGGCAGGCTATCTGATTGAAGCGATGGGTTACTTCAATTTCTACTGGCTGTGTTTTGCCCTGGGCATACCCGGCATGTTGCTGCTGTTTAAAGTGGCACCATGGAATGGCGAAAAAGTGAGTAACTAGATTGCCAGTCTAAAACATCTAGCAAAACAAAAGGCCGTCTGAATGTTCAGACGGCCTTTATCATACAAAAACTTTATTCTGCTTCAGGTTTGACAGTGCTGCGGACATCGCCGCTTTTTCCTTTATGTTTCAAAACAGCGCGGTCGAGTTTATCCATCAAAACATCAATCGCGGCGTACATATCCTGTTCAATCGCTTCAACGTGCAAATCTTTGCCTGCCAGATGGACATCGGCTTCGGCTTTTTGGCTGACTTTTTCCACCGAGAGCGTGATGGTCACGGAAATGATGTTGTCGGCGTGGCGGCTGATTCGTGCCAACTTGTCGGAAACGTAGTTTTTGATGGCTTCGGTAACATCAAAATTCAGACCGGTGATTTTCAGATTCATGATACAGCTCCTTCGGTTGGTTAGTCCGTCAAAACGGATCGGAATATATCTACTCGGTAAATTTTCGTTTGTGTGCCGGTGGTATGTCTAATGATTCTCTATATTTAGCCACTGTACGTCTGGCGATTTCAATGCCGCGTTGTTTTAATAATTTGACGAGGGTCTCGTCCGAATAGGGTCTGCTGCTGTCTTCGCTTTCAATCAGCTGGCTCAATACGGCTTTGATTGCGCCTTGGCTGAACCCTTCGCCGTCATCATCGGCATTCACTGCCTGTGTGAAGAAATAGCGTAACGCAAACAAACCGCGCGGGCAAGACAAATATTTCTGATTGGCGGCACGCGAGATGGTACTTTCCGCCAAACCCAATTCGGCGGCGGCATCTTTCATCAGCATGGGCGACAGTCCGATTTCTCCGAAGATGAAAAAATCTTCCTGATTTTTGACGATATACTCGGCAAGGCGGAGGACCGTGCTTTTCCGTAGCTCCAAAGAATCAATGCGCTGCTTGGCTTCGTTGATTTTTTCCTTCCACTCCGGTGCGCCCTCTTCCGCTGATTTCATCAGGTCGCAATACTCCTGATTCAGCTGCAGCTTCGGCCAAGCCGCCTCATTGCTGATGACTTCCCAGCCATCCTTGCCCTCTTTGACCCAAACATCAGGCTGAATATAAGGCGTAGGCGTGGCAGAGGCAAAACCGTAGGCCGGATAGGGATTGAGCTCGGCAATCATATCGAGCGCGGCTTCTATGGTTTCGCTGTCGGTATCGGGATAGAGTTTGCGGAAACGCAGAACGTTTTGTTTGCGGTTTTTGCCTAAGTCTTGAAGCGAACTTTGCACCAAATGCGCGGCCATTTGTCGGGCAGGAGAAGCCGGCAAACGCATCAGCTGCAGCATGAGCGACTCGGTCAAATCCGCTGCCGCCACGCCGGGCGGATCAAAGGTTTGCAATATATCCAGCGCATTTTGCAGGGCTTCTTCGTCCAGCATCCATTCTAACGGCGTGTGGTCGATGATTTCTTCGAGGCTGTCGGTGAGGTAGCCTTGCTCGTCCAAAAAATCAATTAAGACGTGAACATAGGCCGCTTCCACTTGCGAGAGCGGATGCTCGCACACTTGGGCATGCAGATAGTGTTTGAAATCCTCTTCTTCGGCGATGTTGCTCCAAATATCTTCGGCATCGTCGCCGCTCAACTGCTGACCTGCGCGCGGCATGGTGACGGCACGATTGAGCCCGCTATCGGCAAACTCATCGGTTTCCGGACGCTCAAGCAGAGGATTGTCTAACAACCAGTCTTCCACTTCGCGCTCAAGCTCAAGACCCGACATCTGCAAGATACGCAGAGACTGCTGCAGCCGCTGGTTGAGCTGCTGGGTCTGTTTGAGTTTAAGGACGAGTGAAGACATAGTGTTTTTTTCGAAGTGTATGGATAGTTTTTCAGACGGCCTTTGTACGGAGGGCCGTCTGAAAAACTAGGTTATCGGTATTATATTTGTATTCTTAGTAATTATTTCAATATTTAGAGCTACCCTCAATTAAAATGAGAGCCTCGTATGAAACCGGTTTTACGATTGCCGTCAAATATGCATTCAATATTTGAAATTTTCACCCAAGTAAACCGAACGGACTTGTTCATTGTTGACCAAATCATCCGGCTTGCCCGAAGCCAATACCGTGCCGTCGCTGATGATGTAGGCACGGTCGCAGATGCTGAGGGTTTCGCGCACGTTGTGGTCGGTAATCAATACGCCGATACCGCGTGATTTGAGAAACTCGATGATTTTCTGAATATCGATGACGGCAATCGGGTCAACGCCGGCAAAAGGTTCGTCCAACAAAATGAAACGCGGCTGCATGGCCAACACACGCGCGATTTCGACACGGCGGCGTTCGCCACCGGACAAAGACGGCGCAGGGTTGTTGCGCAGGCGTTCGATGTTTAAATCGGCCAACAGTTTTTCAAGTTCGGCATCGATGCGGCTTTTGTCCTTCATGCTGATTTCCAAAATGGCGCGGATATTTTGTTCCACGGTCATTTTGCGGAAAATCGAGGCTTCCTGCGGCAGATAGCCGACGCCGAGGCGGGCGCGTTCGTGAATGGGCAGGTGACGCAACTCTTGTCCGTCCAACATCACGCTGCCTGCATCGGCGGCAATCAGGCCGACAATCATGTAAAAGCTGGTGGTCTTACCCGCGCCGTTAGGGCCGAGCAGGCCGATGACTTCGCCGCTTTCGATTTCTAGGGAAAAGCTTTTGACGACTTGGCGTTTTTTGAAACTTTTTTGCAGGTTTTGAACCACAAGACGGCTGTTGTTTGCGCTCATATTCTGTTGACTTTCGATATTGACCTCAGGCCGTCTGAACCTTTTTCAGACGGCCTTTTTGTGTGTTTTCTTATTTGTTTTTTTGCGTGCTGGACGGCTGGATGACAACGCTGACACGGCCGGATTTGGCGGCGGATTTCACACCGGATTTAGCGCTGCCGTTGATGGTGTAAACCTCGGTTTTGGTGTTGTAAGTGATGACTGCACCTTCGGCCACATCGCCGCCGCGCTGTACTTTGGCATTGCCGGTCAGGGTAACCAGACTGGCTGCGGAAGAATACGTCACGGTATTGGCTTGGCCGTTGACCACGCCTTTGCCGCCGTCCAACTCTTGGCTGAATTTGACGGGCGAGCCGGTGGCTTTCATCAACTGCTCGCTTTTGTCGTTACGCGAAACAGTCACGCTGCCGGCACGGATATTGAGCGTGCCTTGTTTGATGATGACGTTGCCGGAAAAGGTGGTACTTTGGTTATTTTGGTCAAGCGAGCCTTGGTCGGCTTCGATTTGAATCGGCTGCTTGCTGTCGCTTTGCAGGGCAAAGGCCGGGCTGGCGGCAAAAACGGCAACAAGGGCTAAGGTTTTACAAATTTTTTGTATCATAAATTGTGGCTTTCACTTTGGAAGGGAAATTCAGCAAACCGGTTTTGTGGTCATAAGTCATGCCGTTTGCCTGACCGCCGGACTGTCCGTATTGGAAAGTAACGGGGCTGTCGGTATGGGCGTATTGCGCTTCGGTATCGACATTCAAACGTTCGGTTTTGATGATGCCGGCCAAACGCTTGGCATCTGCCGCTTTGTTTAAGACAACATTCTGTTCAAAAACGACTTTCTTGTTTTGAATATTGTACGCGGCCTTGTCGCTGCCGACTTCGTACAACAGGCTGCCGTCGCGGTAAAACGAAAGATGCGGTTTGTCCAAATGCACGTCCGCGCTATTCGGATATTGGACGGCATCGACCGCGCTCAGGTTTTCTTTCAGACGGCCTTCTTGGTCAAAACGTTTGCCGTTGATGCCTTTCATCGAATATTGCGGCTCATTCGGATTGAGAACGACTTCTTCGACTTGCACTTCGCTGATGCGGCCGAGCCACGCCGCCAATGCGCCGAGTGAAACGGCCAACACCAGCGGAAAGGCGATTCCGTAACGCCATCTGATTTTCATCGTACATACTCTTTCAAAGCAGGTTCAAGCGTACCTTGCGCCTGCATAATCAAATCGCACACTTCACGCACCGCGCCTGCGCCGCCGGAACATCGGGTTACATAATGGGCGTATTGCAAAGTAAACCAATGCGCTTCAGGGACGGCGACCGCCAATCCGCAACGCACCATCACGGGCAAATCGACAACATCGTCGCCGACAAAGGCGCACTCATGCTCCTCTACACCGGCCTGTTCGCGTAATTGGGCGTAGGCGGCACGTTTGTCGTGAATGCCTTTGAAGTAATAGTTGATGCCGAGCTGCTTCACGCGGATACCGACGGAAGGCGCATCGCGGCCGGTAATAATCGCCGTTTGCACGCCGCTGGCCTGAAGCATTTTCAAACCGTGTCCGTCCAAAGTGTGGAACGATTTGATTTCTTCACCGTTGTCGCGGATAAAAATGCGACCGTCGGTCAAAACGCCGTCCACATCCAGTATCAGCAGTTTGATACCTAAAGCGCGTCGTTGCAGGTCGGAAGAGAGGTTTTGCATAAGGTTTCCTTATTTCAGACGGCCTATTCTAGCATAAGGCCGTCTGAAAACGTTTTTGCCATCGTTTCAGACAATTCGTGCCATCAATAAATCATGCATGTTCAGCGCGCCAATCAGCATGCCGTTTTCTTCGACCACCAGCAAACCGTTCACATGGCCGCTTTGCATGGCTTTCAAAGCTTCAGTGGCAAGGCGGTCGGCAGAGATGGTTTTTGGAGAAGCGTGCATGATGTCGTCCACTTTCAAACCGGCAAAGCTGTCGCGTTCTTGAAACAGACGGCGCAAGTCACCATCGGTAAACACGCCTTTCAGACGGCCTTCGGCATCGGTTACCGCCAACATACCCAAGCCTTTTTCACTCATGCGGACAATGGCTTCTTTCAACGGCGTACCCAACAAAACGGCAGGCAGGGCTTCGTCTTTGTGCATGATATCCGCCACACGCAGCAACAGGCGTTTGCCCAAGCTGCCGGCCGGATGGCTCAACGCGAAATCGTCGGGCGTAAACGCACGCGCCTGCAGCAATACTACCGCTAGCGCATCGCCCAACGCCATTACGGCAGTCGTACTGGAAGTCGGCGCAAGGCCGAGCGGACAAGCTTCTTTGGAAACAGCCGCGGTAATATGGATATCGGCATGGCGCGCCATGGTCGAAGTCGGATGGGCAGTGATACAAATAAGCGTGATGTTTTTGCGTTTCAACGCCGGAATAATCGCCGCAATTTCATCGCTTTCGCCTGAATTGGAAATAGCAACCACGACATCGTGGTCCACAATCATGCCCAAATCGCCGTGTGCCGCTTCGGCAGGATGGACGAAAAACGCAGGCGTGCCGGTGGAAGCCATGGTTGCCGCCATTTTGCGGCCGATGTGTCCGGACTTGCCCATGCCGGTAATGACGACCCTACCCTTGCAGTGCAACAACGCTTCCGCCGCACGGACAAAATCATGGTCCAAAGCCGCCGCAATTTCACGCAAACCTTCGGCTTCCGTATCCAATACATCGCGCGCCCAGTCGAGATAAAGTGTGTTTTCCGCCATCAAAGCTACCTTTCATGCTTGAATTTAGGTTTGTTTTGCCCAAATTAATCGGCTGTAAACTGTTCAAATTCATCGAATCGGCGTAGCATTACCGCCACTTCACAAACAAACCTATTATGTAAAAGGAATCAGAGATGACTATTTTATCGGACGTTAAAGCATTAGGACAACAAATCTGGTTGGACAATCTCTCCCGTTCGCTGGTACAAAGCGGCGAGTTGGCAGAAATGCTGAAGCAAGGTGTGTGTGGCGTAACTTCCAATCCTGCCATTTTCCAAAAAGCCTTTGCCGGAGATGCCCTGTACGCCGATGAAGTAGCCGCGCTCAAACAGCAAGACCTGACCCCGAAACAACGCTACGAAACCATGGCGGTTGCCGATGTGCAAGCCGCCTGCGACGTGTGCCTTGCCGAACACGAATCCACCGGCGGCAAAACAGGCTTCGTCAGCCTCGAAGTTTCGCCTGAACTATCCAAAGACGCACAAGGCACGGTTGAAGAAGCGCGCCGCCTGCACGCCGCCATCGGCCGTAAAAATGTCATGATTAAAGTACCGGCAACCGACGAAGGCATCGAAGCGCTTGAAACCCTTGTTTCAGACGGCATCAGCGTTAACCTAACCCTGCTCTTCTCCCGCGCCCAAACCCTCAAAGCCTATGCGGCCTACGCGCGCGGCATTGCCAAACGTTTGGAAGCAGGACATGACGTTTCCCATATCCAAGTTGTCGCCAGCTTCTTTATTTCCCGTGTCGATGCCGCATTGGACGCTACCCTACCCGACCACCTCAAAGGCAAAGTCTCCATTGCGCTGGCCAAAGCCGCCTATCAAGATTGGGCGCAATACTTCGGCAGCAGCGAATTTGCCGCACTTGCCGACAAAGGTGCCAACCGCGTACAACTTCTGTGGGCATCTACCGGCGTGAAAAACCCTGCCTATCCTGACACTTTATACGTTGACAGCCTGATTGGCGCCCATACCGTCAACACCGTTCCCGATGCCACACTCAAAGCCTTTATCGACCACGGCACCGCCAAAGCCACGTTGACTGAAGGTGTGGACGAAGCCCAAGCGCAGCTCGCCGAAACCGCGAAACTTGGCATCGATGTCGAAACCTTGGCAACTCGTTTGCAGGAAGACGGTTTGAAACAATTTGAAGACGCTTTCGCCAAACTACTGGCGCCCTTGGCTTAAGCGGATTGAACGGACGGCCGAGAAACTTAAATCATTTTGAAAAGTCTCAGGCCGTCTGAAAACCAAATTCGGGCGTGTACGGCACGCCCTTTTCTATCACGATTTGAACACCGTGCAGGCATACCATCCCTGCCCTACAAAACCACCCTGCCATGTATATAGGACGTTTCGCCCCCAGCCCTACCGGCCTGCTTCATATCGGCTCCCTACTGACCGCCGTCGCCTCCTATGCCGACGCGCGCGCTCATCAAGGCAAATGGCTGGTCCGCATTGAAGACCTTGACCCCCCGCGCGAAATGCCCGGCGCCGCTGCCGACATTTTGCGCACGCTTGAGGCTTTCGGCTTTGAGTGGGACGGCGAAGTCGCCTATCAAAGCCGCCGTTACAACCTATATCAAGACACCCTCGACCGCCTCAAAGCAGCCGGGCTGGTGTATCCCTGCTATTGCAGCCGCAAAGACTGGCAGGCGGCGGCAACACATGGCGCAGACGGATTTGTGTATAACGGCCGTTGCCGCAATCCTCAGCAAAGACCCGTCACGCAAAACAAAACTCCGGCATGGCGCATTCAAGTTCCCGATCGTGTAATCGGTTTTTCAGACGGCATTGTCGGACATTACGCACAAAATCTGGCACACGACATCGGCGATTTTGTCCTGCTTCGTGCCGACGGCTATTGGGCATACCAGCTTGCCGTGGTTGCCGACGATGCCGATCAAGGCATAACGCATATTGTCCGCGGTCAGGACTTGCTAGTTTCCACGCCGCGCCAAATCTATCTGCAACAATGCCTCGGCATTCCCACACCGGCCTACGCCCACCTTCCTCTATTGACCAACAGCCAAGGGCAAAAGTGGTCGAAACAAACCCTTGCCCCGGCTTTGGATTTGAATCAAAAAGAACAACTCCTCCGCCAAGTCCTAACCTACCTCAACCTACCCGATGCACCTGCTGTGAACCATCCTCAAGAATTGCTCGATTGGGCGGTGGCACACTGGCAAATGGACAAAATCCCAAAATCGTCCATTATCACAGACTGAATTAGCATGATTACAACAAAATTACTCTAGGTATTACAATATTTCATAAAATTATGTAAGTAATCTTCCGATTCATCCCAAACCATGCCCAAGAAGCGAAGAAATCATGTATATTTCAAAAATTTCCTAAAATTGTCACAAACTGATAATTTCAAGGTTGTAACAACATACGGCTGACGCGTTATTGAGGATGACAAAACGCGGCAGATCTCCCACGATACAACAAAAAGAATACCGCTATGCCAAGTGCCATTATTGTAGAAGACGAAGTATTAGCAGCAGAACGCTTACGTGTATTATTGGAAGAGTGCAATGTCGTACTGCTGAACGTCTTTCACCATGCCATGCCAGCATTGGAGTGGCTGAGCGTCCACGAAGTCGACATCGTCTTTGCCGACATCGGCATGCCGGAAATCGACGGTCTCGAATTTGTCGAACGCATTAAGCGTACCGCCAAGCGCCAGCCGGAAATTGTATTCACCACAGCCTACGAAGAACACGCCCTGCGCGCGTTCGAGCTGGCTGCCGCAGACTATCTGCTCAAACCGATCAAAATGACCCGCCTGCAAACCGCGCTTGACCGCATCATCGAGAAAAACCGCGAAAAAGCAGACAGCTTCACTCATTTCAAAGTGTACAACCGCGAGCGTATGGTTGAAATCCCATGGCAACAGGCGCGTTACCTGATGGCGGAACACAAAACCGTCTATCTGTTTACCGGCGACGGCCACAGCTACGAATTACCGAAGACCTTGGTTTACTGGGAAGAATTACTGGGCGACAAAGTCATCCGCATCCACCGCAATGCCCTCGTCTTCCGCCATACCCTCGACAGCCTGATTCGACTGGACGGCGAAGAAAACGACGAATCCGCATCCACATGGGGCGCAAAAATTCTCGATATTCCGACCCCGCTGCCCGTCAGCCGCCGACAACTGTCCACCCTGAGAAAAATCATTAAGAACAGCATCTAACAATGCGCTCCTTGATTAGCTCTTTTTAAATCAAAGGCCGTCTGAAAAATATCTTTTCAGACGGCCTTTTAACTTCTCAGCTAAATAGTAGAAAATTAAAAAAGAATAGTCCAAATCTGTCGTTTAGCTCTATCCAAGCTTTCAATTTGATCAAACCTTGTTTTGCCCTCAAACAAGCTTTTCTATCCACCAATCCAACATCTTTGAATTACTACTACTCAGCAGAAAAGGCCGTCTGAAAAATTCAGACGGCCTCGATACTTAAGCCTTACAGATTAAAAGAACAATTCACGCCAGCTGATGCGTTTGAGTCCGCATGTACGGCCTTGAACTTCCAGACTGTCCAATTGATTGGACAAGAGACTGCGATCGCCTTTGGTTGCAAAACATTTATTGTTTGGCACGCTCGGCGTAGCATTCAGCTCCTTATCCGTACCTGTGCCGCCGCTATCGCCATCGGCAGTGACCGGAGAATCGTCGGCTTTGCTGGAATTCATATAAGTAAAGTTGATAACGCCATCAAAAGTCATACCGTTGGCGTAATAAATCTGACCATTATTTTCACGTTTGATAAACTTACGGTCCTTGCTGGAGATACGCGCATCACGCAAGCCCAAACGGCCGCCATTTTCAGCATTTACGCCCAAAATAATCGTTTTCGCTGTCGTTTGTGTGGATGTACTGTCCGGCAAACAAACATCGGTACTGGAAGAATCAGTATGAATTGTTTTGGTTTCATACTTGCGGATGGTCACAACGGCTGTACGCAAAATCATCGTCGGCTTGACAGTCACACGTTCATTCGGACCCAAAGTCAGGCTCCATCCTTTTTTGCCTTCGCCAACCTTATTATTGCTGACATAAATGTGTTCACCGTCACTTTCTCTGGTTTGCTGTTCCAACTCACTGCTGTTTGCCAAAACTGCTTTTTTGGATTCATCAGTAGACACATCGTCGTAAATACCGTAAACGGCATTGATTTGACCGTTGGTATTATTCAATTCATTCTGATAAATCTCGCTACCCGTACCAAAAATAACGACATACTTATCTTTACTGCGGCGTGATACCGCAGGCGCAGACGTAATCGGCTGATTACCCGAACCTTGGAAAATCATTTGCGCAGACCATTTGGACGGTGTTTCACCACTCAAGTCAAAGCGGAACATATTGCCGTAACGGTCGCCAGCATAAGCAATATCGACAATACCGTCAAAATCGGTGTCTACCAAAGTAGGGGTAGAGAGGCCGCCTTTGCCATTCGGTGCAGGAATTTTGGCCAAGAGATTACCGGCACTAGAAACACTTTTACCGGTATCTTGCGTACCCGCTTCTTTACCTGTCATATCATAGATATACAAAGCCGTTTCATTGTCGGCACTGTTCACATCTTCAGTACGATAGCCGCTGGCCAAGAAACCCGCATAACGCACATCAGATTTGAGATTGACCGGAGTGGTATCGCGCTTGATGGAAACACGGCCGATTTGCGTCGAACCAATGGTATAACCCAGCTTATTACCAGAGCCTTTTTCTGTTTCAAACAGAGGCACAGTCGTATTCCAACCACTACGATCACTATTAGCCACTGCACCAATATTCAACGCATACGCACCGCGTCCGCCCTGACCCATCGCACCAAACATAAAGGTTTGCTTATCAGGTGTTTGACGAAGAACAAAACCACCATTGACCATATAGCGGTGTGGCGTGCCGGAGCCGTAACCATCGCGTGCAATATCTTTCAGAACTTTGCCCAAAGTTGTCGTTTGACCTTGATCGTCCTCGCGCTCCATACCTGCCGGAATATAGCTGAGTTTCAAGTCATAAGGGTTGCTAGACGTACCATTACGGAAAATATGTACCATACCATCATTGGCAGCCGCGACCAAAAACTCTTGACGGCCTTTATCCTTATTCCCAATAGCAGCAACCGAACCATCTAAGATATCGCCCAAATTACGTTCATCTTTATTTGGATCATTAGGGTCAGTCGGACGGATACGATAAGACTGGCTATAATCTTTTGCTCCTGCATCCGCTTTAATGGCTTCATCACTCCCTGCTCGGCCAGTCCATTTCAGCAATGCATTTTTCCATTCCAACTTATCTTTTGCACTGCCGTCTGAAATGCCAAAATCGGCATTTGAAGCCTCATTGTCTGCAACTCTATCGATGAAATAGGTCTTACGGCCATCATTAACCAAAGTGCGGCGGTTATTAAATGATGGCTGGTCAAACTCTGTCGTATTGATAGGCGTACCATTGCGGTTTAATTTATAAAACCGCAACTGACTGCTCCAAGAGCCGGTATTTAAATGAACCGTTGCCGCCATATCGGGAATACCTGTACTGGTCGTTGCCGGCGCAGTTGAGGATACTCCTTCAAATTTCGTATTTTTACTGTCATTTTCAATATTGCTGACAATCGTTTTAAAGGCCTCAAGCAACTTTTCAGGTTTTGAGGCATTAAAATACCATTCCGGGCGACTGGCACCCTTTTCCAGATACTTCTTCCCGACTGGAGAGATTCCCTCACCAAAGCCCACGGTAAAAGTCTGAACCAATTGCTTGCTGTAATCTACGCCTTTGGGATCGCTTGGATCGCCATCCCAGCTCTTACCTGCATCATCTTTGCCATCTTTTTCTGTTTTGATGTCTTTTTCTGCCAAAGTCTGGCTGAAGAAACGCATACCGCGTTTTTCATCCTTATAGTTCCTATCCCAATAAGGAACAAAGGGGTCGCCAAGGCCTTGGACTTCTCGTTTACCATCTTTTTCACCTAAAAGCACCCAATTCCCTGAATCATCTTTTGCATAATCAGGATATTGACATTGAAACTTTTTCTCCCCTTCAGGAGTATTCAATCTCGGATCATAATTTAGCAGATCAAAATATCCTTCAAGGTCGTTTCCTGAAAAATATTTGCCTTTCCTATGTTTATCTTCATCTTCATAAGCTTTTACTTCAGACTGCCCGAAATATTGGTATGCAAGTGTATTTGCACTACGTTCAATACGATGGTAATAGTTTGAATAGTAATAATCCCGATCATAGTTGAAGTTAGTATTACGAGAGAAGCGAGGATCCTCACCAGAAGCCTGATTACTACAACTCATATTGGCATCACCGTCCGACATCACAATCACATAGGACTTCTGACAACGGTATTTGATATTGGGCATCACAAAGTTTTTGACTACTTCATAATAACGGCGCGTGATTGGCGTAGCATGGCCGGGATTAATACCATCTACCCTCCTTTGAACGTCCTGCCAATTATTAGTAAAGCCCTCCTCATCCTGAGTATCGGTATGACCATTGTTATGCAGGGTTTGCAAACCCCATTGGAATCGTTGTTTTTCTCCATACTCTTTCAATACCGATTTTAGAGCCTCCTTAGTAATCGTTATTCTTTTATCAGCCTGTACAGATGTCTCCTTACCTTGCACATTCCGTTGCATACTGCCCGAGTCATCAATCAAAAACATAATATTGTGTTTGACTTTAGGCTGGCCGCTGACGTCGGTTTTGTTTTGCAGGTAAAAAGGGGTTTGGGCAAATTGTTGCGTATTTGCCTGAACAGAAAGACTGATGAGTGCTAAAGCGGAAGCGACGCTTGCATGAATGAGGCGATGGCGGCCTGATGGAGCGTTTTGCATAATGTGTTCTTTTTTCATCGGATAATCTCAGCTAAAAATGACATTGTTTTTATTTTTTATAAGGCTACGATTTTAGCATAAATAGCCTGTTTCATGTTTGATTCGGCTGAATTTCCCTACACCTGCATTTCAAACACAACAAAAATGAAACAATCTGCCTGCTCAGTTTTCAGACGGCCTGACTGAATATTTAGTTCAACTTTATTCATCAAGCATTCCAAAAGCAAGGGGCTGTACCGTAAAGATAAAACGTTTTTAAATTATCGATTATTTGCTCTACGCTTGAAATTCCTATTACTTTGACTTAAAATACACTGCTTCTACGGCATAGACCGCTATGTCTGAAAAAGCACGTTACACAGCAAAATCAAAGCTGCGGAGCGTGTTTTTTTTTAGCCGAGATTTCCGAAGGCTGTCTTTTTTGTAAACAATTTTTATTTTTCAGACGGCCTGACCCATTTTTTTTCGAACCGACCATCATCAGGCAAACAGGATTCCATCATGACCACTCCGGCTCTTCTCGTTCTCGCTGACGGCAGCGTATTTCACGGCACATCAATCGGTTACGAAGGTTCGACTTCCGGCGAAGTCGTGTTCAACACTTCCATGACCGGCTATCAGGAAATCCTGACCGACCCTTCCTACTGCAAACAAATCGTTACCCTCACCTACCCCCACATCGGCAACACCGGCACCAACGCCGAAGATGAAGAAAGCCGCAGCGTTTACGCCGCCGGTTTGATTATCCGCGACCTGCCGCTCTTGCACAGCAACTTCCGCGCATCCGAAAGCCTGCACGACTATTTGGTACGCAACAAAACCGTCGCCATCGCCGATATCGATACCCGCCGCCTGACCACCCTGTTGCGTGAAAAAGGCTCGCAAGGCGGTGCAATTCTGACCGGCGTGGACGCTACGGTTGAAAAAGCGCAAGAACTGATTGCTGCATTCGGCAGCATGGTCGGCAAAGACTTGGCAAAAGAAGTTTCCTGCACAGAAACTTACGAATGGACCGAAGGCGAATGGGAATTGGGCAAAGGTTTCGTTACACCTTCCGAACGTCCTTACCACGTCGTCGCCTACGATTTCGGCGTCAAAACCAACATCCTGCGTATGCTCGCCTCACGTGGCTGCCGCCTGACTGTCGTTCCCGCACAAACCAGCGCGGAAGACGTCTTGGCACTCAATCCTGACGGCGTATTCCTGTCCAACGGCCCCGGCGACCCCGAGCCTTGCGACTACGCCATCAAAGCCGTACAAAAACTGATGGAAAGCGGCAAACCGATTTTCGGCATTTGCTTGGGACACCAGTTGATCAGCCTCGCTATCGGCGCAAAAACCTTGAAAATGCGCTTCAGCCATCACGGTGCCAACCACCCTGTACAAGATTTAGACAGCGGCAAAGTCGTCATCACCAGCCAAAACCACGGTTTCGCCGTCGATGCCGACACCCTGCCCGCCAACGCAAGGATTACCCACAAATCCTTGTTCGACAACACCTTGCAAGGCATCGAACTGACAGACAAACCTGTATTCTGCTTCCAAGGCCACCCCGAAGCCAGCCCGGGCCCGCAAGACGTCGGCTATCTATTCGACAAATTCATTGACAATATCAAAGCAGCAAAACAATAAAGCTGATTTTTTCAGACGGCCACACTCAACTCGACAACAGGCCGTCTGAAAACCAAACTTCAAAAATATAAATTCAGCCCCCTCTCAACATCTGTACAGCCTGAAAACCCAATCGTCTAATCAGAAAGGAAAACCAATGACTGAAAAACAAATGCACATTCTTTCCGTCACCGCCACCCTGGCCGGCGTCGGTATGTACGTTTCTTATATCCCGCAAATCCAAAACAACCTTGCCGGCAACCCCGGCTCGCCGTTGCAACCCCTCGTCGCCGCCATCAACTGCACATTATGGTTTGCCTACGGCTTTTTGAAAGAAAAACGCGACTACCCCATCATACTGGCAAACGCCCCAGGCATTATTTTGGGTTTGATTACATTTATCACTAGTTTTTAAGGAAGTTTTCAGACGGCCTGTGCAAATCAACATCTGTACAGCCTGAAAACCCAATCGTCTAATCAGAAAGGAAAACCAATGACTGAAAAACAAATGCACATTCTTTCCGTCACCGCCACCCTGGCCGGCGTCGGTATGTACGTTTCTTATATCCCGCAAATCCAAAACAACCTTGCCGGCAACCCCGGCTCGCCGTTGCAACCCCTCGTCGCCGCCATCAACTGCACATTATGGTTTGCCTACGGCTTTTTGAAAGAAAAACGCGACTACCCCATCATACTGGCAAACGCCCCAGGCATTATTTTGGGTTTGATTACATTTATCACTAGTTTTTAAGGAAGTTTTCAGACGGCCTGTGCAAAATAAAAACGCAAACGGTCGTCTGAAAAAAGTGGCCAAAATATCAATAGCAGGAATTTTTCAGGTAGTTTTTTATCGCAAGGCAGATGGAACAAACCCCGCGAGCGTTTTTTCAGACGGCCTTTAATATGTACCGCAAGGCACGCACGCGATGGGTTAAAGTGCAGGGAAAATGGAGAACGCGTGCGTATCGCACGCACCCTGCATACAAGCTAATAGCTTGCTATCTAAATACATTTGAGGAAAAAAGAATATGGACAAGTTTTCATCTGAAGTTTGCAAAGCCCTTGCATATTACGTTTACCGCTTAATTGACCCAAGAAATGGTGAAACTTTTTATGTAGGCAAAGGCAAAGACAACCGGGTTTTTGAACATTTGAAACAATGTTTGAAAATAGCGGAAGATGGCGAAGATGAACTGAATTTAAAATATAGTAGGATTCGCGCTATCCAAAAAGCCAAATTGGAAGTTATCCATGTCATTCATCGACATGGCATGAATGAGAAAACCGCTTTTGAAGTAGAAGCTGCTTTAATAGATGCCTATCCGGGGCTATCAAATGAACAAAGCGGACATGGCAATAGTGAATTTGGTTCGATGCATGTATCTGAAATACAAGATAAATACGATGCACCTGTTGCACAATTTGACAGCGATCATAATCTATTGATTATTAATATTAATCGTTCTTTAGATAAAGAAAAATCGGCTTATGATGCTGTTCGCCTAGCCTGGCGGCCTGATGTTGAGCGGGCAAAACGTGCGCATTACATCTTGGCGGTTGAAAAAGGCTTAATTGTGGATGTTTTACAAGCGCATGAATGGCTGCCAGCTACTAAGGAAAATTTTCCTGAGCTTAATGAAACCATAGTAGGACGTTTTGGTTTTCACGGCGAATCACTTTCTAAAAATGATGAAGTCCGCCAAAAATACCAACGTAAAAGGCTGCCTGAAGAATATCGTAAACGGGGTGCCAGCAATCCCGTTAAATATAGTTTTAAATAACCTGAAATCTCTAAGGTAAAACACCATGCCCAAACGTACCGACCTAAAATCCATCCTTATCATCGGCGCCGGCCCTATCGTTATCGGTCAAGCCTGCGAATTTGACTATTCGGGCGCACAGGCCTGCAAGGCTTTGCGTGAAGAAGGCTATAAAGTCATTCTGGTGAATTCCAACCCCGCCACGATTATGACCGACCCTGAAATGGCGGATGTTACCTACATCGAGCCGATTATGTGGCAGACGGTGGAGAAGATTATCGCCAAAGAGCGGCCCGACGCGATTCTGCCCACGATGGGCGGCCAGACTGCGCTGAACTGTGCGCTGGATTTGGCGCGCAACGGCGTGTTGGCGAAATACAATGTCGAGTTAATCGGCGCAACGGAAGACGCGATCGACAAGGCGGAAGACCGCGGCCGCTTTAAGGAGGCGATGGAGAAAATCGGCCTCTCCTGCCCGAAATCCTTTGTCTGCCACACGATGAACGAAGCCTTGGCGGCGCAGGAACAGGTCGGCTTCCCGACGCTGATTCGTCCTTCTTTCACCATGGGCGGTTCGGGCGGCGGTATTGCCTACAATAAAGACGAATTTTTGGCAATTTGCGAACGCGGTTTTGATGCGTCGCCTACGCATGAATTGCTGATTGAGCAGTCCGTTCTCGGCTGGAAAGAGTACGAAATGGAAGTTGTACGCGATAAAAACGACAACTGCATCATTATCTGCTCGATTGAAAACTTTGACCCGATGGGCGTGCATACCGGCGACTCTATTACTGTTGCGCCTGCACAAACATTGACTGACAAAGAATACCAAATCATGCGTAATGCTTCGTTGGCAGTATTGCGCGAAATTGGTGTGGACACGGGCGGCTCGAACGTGCAGTTTGCGGTGAACCCTGAAAACGGCGAGATGATTGTGATCGAGATGAACCCGCGCGTGAGCCGTTCTTCTGCGTTGGCCTCTAAAGCAACCGGCTTCCCGATTGCCAAAGTAGCAGCCAAACTGGCGGTCGGCTTTACGCTGGACGAGTTGCGCAACGACATTACCGGCGGCCGCACGCCTGCATCGTTCGAGCCTTCCATCGACTATGTGGTAACCAAAATCCCGCGTTTCGCATTTGAAAAATTCCCTGCCGCAGACGACCGCTTGACCACGCAGATGAAATCTGTGGGCGAGGTAATGGCGATGGGCCGTACCATTCAAGAAAGCTTCCAAAAAGCCTTGCGCGGTTTGGAAACCGGCTTGTGCGGCTTCAATCCGCGCAGCGAAGACAAAGCGGAAATCCGCCGCGAACTGGCCAACCCGGGCCCTGAGCGTATGCTGTTTGTAGCCGATGCGTTCCGTGCAGGCTTCACGCTGGAAAAAATCCACGAAATCTGCGCCATCGATCCTTGGTTCTTGGCACAAATCGAAGACTTGGTGAAAGAAGAAAAATCAGTTTCAGACGGCCAATTACAAGACTTGGATTATGCCGCTTTACGCCGTCTGAAACGCAAAGGCTTCTCTGACAAGCGTTTGGCACAATTATTGAACGTAAGCGAAAAAGAAGTCCGCGAACACCGCTACGCGCTGAACCTGCATCCGGTTTACAAACGCGTCGACACCTGCGCCGCCGAGTTTGCCACCGAAACCGCCTATCTCTACTCTACTTACGAAGAGGAATGCGAAGCGCGTCCTTCCGACCGTAAAAAAGTGATGATTCTCGGCGGCGGCCCGAACCGCATCGGTCAGGGCATCGAGTTTGACTACTGCTGCGTTCACGCCGCGCTCGCCCTGCGCGAATCGGGCTTTGAAACGATTATGGTCAACTGCAACCCCGAAACCGTGTCCACCGACTTCGACACCAGCGACCGCCTCTATTTCGAGCCGCTGACGCTGGAAGACGTGTTGGAAATCGTCCGCACCGAAAACCCGTGGGGCGTGATTGTGCATTACGGTGGTCAAACCCCGCTCAAACTCGCCAACGCATTGGTTGAAAACGGCGTAAACATTATCGGCACATCCGCCGACAGTATCGACGCCGCCGAAGACCGCGAACGTTTCCAAAAAGTGTTGAACGACTTAGGCCTGCGTCAACCGCCCAACCGCATCGCCCACAACGAAGAAGAAGCCCTCGTTAAAGCCGAAGAAATCGGTTATCCGTTGGTTGTCCGTCCTTCTTACGTACTCGGCGGCCGCGCCATGCAGATTGTTCACTCTGCCGAAGAGTTGCAAAAATACATGCGCGAAGCCGTACAAGTTTCCGAAGACAGCCCTGTATTGCTCGACTTCTTCTTGAACAACGCCATCGAAGTGGACGTAGACTGCGTTTCAGACGGCCAAGACGTCGTGATCGGCGGCATCATGCAACACGTCGAACAAGCAGGTATCCACTCCGGCGACTCCGGCTGTTCATTGCCTCCATACTCATTGGATGAAGAAATTCAAGATGAAATCCGTCGTCAAACCAAAGCCATGGCATACGCACTGGGCGTAGTCGGCTTGATGAACGTACAGTTTGCCGTACAAGACGGCGTAGTCTTCGTACTGGAAGTGAACCCACGCGCCAGCCGTACCGTACCGTTCGTATCCAAAGCTACCGGCGTACCGCTCGCCAAAGTCGGCGCACGCGTGATGGCAGGCATTTCGCTGAAAGAGCAAGGCGTAGAAAAAGAAGTCATCCCAGACTTCTATGCCGTTAAAGAAGCCGTGTTCCCATTCATTAAATTCCCGGGTGTGGACACCATTCTCGGCCCTGAAATGCGCTCTACCGGCGAAGTCATGGGCGTAGGCGCAAGCTTCGGCGAAGCCTACTTCAAAGCCCAACTCGGCGCTGGCGAACGCTTGAGCACAACTGGCAAAGTGTTCCTCGCCGTACGCGACGAAGACAAACCTCTCATCGTCAAAACCGCACAAAACTTCCAAGCACTCGGCTACGGTGTCTGCGCCACACGCGGTACCGCCGAATACTTGAAAGAACACGGCATCATCGTGCAAGCGGTCAACAAAGTGCAGGAAGGCCGCCCACACATCGTGGACGCCATTAAAAACGGCGAAATCGCACTGGTGGTCAACACCGTCGGCAGCACAGTACAATCTGTTACCGACAGCCACAGCATTCGCCGCACTTCCCTCACCCAACGCGTACCGCAATACACCACCATCGCCGGCGGCGAAGCCATGAGCGAAGGCGCAAAAAGCCGCGAACACTTGGGCGTGTACAGCGTACAGGAATTGCATGGCCGTCTGAAAAACAAAGCCTAATCAATCCTATCGGATTTAAATAGCTAAAAGGCCGTCTGAAACCTGATTGCTCAGTTTCAGACGGCCTTTTCATATTTCAAATTCCAACCGTCTGTCCATCAAAACAACCTTTTCTGCCATCTCCAAACAAGCAATAACAACATGAAATATAATTTCGTTATTGATTGGATTCATACGACAAAATTGTTGTTTTTTCATCATAATCCAAAAATATCGAGTTTAACGCCTATTCTCCTTGCTTTATAATGGTCGTCTGAAATAAAAATACAATTAAAGCAGAAACATGTCTTTGCAACTTAAGCAGATTTGCATAATTGAATATATGCTTTAATCATAATAATGATAAAATAATACGGCTTTCCTCTAAATTAAAGGGAAAACTGCACAAGAAACGGAAAATAAAATGAGTGTCGGATTATTGCGTGTTTTGGTTCAAAGCCAGACCATCTCAAATCAACAAGCGGAACATTACAACAGCCTTTTACAATCGGGCAAAGAAATCTTGCCCAACCTGTTTTCAGACGGCATCATCTCCCCTAAAGCATTGGGAGAATTGGTTGCGCGCGTATTCAGCTATCCCCTTTTGGATTTGCGCTACTACCCGCGCAATAATGTAGTCAGCGACATTCTGACGGAAGAGCAAATGGTGCAAAACCGTTGCATTCCAATTTTCAAACGCGGACGCAAGGTTTATTTCGCCGTATCCGATCCGACCCAAATCCAAAACTTTCAAAAAATTGCTTTTGCTTCAGGTTTAAGTGTCGACTTGGTAGTGGTTCCAGACGACCAGCTCAGCTCATTGCTGGAATGGCTGGGTCAACGTTCGACCACCATTCTGAAAGAAATCAACGACGAACATGAAGCAACGCAGCAATCTCAATCGCTTTATATCGATAATGAAGAAGCTGAAGACGGCCCTATCCCCCGTTTCATCCACAAAACCTTATCCGATGCCCTGAACGCGGGTGCATCGGACATCCACTTTGAATTCTACGAGCAAATGGCGCGCGTCCGTTTCCGTGTGGACGGACAATTACGCGAAGTCGTACAGCCGCCTGTCGCCGTGCGCGGCCAGTTGGCATCGCGCATCAAAGTGATGGCGCGTTTGGATATTTCTGAAAAACGTATTCCGCAAGACGGCAGAATTCAAATTGCCTTCCACAAACACGGCCGTCCGATTGACTTCCGTGTCAGCACTTTGCCGACATTATTCGGCGAAAAAGTGGTGATGCGTATCCTAAATTCCGATGGTACATCGCTCAATATCGACCAACTCGGCTTAGAGCCTTTCCAAAAAGAAATGCTGCTTGAGGCCATCAACCGCCCTTACGGCATGGTGTTGGTTACCGGTCCGACAGGTTCGGGTAAAACCGTTTCGCTCTATACCTGCCTGAGCATTTTGAACACGGAAGATGTCAACATTTCAACGGCAGAGGATCCGGCCGAGATTAACCTACCAGGCGTCAACCAAGTCAACGTCAATGAAAAACAAGGCCTGACGTTTGCCACCGCACTCCGATCCTTCTTGCGTCAAGATCCTGATATTATTATGGTCGGTGAGATTCGTGACTTGGAAACCGCCGACATTGCCATTAAAGCCGCACAAACCGGCCACATGGTTTTCTCGACCCTGCATACCAATA
Organism: Neisseria sp. P0014.S002; assembly: GCF_051958295.1. Classification (NCBI taxonomy): domain Bacteria; kingdom Pseudomonadati; phylum Pseudomonadota; class Betaproteobacteria; order Neisseriales; family Neisseriaceae; genus Neisseria; species Neisseria sp. P0014.S002. The sequence continues at coordinate 356,651 of NZ_JBQCVO010000002.1, read as the reverse complement.
ATGCACCGGCCACGCTGTCCCGCCTTTTGAACATGGGTGTTGCGCCTTTCAATATCGCCAGCTCGGTCAGCCTAATTATGGCGCAAAGGCTGTTGCGCAGACTGTGTCCAAATTGCAAACGCGAAGTTGAGCGCCCGCCGGTTCCGGCATTGAAAAAAGCCGGCTTTACCGATGCGGACTTGGCTCAAGATTGGAAGCTCTACCGCCCGGTTGGTTGCGACAGCTGCCGCGGCAAAGGCTTTAAAGGCCGCGTCGGTATTTATGAAGTCATGCCGGTCAGCGACGAAATGCAAAAAGTCATTATGAACAACGGTACAGAAGTTGATATCATGAACATGGCCTATCAGGAAGGCATGATAGACTTGCGTCGCGCCGGCCTCATGAAAGTCATGCAAGGCCTGACCTCGTTGGAAGAAGTGACTGCTCATACCAATGACTAAACTGTCATATTTTCGAAAATTAAAATAAAGCGGCACGGGGAAACAGTCCGCTTTATTTCTTACTAACAAGGGATAACTCATGGCTCAAGCAGAGCAAAAAAGAAGTCTGTTCGGCTCAAGAAGCAAAGGCAAGCGTTTTACATTTGAAGGAAAAAATACCGAGACCGAACGTCTTGTCCGTGGTGAAGTAGTTGCCAAAGACGAAGAAGAAGCACGCAAAAAACTCCAACGCAGAGGCATTCGCCCTTTGCGCATCAGCAAAGTCAAAACCGCACGCAAACGCCGTATCACCCAAGAAGACATTACAGTGTTCACCCGCCAACTGGCAACGATGATGAAGGCAGGCTTACCGCTGATGCAGGCTTTTGAAATCGTTGCGCGCGGCCACTCCAATCCGAGCATGACCGAAATGCTGATGCAGGTTCGCTCCGATGTCGAACAAGGCAGCGCATTGGGTAAATCATTCTCCAAATATCCAAAATATTTCGACCGTTTCTATTGCAATCTGGTCAGCGCAGGCGAGTCCGGTGGCGTATTGGAAAGCCTATTGGACAAACTGGCTGTCTATAAAGAAAAAACGCAAGCCATTAAGAAAAAGGTTAAAACCGCACTGACCTACCCGATTGCCATTATCGTGGTGGCGATTGCGCTTATCTTCATCATGATGATGTTTGTACTGCCTGCCTTTAAAGAAGTTTATGCCAATATGGGTGCAGAGCTGCCAAGGCTTACCCAACTTGTCATGAGCTTGTCCGATTTATTCGTCGACTATGGCTGGATTATGATCGTCCTTTTGATTGTTTCCGCCTTCGGCCTGTACAAACTCCATGAAAAATCGCCTACCTTCCAAAAACGAATCGATGCTTTGATTTTGAGACTCCCCGTTTTTGGCTCTATCGTCCGTAAAGCAACCATTGCCCGTTGGGCGCGTACGACTTCTACCCTCTTCGCAGCCGGCGTTCCTTTGGTTGAAGTATTAGATTCAGTTGCAGGCGCATCCGGTAATATTCTCTATGAAGAAGCCACTCAAGACATCCGCGCCAAGGTAACCCAAGGTCTGTCGCTGACATCCAGTATGCAAAGTACTGATATGTTCCCCAATATGGTGATCCAAATGGCGGCCATCGGCGAAGAGTCAGGCTCTTTGGACGATATGCTGAACAAAGCCGCTGAATTCTACGAAGATGAAGTGGACAACTCCGTCTCCCGATTGTCTCACTTGATGGAGCCTATCATCATGGTGGTATTGGGTTCGCTCATCGGTATCTTGCTGATTGCCATGTATCTGCCGCTGTTTAACTTGGGTAATGTCGTAGGTTGATATGCTTGATAGTATTTACTCTGCCATCGATGCCCTCTCCGTTCTTGCGCCATTCGCTATTCCTTTAGCCGTTATTTTGGGATTGCTGATTGGCAGCTTTCTGAATGTTGTCATTTATCGTACTCCGATAATGATGGAACACGAATGGACACAATTTTCCAAAGAGCATTTGGGCATCGAGCTGACAGATGAAGAAAAACAGCCATTTAATCTGCGTAAACCGGATTCACGCTGCCCAAAATGTAAAAGCCCTGTCAAACTTTGGCAAAACATCCCCATCCTCAGCTATGTTTTACTGGGCGGGAAATGCCACTCTTGCAAAACCGCGATCGGCATACGCTATCCGCTGATTGAGCTGCTGACAGGGGTCTTATTCGGTATTGTCGCATGGCAATACGGCTGGTCATGGGCAACTATTGGCGGATTAATTTTGACTGCCATATTGATTGCGCTGACCTTTATCGATGCCGATACGCAATATTTACCCGACAGCCTGACTCAGCCCCTAATTTGGATCGGCCTGCTGTTTAATCTTAATGACACATTCGTACCCCTGCATTCAGCCGTTTGGGGCGCAATCGCAGGCTATATGAGCCTTTATACTTTATGCGCCGTCTATAAACTTCTGACTGGTAAAATCGGCATGGGTAATGGCGACTTCAAACTTTTGGCCGCGCTCGGGGCATGGCTGGGCGTAGGGATATTGCCTGTTTTGATCTTCATGGCTGCCTTAGTCGGCCTGGTGGGCGCACTTATCGCCCGTGTCGGTAAAGGTCAATATTTTGCTTTTGGTCCCAGCCTTGCTGTGGCAGGATGGATTATTTTGGTTGCCAATGCACCTATTACCCAACTGGTACAATGGTGGCTCGTACAATCAGGATTCCGATAATGACATTATGGATAGGCTTGACCGGCGGTATCGGTAGCGGCAAATCATCTATTGCCCAAATGTTTGCCGAACTTGGCGTACCCATTATCGATGCCGATGCCATCAGCCGCTCACTGACCGCTGAAAACGGCGAAGCCCTTCCTGCCATCCGCCAACTTTTCGGGGATGAGGTTTTTGATCATGAAGGCCGTCTGAATCGTATGGCTTTACGGGAAGAAGTTTTCAGACGGCCTCAATCCAAAAAACAACTGGAAAACCTGCTTCTGCCATTAATCTTAAACAAAATCCAGCTGCAGAAACAACAACTTGCCTCCTCTACTTACGGCATTGTCGATGTACCGCTTTTGATTGAGAATCCAGCATTTAAAGCGGAAGCCGACCGCATTTTGGTTGTAGATGTTCCAGAGTCCGTCCAAATCGAACGCGTACATCAACGCAATGGTTTTTCAGAAGAACAAACACGTCAAATCATGGCCACCCAAGCTTCTCGATGTGACAGACTGCTGCATGCCGACGATGTATTGGATAATACCCATAGCATGGAAGAAGCAAAAATCAAGGTTGCCCGCTTGCATCAATACTATCAATCCATTGCACAAACTCTGAAAGAAACTGCATGACCGCTCCTGTTGTAAAATGCCCAACCTGCCACAAAGAAGTCGTTTGGAACACCGACAGCCCCTACCGCCCTTTCTGCAGCAAACGGTGCAAACTCATTGATTTAGGCGAATGGGCACAAGAAAAATACACCGTTTCTTCGGAAGACGACCCCTTTTCAGACCTGTTGGACGGCAAATAAACTGCGCAGCCTTCTTCAGCCTATCCAAAACAGGCTCAAAACAGTAAAATACCCTCTTTATTCCAACCTATTCCATCCACCATGCTCACCTTCCAACAAATTATTTTCAAATTACAAAACTACTGGGCAGACAAAGGCTGCACCGTTATCCAACCTTTCGATATGGAAGTCGGTGCCGGTACTTCGCATCCAGCCACTTGCCTGCGCGCATTAGGCCCAGAGCCTTGGTTTGCCGCTTACGTCCAACCCAGCCGCCGCCCCAAAGACGGCCGCTATGGCGACAACCCCAACCGCCTGCAACACTACTATCAATTCCAAGTTGCGCTCAAACCTGCACCAGCCAATATTCAAGACCTCTACCTCGATTCCCTGCGCGAATTGGGTATCGACCCTAAAGTACACGACATCCGTTTTGTCGAAGACGACTGGGAAAACCCTACTCTCGGCGCTTGGGGCTTGGGTTGGGAAGTTTGGCTCAACGGCATGGAAGTAACCCAATTCACCTACTTCCAACAAGTCGGCGGTATCGACTGCTCCCCTGTACTCGGTGAAATTACCTACGGTATCGAGCGTCTCGCCATGTATCTGCAAGGCGTGGAAAACGTGTACGACCTCGTTTGGGCAAAAACCCTTGATGGCAACATCGTCACTTACGGCGACGTTTATCATCAAAACGAAGTCGAACAATCCACCTACAACTTCGAATACAGCGATGCCGATTGGCTCTTGCGCCAATTCAACGACTATGAAGAACAAGCCAAACGCCTGCTTGCAGTTGAAGACACCAGTCTTGCCCTGCCTGCTTACGAGCTTGTACTCAAGGCCGGCCATACGTTCAACCTATTGGATGCACGCGGTGCCATTTCCGTTACCGAACGTGCAACCTACATCGGCCGTATTCGTGCACTGAGCCGCATCGTTGCACAAAAATTCGTTGAAAGCCGCGAAAAACTGGGCTTCCCATTGCTTAAAAACCAATAAGCCCATATATACTTACCACGCCGCCCTTTGATACATTCAAGTGGCGGCGTTTCTATTTTCAGACGGCCCCATCGCAAACACTTCCAGCCTGCTTTCAGGTAAAATAAGCCCTTTATTACATAAGCCGTCTGAAAACATGAGTTCATCCTCTTCTGCAAAAATGCCCTTTTTCTTACTTTCTCTCGTTGCCATCATTCTTGACCAACTGAGCAAATGGGAAATCTTGAAACACTTTACCGAAGGCGAACGCCTCAACATCATTCCAGACTTTTTTGACCTGACCCTTGCCTATAATCCAGGCGCGGCATTCAGCTTTTTGGCCGACCAAGGCGGCTGGCAAAAATTCTTCTTTTTAGGTCTGGCCGTCGTTATCAGCCTGTATTTGGCCCGTGCTATCTGGCGTGATGAGTTTGGCCGCTGGGGCAAACTGGGGGCCGCTATGATTATCGGCGGCGCGATTGGCAATGTGGTTGACCGCCTGATTCACGGCCACGTTGTCGATTTTCTGCTTTTCTATTGGCAAAACTGGTTTTACCCCGCATTTAACATTGCCGACAGCTTTATCTGCGTTGGTGCAATTTGCTTGGTATTAGATGGTTTGCTGCACAAAAAAACATCTTCAAACGACACAAAGGCCGTCTGAAAACGGAACACACATGACTCAAAAAACCATTATCCTTGCCAATCCCCGCGGCTTCTGTGCCGGTGTTGACCGTGCCATCAGCATTGTTGAACGTGCACTCGAAGAATTCGGCGCGCCTATTTACGTCCGCCATGAGGTCGTTCACAACAAATTCGTCGTGGACAATCTGCGGGCAAAAGGTGCCGTATTTGTCGATAACTTGGCAGATGTCCCAAAGGGTGCCACACTAATTTACTCTGCTCACGGCGTATCCAAAGCCGTACAGGAAGAAGCGGCACAACGTGGTTTCCGCGTTTTTGATGCTACCTGCCCTCTGGTAACCAAGGTCCATAAAGAAGTAGCCCGCCTCGATGAGCAAGATTACGAAATCATTATGATCGGCCACAAAGGCCACGTCGAAGTAGAAGGCACGATGGGACAATTACCTCCGGGTAAAATGTTTCTGGTTGAGACAGTGGAAGATGTAGCCGGACTGAACGTCAAGAATCCTGACAAACTTGCCTACGTCAGCCAAACCACTTTATCGGTGGATGAAACCAAAGACATTATTGCAGCTTTAAACCAACGCTTCCCCAATATCCGCAATCCGCACAAAGAAGACATCTGCTACGCCACAACCAACCGCCAAACCGCTGTTAAAGAATTGGCCGAAGAATGCGATCTCGTGATTGTTGTCGGCTCGCCCAACTCTTCCAACAGCAACCGCTTGCGTGAAGTAGCCGCATTGCGCGGAGTTGATGCCTATATGGTCGATAATGCTTCCTATCTGAAAAAAGAATGGTTTGAAAATAAAACCAAGGTCGGTGTAACTGCCGGTGCATCTGCGCCCGAAGTCTTGGTTCGAGAAGTCTTACAAACCATTCAAGATTGGGGACATGAGACCATACGCGAAGGAGAAGGCGCAGAAGAAAGCATTGTATTTGTCTTGCCCAAAGAATTGCGTCGTGAGGGCGAAAACAAGCAAATTCTCAATAAAGGGTAAGTTTGTTATTTGCTTTATTTGAACTTAAGGCCGTCTGAAAATTTTCAGACGGCCTTAAGTATATTTTACTAATAAAAAAGACCTGCCTTAAAGGCAGGTCTTTTCATACATGATCCTGATTATTTATCAGAAGTATGTTGCTGACGGCGCAAGATAGCCGGAATTTCAAAGTCATCCAGTACAGACTGGTTGCTAAAATCAGCCGCAGTCAGATTCATAGAACGGATATTGCGGTTGGTACGAACCAGGCTTTCAGCACTGCTTTGGCTTTGAGCTTGAGGCGCTTCTTCCGCACCGCGTACCAATTGTTGGGTACGGGCAGCAGCGCGCAGTTGGTTGTCAGTACCGTTTTCTTTCAAGCCGGTAGCAATGATGGTAATACGGATAGCGTCTTCGCTCATGCTCTCGTCTTCGGCAGCACCAAATTTGCATTCCACTTCAGGATGTGCATTTTGGTTGACGATACGCATAATCTCGTTGAACTCAGACATTTTCAGGCAGCCAGGAGCAGTGGTAATGTTTACCAATACACCGCGTGCGCCATCCAAAGTAACGTTATCCAAGAGCGGGCTGGAGATAGCTTGATCGGTAGCCAAACGGGCACGGTCGATACCTTGCGCAAAACCAGAACCCATCATGGCGATACCGCGATTGCTCATCACGGTTTTCACGTCGGCGAAGTCCAAGTTGATCATGTCGCTAGGACAAGTCACTACTTCAGAAATACCGGCAACCGCGTCACGCAGTACATTGTCTGCAGCACGGAAGGCTTCGCGCATGGTCACGTCTTCACCCAAAGCAGTCATCAATTTGTCGTTCGGGATAATAATCAGGGAATCGACGCGCTCTTTGAGTTGATCCAAACCTGCTTGAGCGATATGTACGCGTTTGCCTTCGTAAGCAAACGGACGGGTTACAACCGCAACGGTCAGGATACCCATTTCTTTAGCGATTTCAGCCACAACAGGAGCAGAGCCGGTACCTGTACCACCACCCATACCGGTAGTGATAAACAGCATGTTTGCACCGCGGATGGCATCTTCGATGGCTTCGCGATCTTCTTGAGCAGCGGCGCGGCCGATTTCAGGATTTGCACCGGCACCCAAACCGCGAGTCAGGTTTGTACCCAATTGAATGCGTTTAGCCGCATTGTTTTTAGCCAATGATTGCGCATCGGTATTGGCACTGATGAACTCAACACCATGAATAGTGTTGGCAACCATGTTGTTGATGGCATTACAGCCGCCGCCGCCCAAACCGATAACTTTAATAACAGCAGGGCTCGTTGCTGATTCTGCTACGTCGTAAACAAATTCCATTCAATAATCCTCCGCGCCCCGCTTTATAAGGACGGTTCAAAAATAACTCATTATCCGTATTATATAAGAAGTATCCAGATACTGGCAAAATTCTTCTTACCATTCGGCTGTCGGCGTTATATTTTTACTACATTTTTTAACAGAAAATATACAAGTTTTAAATTATCCACTTGGCAATTATTTAAAACCGTTTAATTCCACTTAAATATTCAGGACAAACGGCTACACAGTCCGCCCTGAAAACTTTTATCAGAAATTGTCTCTGAAGAATCTTTGAATTTTTTCCCACAGACCCATTTTTTTACCTGAATCATTCAGTGCAATCGCACCGGTTCGGCTGGTTTGCTCACCCTCTTCGGCAGCATAGGCCGTCTGAAGCAGGCCAATCGCTGTTGAATAGCGTGGATTGCGGATACGCTCGGATACGCCGCCCATTTCTTGTGGAACACCGATACGCGCCGGCAGGTTGAAGACTTCTTCCGCCAACTCAACAATACCGGTCAACATAGAAGCACCACCGGTCAAAACAATACCGGAAGTCAACACTTCTTCTGGGAAGCCGGAGCGGCGCAATTCGTTCAGCGTCAATTCCAAAATTTCTTCTACGCGCGGGCCGATGATTTCAGCCAATACACGGCGTGAAATTTGACGTGATTGACGGTCGCCAACGCTAGGGACTTCAATCATTTCATCCAAGCCGTCCATAGTCGGAATCGCGGCGCCGTAATGGATTTTGATATACTCAGCGGCACTGTGCGGCGTACGCAAGGCCTGTGCCAAGTCTTTGGTAATCAAATCGCCGGCAACGGGAATCACCGCAGTATGGCGGATTGCGCCATTAGTATAAACCGCGATGTCGGTTGTACCACCACCGATATCGATGACGCACACGCCCAAATCTTTTTCGTCTTCAGTCAAAACGGCGTGACCGCTTGCCAAAGGTTGAAGCATGATTTGATCCATTTGCAGGCCGCAGCGTTGGATACATTTTTGGATATTTTGCAAAGCAGTGTTCGCACCGGTAATGATGTGTACACGGGTATCCAAACGCACGCCGCTCATACCGATAGGCTCTTTCACACCGGGTTGGTTGTCGATGATGTACTCTTGAACCACGGTATGCAAGATGTTGTGATCAGGCGGAATATTGATGGCTTTGGCCGTTTCGATGGCACGGTCAATGTCGGCTTGCGATACTTCGCCATCTTTAATTTTGACCACGCCTTGTGAATTCAGGCTGCGGATATGGTTACCGGCAATACCGGTGACGACGTGGGAAATTTTGGTATCTGCCATCAGCTCGGCATCTTCTACCGCCTGACGAATGGCTTGCGCAGTGGCGTCAATATTGGTCACCATACCTGCACGCAAACCGCGTGAAGGGCTTTGACCCAAGCCAACAATGTGGATTTCGTTATCTTCCCGAATCTCACCGATTAAGGCGATGACCTTGGACGTACCAATGTCTAAGGCACTGATATATTTATTTTGTTGTTGTTCCATAATTGCTCGTTCGCTATGTTGTCTGACTGACGGTTTGATTATTTTTGAAACAAGATTGCTTCACGTCTAATCGGCTATTCACTGTCGGAAGGGTTTTCAGACGGCCTGTAACGGACTGAAAAACCATCCTTATAACGCATATCGACATACTCGATATGACTTTGTTTTTTACGCAGCAGCGATGGCCAAATCTGGGCAAACTGCTGCAAACGTTTGATTTCGTTTTCACGCCCCAAGCGCACGGTAATGCCGTTGTTCAATACAAGCAGCCATGCCGAACGCGGCGTGTAGATCAATTCTTTGATGGTCAGTTTCAACGGACTCAAAATACCGGAAAAGTCCGCATAATGTTTGACCATGTCTTTGCCTGTCCCCTGCTGCCCTTCAAATATAGGCAGGCCCTGTTTCAGGCTTGCGGCAAACACATTACCCTTACTGTCCACCAAGCCGCCAGCGCGCCAGTGTGCAACTGGCACGCGCTCGGTCAGGATAATTTCCACGGTTTCCGGAAAACGGCGGCGTACCATTGCCGAGTCAATCCAAGGCAATTCCTGAAAAGCGGCCTGCGCCGAATCAATATCGGCGCGGAACATATTACCCCTGATATGCTCTCGTGCAACGGTTTGCAATTCTTTGCTGGAAGCATATTTCAGCTTACCCTGAATGGCAATCTGTTTCACAGGGAAATATTTGGAATTGTAAAGCCAAGCTATGCCCGAACCTATCAGCAGAAAGGTCATCAGCAACAATAGCCGGCGGGTCAGCCGACCCAGTGCGCCTGCATCATCCCACATGAGCGGTCTTCAAAATCTCAATACATAAATCAGCAAAATCTACGCCGGTATGGGCTGCAGATTTTGGCACCAAACTGTGGCTGGTCATGCCGGGCAAGGTATTGATTTCCAACAGATACAGTTTACCGTCCGTATCTTTCAGAAAGTCCACGCGCGAACAGCCGTCCGCACCAATCGCCTGCGCGCCACGCACGGCCAGTTCGCGCATCAGGTTTTCCTCCGCCTCGCTCAAATCTTCCGACGGGCATTGATAAACCGTATCGTCGCGGTTGTATTTAGCCTCATAGTCGTAAAACTCGGTAGCCGGAATAATATGAATGCTCGGCAGGCCTTTGCCGTTCAATACCGGGCAAGAATACTCGCCGCCGCCGATAAAGCGTTCGGCAATGATTTCGCCCTGCAAGTGTTTCAATTCTTCGTAAACGCTTTTCAGACGGCCTTTTTCTTTTACTTTTACCACGCCGACGCTGCTACCTTCAGCTGCAGGTTTGACAAACATCGGCAGGCCCAATTTTTCTTCAACGGCATCAAAGTCACTGTCGTCATGCAATACGGCAAACTCAGGAACAGGCAAGCCCACAGCCTGCCAAATCAGTTTGCAGCGATATTTGTCCATACCCAACGCAGAAGCAGCCACGCCGCTGCCGGTGTAAGGAATACCCATCAGCTCCAACGCGCCTTGAATCGCGCCATCTTCGCCGAAAGTGCCGTGCAGAATATTGAAGGCCGTCTGAAAACCTTGTGTTTTCAATTCAGACAACGGGATTTCTTTGGGGTCGAACGCATGGGCATCGACGCCTTTGCTTTTCAAGGCAGCCAAAATAGCGGCACCGCTGTCCAGCGACACTTCACGCTCGCTGGAGAAGCCACCCATCAACACGGCCACTTTGCCAAAATTCTGCATAATTTCCACTTTCTTAAATACTGATACAGGCCGTCTGAATATTATTCAGACGACCTATCTGTCCTCAAAGGCCAATATGCCTGTTTATTATGATTGTTTCGACAATTCCACCAATGCAGACGGAACGCGGTTGATACTGCCGGCACCCATATTCAGAACAACATCACCGTCTTGCAAAACATTCAGCAGCATTTGCGGCAGGTCGGCAACGTTTTCGCAGTAAATAGGCTCAAGTTTGCCCAATACGCGGATGGCGCGCGCCAGCGCGCGGGAATCGGCTGCAGCAATCGGCTCTTCGCCTGCTGCATAAACTTCGGTCAACACCAGCGCATCAACGGTATTGAGGACTTTGGTGAAGTCTTCAAACAAATCGCGTGTACGGGTATAGCGGTGCGGTTGAAAAGCCAAGACCAAACGTTTTTCAGGGTATGCACCGCGCGCAGCGGAAAGGGTTGCCGCCATTTCGACAGGATGGTGGCCATAATCGTCCACCAGCAAAGCGGTTCCGCCGTTTGGTAATTTAATATCGCCATATTTTTGGAAGCGGCGGCCGACGCCTTCAAAGCCGAGCAAGCCTTTTTGAATGGCTTCAACCGATGCACCAACTTCCAGCGCAACGCCGATAGCCGCCAACGCATTGAGGACGTTGTGGCGGCCGGGCATATTTAAAACAACTTCAAACGGCTCTTGCTCATGTCCTTTCATTTGAACATGAACGGTAAATTTCATTTGCGCGCCGATATTTTCGATGTCGGTTGCGTAGATATCGGCAGTATCGTCCAAGCCGTAAGTCGCGTAAGGCTTGCTCACTTTGGGCAAAATCGCGCGGACGTGTTCGCTGTCGATACACAAAAACGCTTTGCCGTAAAACGGCATACGGTGGATGAAATCGACAAACGCCTGATGCAGCTTCTCAACGCTGTGGCCGTAAGTGTCCATGTGGTCTTCGTCGATATTGGTCACAACGGACATAATCGGGGTCAGGTACAGGAAAGAGGCATCGGATTCGTCGGCTTCGGCGACGATATATTCGCCTTTGCCCAAGCGGGCGTTGGTACCTGCGGCATTGAGTTTGCCGCCGATAACGAAAGTGGGGTCTAGACCTGCCGCGCCGAGGATAGAGGCGGTCAGACTGGTGGTCGTGGTTTTGCCGTGCGTACCGGCAATGGCGATGCCGTCGCGGAAGCGCATCAGTTCCGCCAGCATCAGGGCGCGCGGAATGACGGGAATTTGCTGCTCCAGAGCAGCGACGACTTCGGGATTGTCTTTTTTGACGGCGGTAGAAGTTACGACAACATCCGCGCCGTTGACATGTTCGGCAGTATGACCGGGATAAACTTGAATACCCAAGCTGCTCAAATGCTCAGTAACGGCATTACGCGCCTGATCCGAACCGGAAACTTTAAAGCCCAAATTGTGTAAAACTTCGGCAATACCGCTCATGCCGACGCCGCCGATTCCGACAAAATGGATGTTGGTTACTCGATTTTTCATCATAACGTTGCGTTCCGGTTGGTTTTTAGTGCATAAAGGCGTTATTTTAAAGGGCTATCCGCTTCTGCGCTATGCTTTTATTGTAAAGGAATTTTAACAAAAGCAATAAAGGCCGTCTGAAACACCGTTAATCAACTTTTCAGACGGCCTTCTCATCTATAGTGCCTATAAAATTTACTCTCTACATTTCATACGCTCTTTTTGCAAAGGTTTTTGCAAATCTGAAATCTGCCTTTCTATCTCCCCCGGTACTGGAATCTCATGACGTTTCATCCATATGTTGATATGCTGAGATCGGTTTTGTATTTCTAATAAATCCTTGCCTTTAACGTTAATAACTATATTGATTCCATCTATCGTGTCACCAACTTTAAGATTTTTTCTCCAATCTCTTATAATAGAATCTCTAATTAACTGTTCTTTTTTTATAACTTTGTTTTCACAAACTTCCTGTCTTTTTTTTATTTCGTCTCTTTGTGTTTCTTTCTCTAAAATTCTAGCCCTCAATAAATCAGGGGTATCTGTTACAAAAATAATCTGGGTATCAAATGTTGCAGCAAAATGACTATTCTCTTGTTTACAAGAAACATTCACAAATCTATTTTTATCATGACCAAAATCATTATCTATTTCATAATTATCCAATTCTTTTGAGGAAGCTGTTTGATAATAGATATTTGGCTCTTTTGTAATAACTGCATCTCCATAGTAATATCTATTTGGATCCTTCTCGAAATCTGAACTCCAAATACCATTATTACTTTGACACCAATTTCTTAAATGCCAATGCAATAAACTATACCTAGTATTTGGCATGTTTTTCTCAAAAAATACTCCTTTGATAGAATATGTATATCTACGAATCAGAGTATCTTCAGAAACTAAATTCTCATCCAAATACTTCATATCCAACTTTTCAAACAACTGTTTATACGTGAGATTATTATAATTTATATCTTTTCTACCTGGCAAAGATGCATGTGTCAAAGTGGTAAATACAGTAAATAAAATAAAAATTTTCCATACCATTTATATTAACCTCCCTATATCTCTATGTCGTACAAGCGATTGCAGCTTCCGCCACATCGTCCGCACTGTGCGGCAACGCCAGCGTACGGGCATTCTTCGCCCATTTCAGGCATTTTTCACGGTTCAAGCCGCCAAGGATTTCGGCCAGTTTTTCTGCCGTCAGTTGAGTTTGCGGCAACAGCAAACCAGCTTCGGCCTGCACCATAAAGCGCGCATTAGCTGTTTGATGGTCGTCCACTGCGTGCGGATACGGCACCAGCAATGCACCCAAACCGGCAGCCGTTAACTCGGCAATCGTCAGCGCGCCGGCACGGCAAATCACCAAATCGGCATCGCGGTAGGCGGATACCATGTCGGTAATAAATTCGACGCACTCGGCCTGTACACCCAACGCATCGTAATCCGCCTGCAGGTTGCCCAATTTATTGCGGCCGGACTGATGATACATTTGCGGACGGGCAGACTCAGGCAATAATGCCAAAGCTTGCGGAACGGTTTTGTTCAACACATCCGCACCCAAACTACCGCCCACCACCAAAACTTTCAGACGGCCCTGGCGGTTTTCAAAGCGTTCTTCAGGAACAGGCAATGCCGCAATATCGGCACGGACAGGGTTACCCACCAATCCGCCTTCATGTTGAAAGGCTTTCGGGAAAGCATACAGGACACGTTTTGCCCAACGCGACAGTTGGCGGTTGGACAAACCGGCTACGGCGTTTTGCTCGTGAATCACAATCGGCACACCGGAAATTTTTGCCGCCAAGCCACCGGGGAAAGTAACAAAACCGCCAAAACCGATCACACACTCGACACGGTGTTTCTTAATAATCTGCTGCGCCGCGCGGACGGTTTTATACAGCGTAAACGGCAACATCAGCTTACGCTTGATGCCGTTGCCGCGTATGCCTTTAATCGCCAGCGTTTCCAAGCGTATGCCGTATTGCGGCACGATACGCTCTTCCATCGAATCCTGACTACCCAGCCAAATCACATGATGGCCACGCTTTTGCAGCGACTCGGCAACCGCCAATGCAGGGAAAATATGACCGCCCGTACCACCGGCCATCAGCATAAAAGTTTTACCGCTCATGGTTTTACTCCACCGAATAACCGCGCATTTTTTGGCGGTTTTCATAATCAATGCGCAATAACAAAGTAACGCACACCAGCATGATAAAGACAGCCGAACCGCCGTAAGACATAAACGGCAAAGTCAGGCCTTTAGTGGGCAGGATACCGATGTTTACACCGATATTGAAGAAACTTTGAATACCAATCCAAATACCGATACCGTTGGCAATGTACGCGCTGAACATCAAGCCCGAATCACGCGCCTGCTTGCCGATGGAAAACGCACGCCACACCAGCCAGCCGTAGCAGAACACCAAAACCAGCATCCCGAAAAAGCCGAATTCTTCACCGATGACGGCAAAAATAAAGTCCGTATGCGCTTCAGGCAGATAGAAACGTTTTTCCAAACTTGCACCCAAGCCCTCGCCAAACCAGCCGCCGCGCGCAATCGCCATCAAGGAATGCGTCAGCTGATAGCCTTTGCCCAAAGGATCGCTCCAAGGGTCCAAAAACGCCGCCACACGCGCCATACGGTAAGGTGCGGCCAAAATCAGCAAGCCCATTCCGCTCACAACGGTCGCCACCAATACGGCAAAATACTTCCACGGGAAGCCTGCCAAAAACAGCATGCCCATAGTAATCACGACAATCACGACAAACGAGCCAAAGTCCGGCTGCCACATAATCAAAAGCAAGCCAGCGGCAACCAACACAATCGGCAGAATCAGGGTCTTAAACTTACGCAAGCGCTCTTTAACCCTTACCCTAGCTTCACTTTTAAAAGGGCTGCACACCAAATCGCCAATACCGGTAAACAAAGACGACCAACCCAAAGAATCCAAATCGCGCAACATTTCTTCACGGCGCGTAAACAGGCTGGACAAATACAAGACCGTCGCCAATTTGAAAAATTCAGTCGGTTGCAAGTTGAGCGGTCCGATATGAATCCAGCGCGTCGCACCGTTAATCTCGCGGCCGACAAACAATACCAGCAACAACAGCAAACCCGAAACAGCAAAATAAAACGGAATAATCCGCCGCCAGAAGCTCATCTTCAGCAGGAAAAGCGGCAAGCATATGGCCACCGTAAACAGGATAAACATTGCCTGCTTAGACACAAAAGAAAACTGGCTGCCCCCTTCCGATGCCGCATACGCAATAGAAGCCGAATAAATCATAATCAGGCTGAAGACCGTCATTAAGACGACCATCCACAAGAGAGAAACATCAAACTTCCGACCATCGCGCGCAATCGGCCGGTCAAGCATTTTGGAAAGACTAATCATGAAAACATCCGTAACGGCTTGAATAAAATATTCAGACGGCCTGAAAATGGGCAAGAGGCCGTCTGAAAAAATGAATTAACGTTATTTTAAAGGTTTATTTCCAAACCAACAATTCAGAATCTTTAAAGATGCCGGATTCCGACGTTCTTTGCGCCCTCCCCTACCCTTTGATACCGGCAAAAGGCCGTCTGAAAACACTTTTATATTTTCAGACGGCCTTGTATAAATCTTTTCTTCAGGGAAATAGGCTACTTTTTATCTAATGCAAACCCTAAGCCAACTGCTGTATTTCCGCCCATGGCTGTATCTGTTCCAACTGCGCGGCGAGGCTAAGCAGCGTGTCTTCGCGCCCGTGTGCGGCGGCGAACTGGGTACCGACGGGCAGCCCGTTATGCCGGTAAAGCGGCACACTCATGGCGGGGTTGCCGCTCATGTTCAGCGGCGACGTATAACCGACGTATTGCAGCGCGGCGGTGGCTTCTTTTTCTAAAAACGGGTTGTTTTTCAACAGAAAACCCAAACGCAGCGTGCCGAACAGCAGGCGCATGGCTTTTTGCGCGGCGGGTGGCGGCATCATCTCGCCGATTTTCGGCGTGGTGCGCGGGCAGACGGGCGTCATCAACACGTCGTAGCGCGTAAAAAATGCTTTGGCGGCACGTTCCTGCGCCAACATCACGTCGCGCGCCCAAGCCATTTCGCCCGCGCTGATTTGCCGCCCCTGCACAATCATTGCCCACGTTGTCGGCTCAAGCAGGCGGTGCGGCAGTTTTTGTCCGGTTTCGTATTGATATTGGTAAAACAGTTTTGCCGTTTCACCCATGACGATGATGCGGGCAGCTCGGTTTAATTGTTCGGGCGGCACAAAATCGGGCGTGGCTTCTTCCAATTCGTGTCCCGTGTCTTGCATCAGTTTCAAACTATGGGCGAACGCGGCTTCCGTGCCTTCGTCGTTACCGCCGCCAAACCATGTCTGTTTCCAAAAAGCGATTTTCAGACGACCTGTTTCTAGTTTCAGGCTGTCTGCAAAACCGTTTTCGGGCGGCGGCGGGCAGGCATACAGGGCGCGGGCTTGGGTTTGGGCGGCGATGTCCAGCAAAACCGCGCTGTCGCGCACGCTGCGGGTCAACACATGGTCGCATACCAAACCTTGCCATGCCTCCGATGCGTTCGGCGCGTAACTGCTGCGGCCGCGCGTGGGTTTCAGCCCGAACACGCCGCAGTTGTGCGCGGGTAAGCGAATGGAGCCGCCACCGTCGCTGCCGTGCGCTGCGGGTACGACGCCCGAAGCCACTGCCGCCGCCGCGCCTCCGCTGCTGCCGCCCGCGGTGTAATCCAAATGCCACGGATTGCGCGTGATGCCGTAAATTTCGGTTTCGGTAACGGGATACGCGCCCCATTCGGGCGTGGTGGTTTTGCCGAACACGCGCAGCCCCGCATCGAGATAGGCTTGGGTCAAATCGCTGTTTTGTTTGGCAATGTAATGCTGCATCATGCGCGAACCCGACCATGTCGGCGCGCCTTCCCAATCCGCCAGCAAGTCTTTGAGCAAAAACGGCACGCCCGCCAGCGGCGTATCGGCATTTTCAGACGACCCCTGCCACGCTGCCGCGCGTTCGCGCAAATCGTGCGCCAACAGATTGAGCTTGGGATTGACTTCGTCCAAGCGGTTTAAAGCAGCCTGCAACACTTCATCGGCGGACACTTCTTTTTTGCGGATCAGCTCTGCCAAACCGACGGCATCGTAACGGATGTAGTCTTGAAAATTCATGGGTTTTCCTTTCGGATTGATGAACACACGTTTTTTCGGTCAGGCATGGCTGCCCGCCTTTTCGCCGTTTGCCCGCATAGGCAATTTTTAAGAAACAGTAACACCGGATAAAGGCAAAGAACAAGTTTGCCGCTGCTGCAAAAAGGTCGTCTGAAACCGCCTTAACGTTTTCAGACGACCTTTGAAGCAATGTCGCACATGGTTTACGGCAGAATCTCAATTTCCGCATTGTGTTTTACGCTGCGGTAGAGTTCGTCGATTTCCTCGTCCGTTACCGCGATGCAGCCGTTGGTCCAGTCTTTTTGCAGGTGTTTTTTGCCGATAAAACCCCAACCGTTTTTCATGCCGTGGATTTTAATCAGCCCGCCCGGACTTTTGCCTTGTGCCGCCGCGTAGGCTTTGTCGGCTTCGTTGGGGTAGGAAACGCCGAGGTTTTTGTGGTAGCCGCTGTTGGGATTACGTTCATTGATGCGGTATTTTCCTTCGGGCGTTTTGCCGTCGCCTTCAAACTGTTTATGCCCGACCGGTTGTTTGCCCAGCGAAATAGGATAGGTTTTTAGCAACCTGCCTTGCGAGTACACCGACATGGTGCGCTTACTTTTATGCACGACCAATCTGTCGATAACTGCATCTTCAGGCAACGGCGTTTCGCTTGGCGTAGTAACGGTTGTCGTGGAACGAATCGGCGCGACAAACCAAAACATCGAAGCGGCGACAGCCAAAAGTACGACTGTCGCCAAGCCGATTTTCAACCCGACTTTCATCTTTCAGACGGCCTTACAAAGCTTTGAACGCTTCGATAAACACTTCCGAACGGTGCGCATAGCCTTTAAACATATCAAAGCTCGCACAAGCAGGGCTGAGCAACACGATATCACCCGCTTCGGCTTGGGCGTATGCCGTCTGAACCGCTTCTTCCAAAGTGGCGCAGTCGGTCATATTCAGACCGCAACCGTCCAAATCGCGGCGGATTTGCGGCGCATCGACGCCGATCAGGAACACGCCTTTGGCCTTACCGGCAAGCGCGTCGCGCAGGGGCGTAAAGTCCTGCCCTTTGCCCATGCCGCCCAAAATCACGAATAGCGGATTTTGCAAACCGGCAATCGCGGCGGCTGTCGCGCCGACGTTCGTGCCTTTACTGTCGTCGATGAACACCACACCGTTTTTCTCGCCGATTTTTTCCACACGGTGCGGCAGGCCTTGGAAGGTTTTGACGTGTTCGAGCAATTCGTTTCGTGGCAAGCCAATGGCCTCACACAAAGCCACGGCAGCCATGACGTTGGCGGCGTTGTGTAAGCCTTGCAACGGGATGTCTTGCGTGGCAATTAAATCTTCATCGCCTTGTTTCAGGCGGCCTATCTCACGTTCCAACCAAAAATCGGCTTTATGTTCCAACGAAAACCATTTCACCTCACGCCCGGCACGCTTCATCGCACGGCAGAATGCATCGTCCGCATTCAAAACCTGCACGCCATCGCCACGGAAAATCTTATCCTTGGTATGCGCATAATCAAGCAGATCATCGTAGCGGTCGAGATGGTCTTCGGAAATGTTCAATACCGTCGCCGCAGTCGGGCGCAGGCTTTCGGTGTTTTCCAGTTGGAAGCTGGAAAGCTCCAACACCCACACGTCCGCCTTTTTGCCTTCGCGCTGCAATTCCGCCTCCAAAACCGGCGTACCGATATTGCCCGCGATAACGGTATCCAGCCCGCACTTGATGCAGAGATAGCCGACCAAGCTCGTTACCGTCGTTTTGCCGTTGCTGCCGGTAATCGCAATCACCTTGTCACCGCGACGGTTCACAATGTCCGCCAGCAATTCGATGTCGCCCAGCACACGCCCGCCGTTTTGCTTGAACGCCTCAATATCCGGCTGCCGCTCGCTGATGCCGGGACTGAGCGCCAGAATATCGAAACCATTGTCCAACGCATCTTTCAGACGACCCGTGTAAAACACCAGCCCGTCAAACATCTTACCGATTTGCGCCACGCGCTCCGGTTTCAACTCCGCATCATAAGCGGCAACCTCCGCGCCGTTTTTACGCAGGTAGGCAATCATGGAAATACCCGTGCCGCCGAGTCCGGCGACGAGGATTTTTTTATTTTGAAAAGTCATTTTGGTTTTATCCTAAGTTTTTTCAGACGGCCTTTAGAAAAATTCAATATCCTGCCTGATTCAATTTTCTATAAGCATCACAACCTGTTTGGAATCCATTATCACAAGCCTTACCAAACCACTCTTTGGCAATCTTATAGTTCTGACGAACTCCTTGCCCATTGGCATACTTCACACCCAAATTAAATTGGGCTTCTGCAATCCCTTGTTCTGCCGCCTTGCGATACCACTGCACTGCCTGTATATAGTCCTGACGAACTCCTTGCCCATTGTTGTATATCAAACCCAAATTATATTGGGCTTGTGCGATCCCTTGTTCTGCCGCCTTGCGATACCACTGCACTGCCTGTATATAGTCCTGACGAACTCCTCGCCCATTCTCGTACATCACACCCAAATTAAATTGGGCTTGTGCAAACCCTTGTTCTGCAGCCTTGCGATACCACTGCACTGCCTGTGTATAGTCCTTACGAACTCCTTGCCCATTGTCGTATATCACACCTAAATTAAATTGGGCTTGTGCGATCCCTTGTTCTGCAGCCTTGCGAAACCACTTCACTATCTGTACATAGTC
Organism: Neisseria sp. P0014.S002; assembly: GCF_051958295.1. Classification (NCBI taxonomy): domain Bacteria; kingdom Pseudomonadati; phylum Pseudomonadota; class Betaproteobacteria; order Neisseriales; family Neisseriaceae; genus Neisseria; species Neisseria sp. P0014.S002. The sequence goes on along the minus strand of NZ_JBQCVO010000002.1, from coordinate 336,739 downwards.
TTGACGGACTCCCTGTCCGTTGTAATACATCAAACCTAAATTAAATTGGGCTTCTGCAATCCCTTGTTCTGCCGCCTTGCGATACCATCTGACCGCTTCAACATAGTCTTTGCGGACACCTTGTCCTTTTTCATACATCACACCCAAATTATATTGGGCTTTAGCATTCCCTTGTTCTGCCGCCTTGCGATACCACTGCACTGCCTGTGCATAATCCTTACGAACTCCTTGCCCATTGTAGTACATCCCACCCAAATTATATTGGGCTTTAGCATTTCCTTGCTTCGCAACTTGAAACGTTTCCTTAAAATCCGGCACATTATCAGCCCAAGCTGCTTGCACCAAGCCCAAAGATAACAGGGCTACCATCATTTTTTTTAATAATTTATTCATTTTTAAATCCATTACATTCAGATTATTGTTTCTGTTTGATCCTAGTTTTCAGACGGCCTTTAGAAAAATTCAATATCCTTCCTGATTCAACTTTCGATAAGCATCACAACCTTGTTGCGATCCATTATGGCATGCCTTGCCAAACCACTCTTTGGCAACAGATTGATTTTGAGGAACACCTTGTCCGTAATGATACATAACACCTAAATTATATTGGGCCTCAGAACTTCCTTGCTCGGCTGCTTTACGATACCAATATAAGGCCTGCTTTTCATCTTGACGAACACCAAATCCATTATGATAAGCCACACCAAGATCAAGTTGAGCTTTGATATTTTCTTGATCTGCTGCACGACGTAACCATTGTACTGCCTGTTTAAAATCTTTTTGTATGCCTACGCCATGCATATACCTTGTAGCCAAAGTATATTGTGCTTGATTATCTCCTTGCTCTGCAGCCTTTCGATACCATTCAACCGCCTTACTGCGGTCTTTACTAACACCGAATCCGTTATCATACATAATGGCTAAATTGTATTGGGCATCAAGATACCCTTGTTCTGCTGCCTTTTCATACCATCGAGCTGCTTGATCATAATCTTGTTCAATGCCTTTACCAAAAAAATAGATTATTCCTAAATCATACTGAGCTTTAGCAAAGCCTTGTGCAGCAGCTTTTTGAAACCAATATTTGGCTTGCTCATAATCTTGGGCAACACCTTGTCCCTTATAATACAATCCCCCTAGATTGCTCTGCGCATCCACGTCCCCTTGCTCTGCTGCTCTACGGAACCAATGTTCTGCCTGTTTATAATCTTTGGGCGCCCCTTTCCCCAAGTAATACATCAAACCCAAATTAAATTGGGATGCTGCATTTCCTTGTTTTGCATCCTGCTCTGTTTCTGCGAAATTTGGGATATCACTTGCATTAGCCATCTGTCCAAATCCAAACAAAACAACTGCTATCTTTCTCAACCAATTCTTCATATTACATTCTCTCTTATATTCTTTAATGTCATAGCAGCATTTTCAAACAAACTTAATCTGCAAATCCCTCAAAAAATCCGTTTACACCATAGCTACTCAAAATCTGCTGCAATTCCGGTGCGCGTACCCATGGATCAACCGCCATCGGCGGCATAGGCGGTTCGATACCGTCTTCGTTTTGGTTACGACACCAATCTGCCATCGCAAAAACTTGGATTAAAACTGGTTCGGCAAGTGTTTTGTCAATGTCCAGTTCGATCATGGCTTGGGCAAAACAGGCGATCCATTCGTTGCGGACTTGTACGTTGACGGCAAACGGCATATGGCGGGCGCGCAGTTGGGGATGGCCGTATTTTTCGACAAAGAGTTGCGGTCCGCCGAGCCAGCCGCTGAAAAATTCGTAGAGCTTTTCACGTATCAGGGTCATGTCTTCGCCGTGCATTTGGCGCAAGGCTTGGTATTTCGGCTCAAGTTCCATTAAGTCGTAGAAACGGTCGGTCAGGGTGCGGATGCCGGTTGCGCCGCCGAAAGATTGGTACATGTTTGGGGACTTTCTGTGTGGATTATTGCGGGATTTATTTTTGAAATAGAGGATTCAGACAAGCATGCTTATCCTACATAATGGCCGTCTGAAACTTTCAGACGGCCTTTGGAGATTTAGCGGATTTTGAGGGTACTCAAACCAATCAGCACCAAGACGATGGTGATAATCCAGAAACGGACGACGACTTGGGTTTCTTTCCAGCCTTTTTGTTCGTAATGGTGATGAATCGGTGCCATCAGGAAGATGCGTTTTTTGGTGCGTTTGTACCAACCGACTTGCAACATAACGGAAATGGCTTCGACAACAAACAGACCTCCCATGATGACGAGGACAAATTCTTGGCGGATGATGACGGCAACAGTGCCGAGCGCCGCACCAAGCGCGAGCGCGCCGACGTCGCCCATAAAGACTTGTGCCGGATAAGCGTTAAACCACAAAAAGCCGAGACATGCGCCACACATGGCAGTACAGAAAATTACCACTTCGTTTGCGCCGGCAACGTAAGGTAATTGCAGGTATTGGGCGAATTGGGAGTGGCCGCTGGCATAAGCAAAAATGGCAAGACCGGCGGCAACAAGTACAACGGGAAATGCGGCCAAGCCGTCCAAACCGTCGGTCAGGTTAACGGCATTGGATGTGCCGACGATGGTCAGGTAGGACAACACCAAGAAGCCGACCACGCCAAGCGGCAAGGCAACTTGTTTGAAGAAGGGAACAATCAGGATATTGTTGGCGGAATTTGTCGCAAGGTAGAACAACGCCAAACCGGCAATGATGGCGACGCTCGACTGCCACACCATTTTAAATTTGGCAGACACGCCGTTAGGGTCTTTATAAACCACTTTGCGCCAATCGTCGTAAAAACCGAGTGCGCCGGTAGCAAGCAAGACTCCTAAGAGAATCCAGATATAAGGATTTGCCCAGTTGCCCCACAAGATTGTGGACACGGTAATGGCGGTCAAAATCAGCGAGCCGCCCATGGTTGGCGTACCGTTTTTGATCAGGTGGGTTTGAGGTCCGTCGGTACGGACGGCTTGGCCTACTTTAAGCGCAGTCAGTTTGCGGATGGTCCACGGACCAAGCAATAGAGAAAACGCCAAAGCAGTCAGCGCAGCCATCACGGCACGGAATGTGGTGTATTGAAAAATATTCAGACCGGTTAACCAGTTGCTGAAATGTGCGAGCCATAAAAACATGGGGCTTCCTTTTTTGTTTTTGTTGTTACAGCGGGCTTATTGCCCAATTAAAAATAAATCGGTATGCCGTCTGAAATTACAGACGGCCTTGTTGAGTAAGATTATTTCTCTACCACGCAAATCGGATAGTTTCCAGGATTCTTTCCGCCGCCCAAATCCAAGCAGGTATCTTCATAAATAAATGCCTGTACTTTCATTCCAGCATAAAACGCAGCAATCAGCAAACCAGCCAATAGTAAAATCTTTTTCATATTTCAGACGGCCTTCTTAAGTTTTATTTTCTTGAGTCTGAAAATAATCCTTGGGATGTAAGCAAAACAAGCTGTAACAAATTGCAGCGCGAATAATGACATCCAACAATGGAAACCCGATTCTAGGGGAAACCAAATAACCGACCATATTGTAGACGATATACAGTATACAGCCATACAGCCATAACCTACGCGCCCAATCCTTACCTCTCCATAATCCAACAGCACTAACCAGCATCAATATCACTTGCACAAGCAAATGAAAATTTCCTAACCAAAATTCAAACCAACCCCAACGTCCTCTTGTGCTTTCGTATGCTTCGCTTATTGTCTCAAATCCTACATCTTTGATGTACTGCCACACTACAACCGGCCATAACACTGCTGCCACTACCATCATCCCAACGATAACCTGCAACAGTATAGGCCGTTTCCTTTTCTGTTCCATTTTCAGACAACCTCTTTATCCGTCAGTGCCTCGACCACTTCTTCCATCTTCATAAAGCGCGAGCCTTTGACCAATACAGTAGCGCGTTCAGGCAAGTCGTGGCTCAACACTTGAATCAGCGGATCTTTATCTGCAAACCACAAACCTTCCGCACCAAACGTCTCTGCCGCTTCAACGCTGTTGTCACCGACAAAATATGCGGCCTCGATGCCTTTATCCCGTGCATACGCGCCAACTTCGGCGTGCATGGCTGCGGCTTCGTCCTCGCCCAATTCGCCCATGTCGCCCATTACAAAAATACGCGGCGCAGGCATAGCGGCGAGCACATCAATGGCGGCTTTCATGCTGTCAGGGTTGGCATTATAAGTATCGTCAATCAAAGTCGCGCCTTTAATGCCTTGCTTGATATTCAGACGGCCTTTGATATTACTGAAATTTTTCAGGCCGTCTGAAACTTCGGCAAGGCTCAAACCTGCCGCCAAAGCCATAGCCGCTGCCGCTACGGCATTATGCACATTGTGACGGCCGGGGACTGGCAACACCACGGCAACACGTTCATTGTCACGCACCAAATCAAACTCGCAGGACAACAGTTTCAACTCAATATTTTCTGCATGGACATCGCCACTGGCAATGCCGAAAGTCTGAGCATTCAGTTGTGCAGTAGCGGCTTCAAATGTAGCGATATTGGCATCTTCGCATGGAATCAGCGCAATACCGTCTGCAAACAAACCTTCGTAGATTTCACTTTTAGCTTTAGCAATATCGCCGACACCATCGAAACCGCAACCAACATGCGCGCGCAAAGCGTTATTGACCAGAGCGACATTCGGACCGGCGATTCGGGTCAGCAAAGACAACTCGCCAAAATGGTTCATACCCATTTCAATGACGGCATAGCGGTGTTTTTCGTTTAATTTCAACAAAGTCAACGGCAGTCCGATATGATTGTTGAAATTGCCGGCAGTCGCCAACACAGCTTCATCACCGAATCGATGACGCAATACGCCGGCCAACATCTCTTTAACTGTCGTTTTGCCTGAAGAGCCGGTAATGCCGAAGACAAACGGATTCACATTTTCACGCCACGCCTTCGCCAGTTTTTGCAAAGCCGCAAGCGTATCGTCAACCTTCAACGCGCCTTTCAAAGTCGCACAATCTTCACGCGAAACCACAACCGCCGTTGCCCCCGCTGCCAATACATCTTCAACAAAGTCATGCGCGTCAAAGCGTTCGCCGGCAAGCGCGAAAAATACATCGCCGTCCTGAATATCGCGGCTGTCGGTTACGATACGCGAAACGGGTTGATTTTCAGACGGCATCGGAAGTCCGAGAGTTTGGCAGATGAAATTTAGGTCTAGTAGTTTCATGGTTTCTTTCGTTTGTTTTTTCAAACAGGCATTTTATTGTAAAGGCATTTTACATTTTGGCAGAAGGCAGCAACTCTTCGACAAGCACCTTTAAAGCGTGCCTTCCTTCTCGATTTCTGGTACTGGGATGAGGTGCTCGGTAACATATTATTTCCTTATCACCTTCAAAAGAAAATTTTTCCAGTTTTCCCTTATTCAAGCCGTTTATGCCTTGACCCGAGCCGGACAAATCAGGAAAGCATTCCCTCCGCGCCGCTACGCCGCCATCTCCGCTTACGAAAAGAATAATCTGTGGCTTTAAAATTTCAATTTGGGCACGCAGTAATTTACAGGAAAGTGTTTTTATATCTTCGAACCAATCCGAATGCTTGGGATGTTTAGTTTTATAGTCCACCGCAAAAATATTAGCCCACAAGATGCCTTCGTTCCCACTTCGCTTGGCAACCCTGCGGACGAAATTGAAAAATGTAGCCCCTCTTGTGTTTCTTTTTAAATCTCCAGTCAAATTCCGCCAAATAAAATCTTTGCTTAACGACATCAGTTGCCTTACATTTTCGGCATGATATTCATCAAATTTCTTGCTATCGTACCAACTGCGTGTTTCTCTGCCGACAATCAAAATTTTGTGTTCTGCGCTTTCATAATGTTCAGGGACAAAGCCCAAATGGATATTGGACAATTTATTGTCCTTATTGTTAATTGCATGCAACAAATCCTGATACTCCGGCTTGTTTAAAACCTCCACATATTTCTTCAGCAAAGCTTCTTGTAAATCAATCATTTAATTTATTTCTGTAATATTAAAAAAGCCTTGTCATACCACAGTTTTACTCATGAGATACCGAGATTGAACCTGCGTATAACAGTCGGAGAACAGCATAACGAGCAAGAAGTCGTCTGAAAAAACACATCAACCTTTGAAAATACCCAAAAGCGCCTCCCTTATATTGCGCACCTTATTTATCAGACGGCCTATTTGTCCTGATTAATTAACGGATACGGATTCACCGCGCCGTTTGGCAGATACACGCCGTAATGCAGGTGTGCCGGTGTGGTTCTGGCATTGCCGGTTTTACCGACATAGCCGATGACCTGCCCTTCTTTTACTCGCTCATACAGGCGGATACGGGCAAATTTATTCAGGTGGGCATAGTAATGCCACGCACCCGGCCCTTGAATACCGATAACTTTACCGCCCAATCGGTTGCGCCCGATTTTGGTGACGATGCCGGGCGTGGTACTGCGTATCGGCGTATTTTTCTTAGCAAAAATATCCACACCTTCATGCCTGCGCCCCTGACTGCGCGCCGCGCCCCAAGTGTCGTCAAAACGCTTGCCTTTAACAGGATTCGGCAGGCTTTGCTCGACCGGAGGCTGTTGCGCCCTCAATTGTTCGATTTCGGCAGTAGGACGCGGAAGTTGTTTGGTTGTACAGCCTGCGAATAAAACCACGGCTGCACTGATTAATAAGGTTTTTGTCGGCATTTTCAGCATCAAATCGGTCTCCTTGTTGTTCAGACGGCCTTTCTAAAAAGCCTTCTGAAACAAACAACTGTGATGGGTTTAATGGCTGACGTGCCGTAATGCGTGTGTCGTATTGCTTTTGTTTTGTATGGTTAAATCTTTTTCAGACGGCCTTAAGGTTTCGGGCCGTCTGAACATTTGTGATATGGTCTATCCGCGCTCTGCCAATGCTTTTTCTGCGATTTCAAAATCGGAGAAATGGTGTTTCACGCCTTGTACATCCTGATAGTTTTCATGCCCTTTACCAGCAATCAGAATGATGTCGTTCGCGGCAGCCTGCTCAACCGCATAACGGATGGCAACGGCACGATCAACCTCAACGCGTTCAGGATTAGGTACGGCAGGCAAAATATCGTTGATGATGTCTTGTGGATTTTCCAAACGTGGGTTATCGCTGGTAACCACTACTTTATCGGCACCCTGAACTGCTGCCGCACCCATCAATGGGCGTTTGCCGCGGTCTCGGTTACCGCCGCAGCCGAATACGCACCACAAAGCCGCACCCTGAGGTTTGATTTCCTGCAAGGTGGAGAGTGCTTTTTCCAATGCGTCAGGTGTATGGGCGTAATCGACGACGACCAAGGGCTTGCCACTGTTCATGATACAATCCATGCGGCCTGAGGCGGGACGGATTTTTGCCAGCACATCCAATACTTTATCAAGCGGATAACCGTTGGCACAAAGCAAGGCGATGCAGGCGGCGAGGTTTTGCGCGTTGAAGCATCCGAGCAGGCGCGTGCGGCATTTTCCTTCACCCCATGGTGTTTGGAATACGGCTTCCATGCCGTCTGAAGAAGCGGTGAAATCGGTAATGCGGATATCGGCGTGTTCGCTAAAACCATAGCCGTAAACGACTAAATCGGGACAGTCTTTTTTCAGACGGCCTACCAGTTCTGCGCCGTATTCATCATCGACATTGATGATGGCGTGTTGCAGACCATACCAGTAGAACAGGCGCGATTTGATGGCACCATAGGCTTCCATGGTGCCGTGGTAATCGAGGTGGTCGCGGGTGAGATTGGTGAAGATTGCACTGCAAAACGGCACGCCGTTGACGCGCGATTGGTCAAGGCCGTGGCTGGAAACTTCCATCGCGGCGGCTGTTGCGCCTTGCTGGCGGAAGCGGTAGAGCAGGGTTTGAACATCGACAGGGGCAGGCGTGGTATGCGTGGTCTCTTCCAATGCACCCCAAAAGCCATTGCCAACTGTACCGATAATGGTGGTTTTTTCGCCCAACAAATCGGCGACTTGCGCCAGCCATTGTGTGATGGAGGTTTTGCCGTTGGTGCCGGTTACGCCCCAAACTTTAAGGCCGTCTGAAACATTGCCGTAAACCTGTGCCGCCAACATACCGGCACGATGTTTCAGATCTTTAATGCCTTGATTGGGAACGTTCCATTCGGGATTCCATGTGAATTTGCCGTCATCATCCCAAAAAACAAAGGTGGCACCGTTGGCGATGGCGGCAGGAATATAGCTGCGGCCATCTGTATATTCGCCCTGACAGGCAACGAAAATGTCACCCTGTTTAATTTGTCGGCTGTCTGAATGCAACAAACGCCCTGCTGCGTTTTCACACAGCAGAGGCGGAAAGTTGGTTTCAGCCAAGGGGGTTAACTTGCTGAACATAAACAATATCTCTTTGATTATTTGGATTATGACGGTACTTTGACAGTAGCGGTATTACTTAAAGGCTTGGTCGGGGAAACGCCTAAGATGTTCAAGCTTCCGCTCATGACTTCTTTGAATACGGGACCGGCAACCACGCCGCCGTAATAGCCGTTGGCAGTCGGTTCGTCGATGGTAACGGCCACGATCACGCGTGGATTTTTAGCCGGAGCAAAGCCGATAAACGTACCGACGTGTTTGTTGTCCACATAACGGCCATTGACCAGTTTACGCGCCGTACCGGTTTTCGCACCTACGTCGAAACCATCCACAGCACCGGCAGTACCGGTACCGCCGGCTTCAGTAACGGAAACCATCAACTCGCGCACTGTTTTCGCAGTAGAGGCTTTGATGACGCGCTTGCCTTTAGGGGCAACCGCTTGTTTTTCAAAGCTGACCGGCAACAATTCGCCGTCATGGGTCAAGACAGTATAGGCACGCGCCAATTGCAATAAGCTTAATTGCAGGCCATAACCGAAAGACATAGTTGCCTGTTCGATTTTTTGCCATCTGCGCCAGCTTCTCAACAAACCTGCAGTCTCACCCGGAAAGCCCGAATGCATACGCACACCCACACCTAAATCATGATAGAAATCGTACATTTCTTTAGGCGTAAACATGGCAGAAAGTTTACTGGTACCAACATTTGAAGATTTTTGCATAATGCCGCGCACATCCAAAGTAGGATAAACGTGGGTATCTTGTACGGTAGCCGGACCGATTTTGTAAGGCAAGGTGTTGAACGTATCGGTTGTATCCACTTTACCGGAATCCAATGCTTTGGCAATGGTAAACGGTTTCATGGCAGAACCAGGTTCAATCATGTCGGTTACGGCGCGGTTGCGACGCTGTTCGCTATTGGCTTGACCCGGTTGATTCGGATCGTAAGCCGGGCTGTTGACCAAAGCCAAAATTTCGCCGGTTTGCGCATCCAATACCACAACCGTACCCGCTTTGGCTTTGTGATAAGCCACAGCCTTGTTCAACTCGTCATAAGCCAACGTTTGAATACGCTGATCCAAAGACAAAATCATGTCTTGGCCGTTTTTAGGCACGCTGTTGCGTGGAGAATCGAGGCTGTCTACGATATTGCCTTTGTTGTCACGCAATACGACTTTCGCACCATCTTCACCGCGCAGGCTGTCTTCACGGGAAAGCTCCAAGCCTTCCTGACCTTTGCCGTCAATATTGGTAAAACCGATAACGTGTGCAAACAGATTGCCCATTGGGTAATGGCGTTTCAATTCTTTTTGGAATGCGATGCCTTTAATGCCCAATGCTTTGATTTCTTCTGCTTTCTCGTAGCTGAGTTGGCGTTTCAGATAGATAAAGCCTTTGTCTTTTTTAGATAATTTATTTTTCAAAACTTCAACGGGCACATCGGCAATGGCCGACAGTTTTTCTAATTGTTCTGCAGTCGGCATTTCCTCCATACCGGAAGGCATGGCATACAATGATTCGGTAGGCGCACTCAAAGCCAATGTGGCACCATTGCGGTCGGTAATCATACCGCGTGATGCCGGCAGCGGAAGCGTACGCACAAAACGTTGGTCGCCCTGATTCTTCAAAAATTCATGCTGACTGGTTTGCAGATAAACCCCGCGTACCAACAGACCGGTAAATGCCAGCGCAACAGCGCCCAGCACCAAACCAATTCGCCCGTTACTTGTCAGCGGCTTTTTCGTTTTTGTTGTTCCAGACAGCATTTGAGGTTTATATTCGTTCTTAATTAACATGTTGAACTTCTCATGACTTAGCTGCTCAGTGAGCCATCAAATCCCGTAAATCTTGCACCAATGCAAGGCTCTGTATTCTTATTTTTTGCGTTCCAGCATAGCCGTATTATGCGCACCCGGCGGAAGCAGATGTTGCTTTTCGGCCGCCACTTTAATCAGTTTGTGGTTTGCCAGCCTAGCCTGCTCCAATTTCAAGCGCGCGTAATCCTGTTCCAACTGAATTTCCCGTTTTTGCGCCTTATCCAACTCGATAAAATGCAAACGGGACTGGTTTTGCTTAAACACTACAGCAAAGGCTGAGACCGTCACCAAAACCAGCAATAAAATATTCAACTTACCCATCTCAAACTTTCAGACGGCCTGTCAACAGGACTATCTCTTACGACAGCGTTTAGACGCCATCCCCTACTCAATAACCGAAAATTCGCCACTGCTTCGCTCCGCCACACGCAAAACTGCACTGCGCGCACGCGGATTGGCTTCAGTCTCTGTCGAACCCGGTTTGATTGCTTTGCCCACAGCCTTCAAAGGCGGCTGAGGCAAATCCGCTTCCTTAACCACCGCCCAACGGGGCAATGGCGCATGTTGCGAATATTTTTTAATAAACTGCTTCACAATTCTGTCTTCCAGCGAATGGAACGCAATGACAGCCAAGCGTCCACCCTCTTTCAGACGGCCTGCAACTTGCGGCAAAACTGCCTCTACCTCTTCGAGCTCGCGGTTAATAAAGATGCGAACTGCTTGGAAGGTGCGTGTTGCAGGGTCTTGTCCGCGCTCACGAGTACGGACGTTTTGCGCCACAAGCTGCGCCAGCTTGCGGGTTGTATCGATGGGACTCTCCTCGCGTTGCGCAACAATGGCACGCGCAATCTGGCGACTAAACCGCTCTTCACCATAATTCTTAATTACCTCGTGTAAATTCTGTTCGGATGCGGTTGCAATCCATTCTGCCGCAGACATCCCGCGAGTCGGATCCATCCGCATATCCAGCGGCGCATCAAAGCGGAAACTGAATCCGCGGCTGCCATCGTCAATTTGCGGCGACGAAATCCCCAAATCAAAAAGCGCACCGTCAATCTTATCGATGCCTAATTCATCCAAGGCCGTCTGAAATGTTTCAAAACCATTGTGTACGACACTGACGCGCTTATCTTGCTTTGCCAATTCATTAGCTACCGCAATCGCCTCGGGGTCTTTATCAAAAACAACCAAACGACCCTGCTCACCCAAACGCGACAAAATCAGCCGGGAATGCCCTCCCCTACCGAACGTACCGTCCACATAAATCCCGTCTTCACGGATTGCCAACGCATCCACCGCCTCATGCAACAAGACAGTAACATGCTGATAATTTTCAACTTTACTCACAATTGCAAATCCGTTTGACTCAATTGGAAAGCCAACTCATCAGGATCAATATCCAAAGCCTGATTCATTTCCTCTTCCCAATGTTCGCGACCCCACAACTCCATACGGTTTGCACGGCCAACCAAAGTAACTTCTTTTTCAAAATCCACGCGTTTGCGCAGATTCGCCGGAATCAAAACGCGTCCGGCGCTGTCCCATTCCAAAATCTCCGCATTGTGCAGCAGTAAATTCTGATACCGTTGCAAAGCTTCATTGCCGGCTACTTTCAACTTCAAAATCTGCTCGGCTTTTTCTTCCCAAACGGGCTCGGGGTACATCAATAATTTTTTTCGAGAATCCAGAGTAACCACAATTGCAGGCGTATAACGGCGCAGCAAAATATCGCGGAATTTGGCAGGAATCGCCAACCGCCCTTTACTGTCCATACTCAATTCATGAGCACCGCCAAACACATCACACCCCAAATTCGATTAAAATAAAACTAGAGTGGGATTAAAAATCCCACCTTCCTAAAATATTTCGTTTTCACTCCTACGGAACACTTTTTAGGAAAAAGTAACCACTTTCACCCACTATGCCCCACTAACCGACACTATAAGAAATTTTGGCAATCAGGTCAAATCAACCCTTTATCTGAAATGAAACACTAAACACTTAAAATTCAATAGCTTATATATACAAAAATGCATGACAAATTAATATATCAGTCATCTCATATAGCATAAAACACTATATATAGTATTATTTGTGTTTTTAAAATACTATATATAGTATTTTTATACCCGATTACCACCCCTGTCACAAGGGGCTATAATATACAAACAAATTCAAATTTTTTACATTATCTAACAGTCATGAAGCCACAACTCCCCCTCCCTTCCCCTGATGCACAAGCCTCTTCAGCACACCTGACCAAGCTCATAAAAAACGAAATTAAACAACATCAAAACTGGATACCCTTCTCCCGTTTTATGGAGCTTGCCCTTTACACACCTCAATACGGCTATTACAGCGGAGGCAGTCATAAAATCGGTACGGACGGCGACTTCATTACCGCCCCCACCCTTTCCCCCCTATTCGGACAAACCCTTGCCAAACAACTTACCGAATTACTGCCGCAAACAGCAGGTAATATCTACGAATTTGGTGCAGGCACAGGTCATCTCGCTGCCACACTCTTGCAAGACCTTTCAGACGGCCTGAATCATTACTATATTATTGAGTTATCCGCAGAACTTGCAGAGAGACAACGCCAACATATTATTGAGCACACATCTCCCGAAGCAGCAGCAAAAGTCATCCACCTTACCGCATTACCAGAACACTTTGACGGCATCATCATCGGCAACGAAGTATTGGATGCCATGCCGGTGGAACGCTTGATTTATCAAGAGGAAAGGTTTCAACAAATCGGCGTCAGTTTAGAGAATGACGGGCTAATCGAAGCCATCAGACCATTGGCACAAGCCGAACTTACGCAAACAGCCGCCTTATACTTCCCTCCCCTTCCCTCATACACAAGCGAGCTGCATCCTGCACAATATGCCTTTATCCAAACCCTGGCCGCCAAATTGCAGCGCGGCGGCATGATATTTATCGATTACGGCTTCGATGCCGCTCAGTATTACCACCCGCAACGTAAGGAAGGCACATTTATCGGCCACTATCGCCATCACACTATCCATAATCCATTTTTCAATATCGGCCTGACCGATTTGACTGCACACGTCAATTTCACCGATATCGCACGAGCCGGCACGGAATCAGGTTTAGACTTAATCGGCTACCTGCCCCAATCTTATTTCCTACTCAATCTCGGCATCACCGATCTGCTGGCACAAATCGGCAGCCCGGATTCGGTTGAATATATCCAAGCCGCAGCAGCAGTACAGAAACTGATACATCAGCACGAAATGGGAGAACTTTTTAAAGTGATCGCTTTTGGCAAAGACATCGATATCGATTGGACAGGCTTCAGCCACGGCGATATTTGCCACAAGCTATAACCTGATAACCTACTTTTTATTTTTTAAAAACAACAAGAAATAAAAAAAAGCAAAATTAGCGCTTGCCAAATATTCAAAAAAAACTATAATAGCGACTTCACGAAACGGCGAATTAGCTCAGTCGGTTAGAGCAGAGGAATCATAATCCTTGTGTCCGGGGTTCGAATCCCTGATTCGCCACCAAATTTCGGGGGTATAGCTCAGTTGGTAGAGCGCTTGCATGGCATGCAAGAGGTCAGCGGTTCGATCCCGCTTACCTCCACCACTAAACAAAAAAGCTCTTGTTAAACACAAGAGCTTTTTTGTTTGGCTTAATTAATAACTGATTGCCCATTAATTTTGCCACTTCAATACCCCCAATCAATAAAGGCCGTCTGAAACATTTCAGACGGCCTTTTGTCTTTAATTACTTCACAAGCTTCAATACTTTCTTCGGTTTATCTTCCGCAGATTCAGCTTTTTTATCTTCGGCCTCCGCAGCTTCAACAGAAGCAGGCTGATATGGTTCTATCTCAAACCCCATACCCTCTCCACTTTCGCGGCCAAATATACTGACAATATGACCGACTGGAATCCAAATCTCGTGCGCCACGCCGGAAAAGCGTGCAGAGAAATTAACCCATTCGTTGTCGATATTCAAGTTATGGCTGGCGGTAGGACCAATATTTAAAACAATTTCATTATCACGCACATACTGCATCGGCACACGGGTATGTTCATTTACCCAAGCCACGATGTGCGGTGTTTGGTTATTATCCAAACACCATTCATACAAAGCACGCAACAAATACGGTTTGGTTGAAGTTGCCATAGATCCGTCCCTTAGCGGCGCATGGCTTTTTCAGCCGGAGTCAATGCTTCAATAAAGGCTTCGCGTTGGAAAATACGCTCGGCGTATTTCAGCAAAGGCGCAGCAGATTTACCCAGTTTGATGTCGTAATAATCCAAACGCCACAACAGCGGAGACAAAGCAACATCAATCATGGAGAAGTCATCGCCCAAGATATATTTGTTTTTAGCAAAAGATGGTGCCAACAGTGTCAAACCGTTGCCAATGGCTTCACGCGCTTTAGCTTGTTCTTTATTGGTAGATTCAGGGTTTTCCAACACTTGCACCAAGCTGAACAATTCTTTTTCCATACGGTACAGTACCAAACGGCCGCGACCGCGCATAACAGGATCACCCGGCATCAACTGAGGATGAGGGAAACGCTCGTCAATGTATTCGTTGATGATGTTTGATTCGTGCAAAATCAGATCACGCTCAACCAGAACCGGTACTTGGTTATACGGATTCATCAAAGCCAAGTCTTCAGGTTTATTGAACACGTCCACATCTTTGATTTCAAAATCCATGCCTTTTTCGTACAGCACAAAACGGCAGCGTTGGCTGAATGGACAAGTAATACCTGAATACAATGTCATCATAATCTTTTACTCCTGATAAATCTTTTCAGACGGCCTTAAGCCTTATAAGAATTCAGACAGAATTATACATAATTTCAAATACTTAATCCAGAAATTTCACATATCACTTTGTTTATATTAAGTAATTTTAAAATTTACATTATTTCCGCATAAACCAATTTCACAAACAAAAAGGCAAACCTGAAACAGGTTTGCCTTTTTGATTCAAAAGAATTAGTGAACGTCTTTCCAGAATTCTTTTTTCAGGAAGTAAGCCAATGGCAGCATTACCGCAAACAGGAATGCCAGAACCATGTAGCCGATGCGGTGGCGTTGCAACTGAGCAGGCTCACCCATGTACACCAAGTAGTTCACCAAGTCGCGTACATAAGTATCGTACTCTTTTTGGATCACTTTCCCATTAGGCAGGCGACGGCTTTGCAGACCAGTAGATTCCCAATACAGCTTAGGAGTCAGGTTGCCATGCTCGTCTTTAATCATAACGGGCTGACCTTTGGCATCCAACTCAACGGCTTGAACACCTTGTTGCTCCCACAATGGGTGAGGCATACTCGCACCGGCCAAAACAGTATTGTTCCAACCGTTCGGACGAGTTGGGTCTTTATAGAAGCCGCGCATATAGGCGTACAGGTAGTCTGCACCCTTAGAACGGGCAATCAGGGTCAAATCCGGCGGAGGCGCACCCAACCATTTGGAGGCATCTTTCGGATCCATTGCCGCTACCATGACATCACCAACGTTATCTGTTGTGAACATCAGGTTTTTCTTGATTTCATCTTCAGTCAAACCGATGTCTTTCAGACGGTTGAAGCGCATACCGCTTGCAGAGTGGCAAGACAAACAGTAGTTTGTAAAGATTTGCGCACCGTGCTGCAGGCTGACTTGGTCACGCAGGTCGATATCGACTTTTTCGTAGTGTCCGCCGCCGCTGGCGACGGCTGCACTCATAGGTACTGCCAGCAATAAGGCAGCAAACCAGTTTTTCAGAGTTTGTTTCATTTTCGCTGCCCTCATCAGATATTGGTTGCAAACAAGTAAGCACCGACAACGGTAATACCGACGTAAACAAAGAACATAATTTTTTGTTTAGTAGTGCTCATGGTTACGCGTTCAGGCGTGGCTTTTTCGCTATTAAACGCATTCAGGAATGGAATAGCTGCAAAGAAAACAGTGTAAGCCAGAACGAACGCCTTAACGATGTAATTTGGCAAGACTGCAACTAAATACAGGTTATAAATAATTAAAGCTGCATAAACCAACAGACTGATTAAATATTTAATACCACCAGCTTTTTCAGCCAACCATTTAGGGTTTGTATGCAAAGGCATACCGATGAAGAACAAGAAATAGAATGAACTGAATGCGCGAGCAAAAGCTGTACGAGTATCATCTGCTACCAATGCACCCAAAATTCCCAAGCCGATAAAAGATACAACAAACAACGCCAACATTACTTTGAAAGAGTTGTTGCGGTAACGAACAGATTTTACAGGTGACTTATCCAGCCAAGGCAACAAGGCAATCAACACAACTGCTGCACCCATGCCGATTACACCCCATACCTGAGTACCTGCCATCGAAGGAATCGCACGCAAAATTGCGTAGAACGGAGTGAAGTACCATACCGGAGCAATGTGCGGAGGTGTTTTCAACGCATTTGCTGCATCGAAGTTCGGCGCTTCCAAGAAGTAGCCGCCGCCTTCAGGTGCAAAGAACAACACAGAACAGAAGACAATCAGGAATACAACGACGCCCAAGATGTCTTTAACGGTGTAGTAAGGATGGAATGGGATCCCATCGCGTGGAATACCGTTTTCGTCTTTGTTTTTCTTGATTTCAACGCCATCAGGGTTGTTAGAACCCACTTCGTGCAGGGCGATGATGTGTGCCACAACCAAGCCGAGCAATACCAAAGGTACAGCGATAACGTGCAGGGCGAAGAAGCGGTTCAAAGTAACGTCGGAAACGTTGAAGTCACCACGGATCCAAGTGGACAAATCAGGGCCGATAACAGGGATGGCGGAGAACAGGTTAATAATTACCTGCGCACCCCAGAAGGACATTTGACCCCAAGGCAACAGGTAACCCATAAAGGCTTCTGCCATCAATGCCAAGAAAATCAGGGAACCGAAAATCCACACCAATTCACGAGGTTTTTTGTACGAACCGTAAATCAGACCACGGAACATGTGCAGATAAACGACGATGAAGAAGAAAGATGCGCCAGTGGAGTGCATGTAGCGGATAATCCAGCCGCCGGACACGTCGCGCATGATGTACTCTACTGCGGTAAAGGCAGCAGGCAGATGGTAGGCGTTAAGGTTGCCGTCCGGTTTGTAGTTCATGGTCAGGAAAATACCGCTGACGATTTGAATTACAAGGACAAGCAGAGCCAAAGAGCCGAAGTAATACCAGAAGTTGAAGTTCTTCGGCGCATAGTATTGAGCCAAATGCTCATTCCACATTTTAGACAGAGGGAAGCGAGCGTCCATCCAGCCTAACAATGCTTTTGCTTTGCTATTGGTTTGGTTTGCCATAATTATCGTTCCTTATTTTTAGTCTTCGCCCACCAAAACAGTTGTATCGCTCAGATATTTGTAAGGCGGTACAACCAAGTTGGTCGGTGCAGGAACACCTTTGTATACTCGGCCTGCAATGTCGAATTTCGAACCATGGCAAGGGCAGAAGAAACCACCTTTCCAGTCTGCACCCAAGTCGGCGGGAGCAATGTCGGGACGGTAAGTCGGAGAGCAACCCAGGTGGGTACAGATACCGATAGCGACGAGGAGGTTCGGCTTGATCGAACGGTGCTCGTTTTTACAGTTTTCGGGCTGATGATCCACTTCGGAATTGGGATCGACAACTGCACCATCCAAACTTTTCAAGTCTTTGAGCTGTTGATCTGTGCGGTTGACCAGCCAAATCGGTTTACCCTGCCATTCGGCAGTCAGCATTTGGCCTGCTTCGATTTTGCTGACATCTACTTCGACAGCAGCACCGGCAGCCTTAGCTTTCTCCGATGGGAAGAAGCTGGCCACGAAAGGCGTAGCTACGCCTAGAGCCGCCACACCGCCTGCACCGCATGTAGCCAGTGTCAGGAAACGGCGGCGACCG
The DNA here is from genome assembly GCF_051958295.1 of Neisseria sp. P0014.S002. Lineage (NCBI taxonomy): Bacteria > Pseudomonadati > Pseudomonadota > Betaproteobacteria > Neisseriales > Neisseriaceae > Neisseria > Neisseria sp. P0014.S002. Next base: position 318,706 of record NZ_JBQCVO010000002.1, on the reverse strand, counting down.
TTGTTGATTTCTTGATTATCCATTATTCAGTCGTCCTAAAATTTTGGGAATACCGAGCCATTAAACAGCGTAATTCTACCTAGTTTGTTGTAATACTCAAAGCATTATTTAAAATAAGGTAAAGTTTTATGATATTTCTCAATACTCAAGCAGGATTGTTTTCATCAAAGTGAACCACTTCGATACCGAATTTTTCTGCCACGGCATCGCCTAAGGCACGTACGCCGTAGCGTTCTGTCGCATGATGGCCAGCGCTGATAAATGCCACACCTGTTTCATTGGCAAGATGATATTGCGCTTCGGAAATTTCACCGGTCAGATACGCATCGACACCTTCGTCTACGGCCGTCTGAAAAAATCCCTGCGCACCGCCGCTGCACCAGGCAATACGTTTGATTTTACGTTCAAGATCGCCGATAACGGTCGGCTTGCGACCGAATACCGCCTCAATGCGTTCAGACAACTGCGCCAATGTTTGCGTAGTTTTCAGACGGCCTGTATTCAACAGGTTTTGCTCGCCGAATTGTTTTTCGAGCACCCAATCGAGTTTCTCGGCCAACTGCGCGTTATTGCCTAATTGCGGGTGCGCATCCAGCGGCAGGTGGTAGCCTGCCATATTGATTTGGTGTTGCAGCAAGGTTTCAATGCGTGCTTTTTTCCAACCGGTAATCGTGACAGGCTCGCTTTTCCAAAACATACCGTGGTGAACCAAAAGCAGATCCGCCCCCTGCTCTACGGCAAAATCGATTGCAGCTTTGCTGGCGGTAACCGAAGTGGCGATTTTGGCAATTTCTCCTTTGCCTTCGACCTGCAAACCGTTGGGTGCATAGTCCTTAAACAGCCCGACCTGCAATGTCTCATCGCACCAAGCCAGAATTTCACGGCGTAAAGCCATATTCCGCTCCTTATATCTATCTTCAAAAACAGCTTCGCATTCTAACCGCAAAATCTGTTTATGCCTCAAATTCTTACATTCCGATTTCAGCAATCATTCCCAACATTAATCATTTGCACATCATCATGAATTATTTTAATATACCCCACCTTACCCACAGGCCGTCTGAAAACACATGGACTCTATTATCGAATTGCGTCATCTCAAAACCTTGCTGGCTTTAGAAGAAACCGGCAGCGTTTCCCTTGCCGCCAAACGGGTTTTCCTGACCCAATCCGCCCTGTCGCACCAAATCCGCGCCTTGGAAAATTATTACGAAACGCCGTTGTTTGAACGCAAATCCACACCTTTACGCTTCACTCCGGCCGGTATGCGCCTGCTGCAACTGGCACGTGAGCTGTTACCGCAGGTTGCCGCCGCCGAACGTGATTTGGTACGGATTATCGAAGGCGAAGCCGGCGAACTCAGACTTGCCGTCGAATGCCACACCTGCTTTGACTGGCTGATGCCTGCCATGGGCGAGTTCCGCCCGTTATGGCCGCAAGTTGAATTAGACATCGTTTCCGGTTTCCAAGCCGATCCGGTCGGGCTGCTGCTGCAACACCGCGCCGACCTTGCCATCGTTTCCGAAGCCGAGCCGCTCAACGGTATCAGCTACCGCCCTCTGTTTGCCTATGAAATGGTCGGCATCTGCGCAGAAGACCACCCGCTTGCCGACAAAGACGTTTGGGAAGCGGAAGACTTTATCGACGAAACCTTGATTACTTATCCCGTCCCCGACGAAATGCTGGATTTACCCAAAAAAGTGCTGCTGCCCAAAGGCATTAATCCGCCGCGCCGCCACAGCGAGCTGACCATTGCCATTATTCAGCTGGTTGCCAGCAAACGCGGCATCGCCGCCCTGCCCTATTGGACAGTCATGCCGTATTTGGAAAAAGGCTACGTCGTCCACCGCAAAATCACTTCAGACGGCCTGCAAAGCAAACTTTATGCCGCCATTCGTACGGAAGATGCCAACAAAGGCTATCTGGACAACTTCTGCCAAATCACGCATGACCGCTGTTTTGCCGACTTGCCGGGTTTGAGCGAATTGGAAATGTAAATTTGAAACAATCAAAAGGCCGTCTGAACAATTTTCAGACGGCCTTTTTTAATATACACAAAAATTTCACTGCTTCTATTCGGATTCATCCGAGCCCAAACACGCCGACAAATCGATTTCAGACGGCCATGTTTTATCAGGCGCAACCCGAATATCGAAATGCTCGCCACGATAGTCGAAAACCAAACGCCAAGCGTGCAAAAACAGATGTTCCGCCTCATCGCCGCCATACAGCGTATCGCCCAAAATCGGACTGCCTATGCTTTTCATGGCCACGCGCAGCTGATGGGTTTTGCCGGTAAACGGTTGCAACACAAACAGGCGCAAACCGGGCTTCAGGCTTTGGCTGCTGAACCGGGTGACGGCAAAATTATCCTCATCACGCGTCAGCTTCCATGTACCGCGCCGCGAACGCGCCATACCGCCTTTTACCCAACCCTGCTTTTTCGCCGGCTTGTGCGTACCGAGTGCCAAATAAGTTTTACGCATGGTTTTCTCGGCAAACTGCACCGATAAAGCCGCCGCGCTGTCGCGGTTTAATGCAAACAGCAACAGGCCGCTGGTGGCTTTGTCCAAACGGTGAACCAGCCACACACGCTCAACACCGAGCTGCTGTGCCAGCGAAGCGGTCAAGCAAACATCCCCTTCCGATTCGCTGTGTACCGATACGCCGCCAGGCTTATTGATGACCACAAAGTCTTTGTGTTCAAAAACAATATCCCACATTTCAGACGGCCTTCAACACGATACCGTCGCCAAGCAGGGTCAAAATACCCAGCAGGCAGAACAAGATACATGCGGCAATGCGCACTGCTTTGGCCGGAATTTTACGCATCAGCATTTCACCCAAATACACGGCAGGCACAGAAGCAATCATCAAACCGGCGATACTGCCGACCACGACCAGCAGGATAGATTGGTATTTTGCCGCCAAAAGAACCGTCGCAATCTGCGTTTTATCGCCGATTTCCGCCAAGAAAAACAGGACGACTGTTGCCGTAAATGCTCCGTATTTCAACCACTTACTATCAGGGTCTTCGTCTTTGTCCGGCAACAGCAGCCATAAGCCGACCGCAATAAAGCTGCCGCTGACTACCCATTTCATGACTTCGGGCGAAATAGCGGATGCCAGCCAGACACCGAGTGCGGCTGAAACAAGATGGTTCAACAGGGTTGCAATAAAAATACCGGCAACAATCGCGTTTTTGTGGGCAAAACGTGCTGCCAAAAAGAGCGCCAGTAATTGCGTTTTATCGCCGATTTCGGCAATGGCAACGCCCAGCGTCGAGGAGAAAAAAGCTTCCATGATTTAAGATACTCAACCGAAAAGCGGGCAAACAAAAAGCGCTGTGCATACCGCCCGCAAGGGTATGGACAACGCTTACGTCTTGCCTGTCTTCCGATAAAGCAGAGAAGATACCGCTGCCACGGCCGCACAAGCCGATTATGTTGACAACGGTTTCGGCATTGCGCCGAATGGCTACTCCCGTAAGAGTGAAGCGCGCATTGTAAGGTAAACCATGGCTTGAAGCAACAAAAAGAAAAACAAAAGGCCGTCTGAAACCCAATGTAACAGGTTTCAGACGGCCTTTCTACAGCGATTAATTATCGGAGAACAAATCGCCTACTTTTTCGCCTACTTTTTCCCAAAACGATTTTTTGCGCGGGGTTTGGCTGAGATTGAGACCGGAGGAGATTTTTTCAAATTCTTCCAGCAACTCTTTCTGACGGTCGGTCAGGTTGACCGGCGTTTCGACCAAAATGTGGCAGTACAAATCGCCGGTCGCGCTGGAACGCAGAGACTTGATGCCTTTGCCTTTCACGCGCATACGGCGGCCGGTTTGCGTTTCTTTCGGAATGTGCAGTTTGACTTTACCGTCCAAAGTCGGCACTTCGACTTCGCCGCCCAATGCGGCAATGGCAAAGCTGATCGGCAGTTCGCAATGCAGATCCAAGCCGTTGCGCTCGAAGATTTTGTGCTGTCTTACGCGGACATTGACGTACAAATCACCTGCCGGTGCGCCGTGTTGACCCGGCTCGCCTTCGCCGCTCAAGCGGATGCGTTGACCGTCGTCGATACCTGCCGGAATATTGACTTCAACCGTTTTGCTGGTTTTGGTGCGGCCTTCGCCACGGCATTTGACGCAAGGATCTTTGATTTCTTTGCCTGTACCGTGACAAGTCGGACAAGTCTGCTGCATTTGGAAAATGGCTTGGCGGACGTGTACCGTACCTGATCCGTGACAGGTCGAACAAGTCGATGCGGATGTGCCCGGTTTGGCACCTGAGCCGTGACAAACATCACATTCTTCGTAAGTCGGAATGTTGATGCGTTTTTTCACGCCTTTGGCGGCTTCTTCAAGCGAAATCTCTATGCCAACCTGCAAGTCCGCACCGCTGTAATCCGGCTGACGGCCGCCTGCGCTGCCGCCACCGCCGAACATTTGGCTGAAAATATCGGAAAAATCGAAGCCTTGCGCACCACCGAATCCGCCTTGGCCGCCAAAACCGCCAAAGCCACCGAATCCGCCCGCACCTGCGCCCTGTTCGAACGCGGCATGGCCGTATTGGTCGTACATGGTGCGTTTTTCTTTGTCGGACAAGGTGTCGTAAGCTTTTTGGACTTCTTTAAATTTTTCTTCCGCTTCTTTGTTGTCAGGATTGCGGTCGGGATGGTATTTCATTGCCAGCTTGCGGTAGGCTTTTTTGATTTCATCGTCGCTAGCGCTGCGGGCAACACCAAGGGTTTCGTAAAAATCTTTATTGCTCATAATTTTGATAGTGTTAAGAATGAATTCAAACTGGGTGGGATATGTGGGCGAGTATCAAAAACTCAAGTCAGTATTTTCAAGGCCGTCTGAAATTGTGCTTTTCCAACATCCAAACATTCAGACGGCCTTTGTCAAACCGACAGGCCCGACAACCTGCTATAATCCCATCTTTATTTTTTCCAACGTTTTCAAGCGAAAAACAGAATGACCATGCAAGAACATTACCAACCCGCCGCCATTGAGCCTGCGGCGCAGAAAAAATGGGACGACGCCCGTATTTTCAACGTCTCCGAAGACGCTTCCAAACCAAAATACTACTGCCTCTCCATGTTCCCCTACCCCAGTGGCAAGCTCCACATGGGGCATGTGCGCAACTACACCATCGGTGACGTATTGAGCCGCTTCAAACTTTTAAACGGCTTCAACGTCATGCAGCCTATGGGTTGGGACGCGTTCGGTATGCCTGCGGAAAATGCGGCGATGAAAAACAACGTCGCCCCTGCCGCATGGACTTACGACAACATCGAATACATGAAAACCCAGCTCAAAAGCCTGGGTTTTGCGATTGACTGGGAACGCGAAGTCGCCACCTGCAAACCCGAATACTACCGCTGGGAACAATGGCTGTTTACCAAGCTGTTTGAAAAAGGCATCGTCTATCGCAAAAACGGCACGGTAAACTGGGACCCGGTCGATCAAACCGTCCTTGCCAACGAGCAAGTCATCGACGGGCGAGGCTGGCGTTCCGGCGCGTTGATCGAAAAACGCGAAATCCCGATGTATTACTTCAAAATCACCGATTACGCCGAAGAGTTGCTCAACGATTTGGACAAGCTGGAACACTGGCCGGAACAAGTCAAAACCATGCAACGCAACTGGATCGGCAAATCTCGCGGCATGACCGTGCGCTTCGCCATTTCAGACGACAGCAAACAAGGCTTGGAAGGCGATTACGCGAAATTCCTGCAAGTTTATACCACCCGTCCCGACACGCTGATGGGCGCGACTTATGTTGCCGTTGCCGCCGAGCATCCGCTGGCAACCGCCGCAGCCGCCGACAAACCTGAATTGCAGGCATTTATCGCCGAATGCAAAGCCGGTTCGGTTGCCGAAGCCGATATGGCGACGATGGAGAAAAAAGGCGTACCGACCGGCCGCTACGTCGTCAACCCGCTCAACGGCGACAAGCTGGAAGTGTGGATTGCCAACTATGTATTGTGGGGCTACGGCGACGGCGCAGTGATGGCAGTTCCGGCGCACGACGAACGCGATTTCGAGTTCGCCACCAAATATAATCTTCCGAAAAAACAAGTGATTGCCGTCGGCGACAACGCATTCGACGCAAACCAATGGCAAGAGTGGTACGGCGACAAAGAAAACGGCGTATTGGTCAACAGTGGCGACTTGGATGGCATGAATTTTCAGACGGCCTTCGACGCCATCGCCGCCAAACTGCAAAGCCAAGACGCGGGCGAACCGAAAACCCAATACCGCCTGCGCGACTGGGGTATTTCTCGCCAACGCTACTGGGGCTGCCCGATTCCCATCGTCCATTGCGAAAAATGCGGCGACGTTCCCGTCCCTGCCGACCAACTGCCCGTCGTTTTGCCTGAAAACGTCGTACCCGACGGCATGGGTTCGCCGCTGGCAAAAATGCCCGAGTTTTACGAAACCACCTGCCCATGCTGCGGCGGTGCGGCGAAACGCGAAACCGACACCATGGACACCTTCATGGAATCGAGCTGGTATTTCTTCCGCTACATGTCTCCTCAATTCTCAGAAGGCATGGTATCGACTGAAGCCGCAAAATACTGGGGCGCGGTCGACCAATACATCGGCGGCATCGAACACGCAATTCTGCACCTCTTATACGCGCGCTTCTTCACCAAACTGATGCGCGACGAAGGTTTGGTCAGCGTGGACGAACCGTTCGAACGCCTGCTCACGCAAGGCATGGTCGTCTGCGAAACCTACTACCGTGAAAACGCCAACGGCAGCAAAGACTGGATCAACCCCGCCGATGTCGAATTGACTTTCGACGACAAAGGCCGCCCCGTTTCCGCCGTCCTCAAAGCCGACGGACTGCCCGTCGTCATCAGCGGCACGGAAAAAATGTCCAAATCCAAAAACAACGGCGTCGATCCGCAAGAATTGATTAACGCCTACGGCGCGGACACCGCCCGCCTGTTCATGATGTTCGCCGCACCGCCCGAACAGTCCCTCGAATGGAGCGACAGCGGCGTCGAAGGCGCACACCGCTTCCTGCGCCGCCTGTGGCGTACCGTTTACGAATACCTGAAACAAGGCGGCGCGGTCAAAGCGTTTGCAGGCAACCAAGACGGTTTGTCTAAAGAACTCAAAGACCTGCGCCACAAACTGCACGCCACTACCGCCAAAGTCAGTGACGACTACGGCCGCCGCCAGCAGTTCAACACCGCCATCGCCGCCGTGATGGAACTGCTCAACCAATACGACAAAACCGAAACCGGCGGCGAACAAGGCCGCGCCGTCGCCCAAGAAGTATTGGAAACCGCCGTACGCCTGTTGTGGCCCATCGTGCCGCACATCTGCGAAACCCTGTGGAGCGAATTGAACAGCGCAAAACTGTGGGAAGCAGGCTGGCCGACAGTCGATGAAGCCGCTTTGGTCAAATCCGAAATCGAAGTGATGGTTCAAGTCAACGGCAAACTGCGCGGCAAAATCACCGTTGCCGCCGACGCATCCAAAGCCGACCTCGAAGCCGCCGCCCTTGCCAACGAAGGCGCAGTGAAATTCATGGAAGGCAAGCCTGCGAAGAAAATCATCGTCGTTCCCGGACGCTTGGTGAATATCGTCGTCTAAACCGCTTTTAAGGTTTAGCCATACGGATAAAGGCCGTCTGAAACTTGGTTTTCAGACGGCCTTTTTAAGGTAGATTGAGTTGATAAGTCCAATAACACATTGGGATGAAAAGGTTCCATTGGATTTAGAATCACTCTACACACGTCCCTAAAACATAAATCCGTTGTATTCCTCACGATGTTTTGGCACAATTCGAAGCCAATCAACCACGCTTGTACTTGGCATTCTAATGGCTTCAAAACCCTTCCTAAAATGGGCTGGTGGCAAACATAAACTTGTCCCCTTTATCGAACACAATCTACCCACTCCTGCACGAAAACGTCTGATTGAACCCTTTTGCGGTTCTGCCGCTTTGTCTCTTGCATTGGATTTCGAACATTATCTGCTCAATGATATTAACGCTGACTTAATCGGCTTATTCCGTATCCTAAAAGAAGAAAAATCCGGATTCATAGACTATACCCGCTCTTTCTTTACTTCCGAAAACAATAGCGATTCAAGATTCTATGAATTGCGGGAACAATTCAACTTCAGCCAAGATCTACACGAACGTTCAGCGCTATTTATTTATTTGAACCGCCATGCTTTTAACGGTTTATGCCGTTACAACAGCAAAGGGGCATTCAATGTGCCATTTGGACGCTACAAATCTCCTTACTTTCCACAACAAGAAATGGAAGGTTTCATTCAAAAATCTGACAGAGTTGAATTAATGTGCGGAGATTTTCAAACAATCCTATCTCTGACAAACAATACAGATACTGTTTATTGTGATCCTCCTTATGCACCTTTAAGCCCAACCGCTTCATTTACCACTTATGCCAAAGAAGGCTTCAATTTAGACGATCAAATCCGCCTTTCCCGGACAGCCCAACAAATTGCGCCTAACTCTCAAGGCGTTTTGATTTCAAATCATGATACTGAATTTACGAGAAATATTTATTCTTCTGCTATTCTGAAAACGGTTGAAGTACAACGCAATATTGCCGCGAAAGGCAGCAGTCGTAAAAAAGTCGGAGAATTATTGGCAATTTATGAGTGATTTCGACAAATTGGCTGAAGAAGCTACCATTTATCAAAGTCGTTTGAAAAAAATTGTTTCTGACGACCTTGTTCTCTACAACGAAAATTCCCTTAACGTCATGCGGAAGATATTGGAAAAACATCCAAATGGCTGTTTTGATATGATTTTCGCAGACCCTCCTTACTTTCTTTCCAATGACGGCTTCAGTTGTCAAAACGGACAAATGGTTTCCGTTAATAAGGGCAACTGGGATAAATCCAAAGGAATGGCGGCAGATTTGGAATTCTACGAAGAATGGCTCCGACTGTGTTACGCCTTATTAAAACCAAACGGCACAATTTGGGTTTGCGGTACATTCCATAATATCTATTTAATCGGCTACCTGATGCAAACCATCGGCTACCATATTTTGAACAATATTACTTGGGAAAAACCCAATCCTCCCCCTAATTTGTCCTGCCGTTTTTTTACCCATTCGACAGAAACAATCTTATGGGCAAAGAAAAATAAAAAAGCCAAACATACGTTTCATTATGAAATGATGAAAGCACAAAATGATGGCAAACAGATGAAATGTGTTTGGACATTTCCTCCGCCAAATAAAACCGAAAAAACATTCGGCAAACATCCGACACAAAAACCACTCCCCTTGCTTGAACGCTGCATACTATCGGCTTCAAATATCGGAGATTTAATTTTTGACCCTTTCATGGGCAGCGGCACAACAGGCGTTGCTGCCTTAAAACATGGTCGGAAATTTTGTGGTTGCGAACTAGAAGAAGATTTTTTTGAATTAGCAAAGAAAAGGCTACAACAAAAGCTGTAGCCCCATCTTATTTTAAATTATTCGAACAACACCATCTCTATCCTGTCTGGCCATTTCACGAACTTCCCGCATGAATTCTTTTTTAAAATAAAATGCATGATTCTTATTTGAAATATTCCGATTATATTGCACAGAAAATATAGGACTGTATGGCTTGGAATCTTTTGATCTGATTTGTATAAAACTACCGTTTGATGTATGAATGTATCCTTCGCCGGAATTAATATCAGCTAACAGCTTACTTTTAATTTGCGTGAAATCAGCAGATAACTGTCTGAAAAGTTCACCCCCTTCATTTATTTGCACATGATAAGCTGACTGTATGTACCATTTGTCAGGATCGTCGTCGACTTTACAAATAGGAACATATAGCAAATTCTTTATTTTTTGGTATATCCAACTATCTTCAAAGCTTATCTGATCGCTGATTAACTGATCAAAGTTACTGGAAATCTGCGAGATAAACATAGTCTCTAGTGGTGCACCATCTGCATCTGCCTTATTGGTTTTCAGCTCACCATCAGAAAAATCTGTCAAAGCATTTGTATTCTTAAGTCCTATCAATTTCTCGATAAACTGTCCTACCCCGCCTTTATTTATCTTCATTTCAGCGGTGAACTTGGGAAATCTGGTTTGATATTCAAGCTTTAGATCTCCTAGCGTCCTTCCGGCGTTTTCTCTAAAAAAATCATACGAATCAGTTAGATTCATTATCACAGTTCCCGTCATTAACATAGTCCTTAAAAGTTAAAAGTTCAGGCAAAGAAATATCTAATGCGCTAGCCAAACGAATAAGATTTAATAGGGCGGGGTTACGCTCTCCACGTTCTATCATTCCGATATAAGTCCGGTGCATATTCGCTTTTTCAGCCAATGTTTCCTGACTTAAATCCTGGAGTTGTCTTAAATGACGAACATGTTTGCCAAATTGTTTTAAAATTTCTGATTTCATGATGACTATTCTTAATGTTTGCAAATTAAATTCCACATACAATAAGTATCAACTTTAGTTCTAATACGAAAGGCCATCCGAAACCCTATATTCAGTTTTCAGACGGCCTTTTTAACTGCCCGATTTTATTCGCCGTAATAGGCTTTGGTCAGGATTTCTTCCATATCGGCTACCATAGCGAGGCGTGGGTTGGCCGGGGTGCATTGGTCTTCAAAAGACATCATGGCCAGCTCTTTTCTGCCGTCGAGGAAGGTTTTCTCATCGATGCCCTGCTCTTTCAACGACATTTTGATGCCGACATTGACCGCCAGCTCATGGCAGGCGCGGGCGAAGGATTCGACGCCTTCTGCAGGTGTGCTGCATGGCAGGCCTAAAGTACGGGCAATTTCCTGATATTTCAGGTCGGCTTTGTAGTAGTTGTACTTCGGCCAAGTGGCGGTTTTCTGCGGACGCGTGCCGTTGTAGCGGATGACGTGCGGCAGCAGGATGGCATTGGCACGGCCGTGCGGAACGTGATATTTGCCACCGATTTTGTGTGCCATCGAGTGGTTGATGCCCAAGAACGCATTGGCAAACGCCATGCCTGCGATGGTGGAGGCATTGTGCATATGCTCGCGCGCTTCGGGATCGGCCGCACCGTGTTTGTAGGAGCGTTCGAGATATTGGAACACGATCTTAATGGCTTGCAGGGCGAGGCCGTCGGTAAAGTCGTTGGCGAGCACGGAAACGTATGCTTCTACGGCGTGGGTCAGTACGTCCAAACCGGTATCGGCGGTTACGCCTGCCGGTACGGTCATGGTAAACGCAGGATCGACAATTGAAATGGTCGGTGTCAGCGAGTAGTCGGCAATCGGATATTTCTTATCGCCGTCGCTGATGACGGTAAACGGCGTGACTTCGGAGCCGGTACCCGATGTGGTAGGGATACCGATAAATTTGGCTTTACGACCCAACTCAGGGAAGCGGAACGCGCGTTTGCGAATGTCCATGAATTTTTGAACCAAGTCTTCAAAATCGACTTGCGGCTGTTCGTAGAAGAGCCACATGGCTTTGGCCGCGTCCATTGGAGAACCGCCGCCCAGCGCGATAATGGTGTCCGGCTGGAAGCTACGCATCAAATCCGTGCCTTTATAGACGGTTTGGACGCTCGGATCGGCTTCGACATCGGTAAACAGCTGAATGGTCACTTTGTTTTTGCGTTGATGCAGTTGATGGGTGATTTTATCGACAAAGCCTAGATCAACCATCGAACGGTCGGTCACAATCATGACTTTTTCGCAGTCTTTCATGTCTTGCAGATATTGGATGGAATCGCGTTCAAAATAGATTTTGGCGGGCACTTTGAACCATTGCATGTTGTTTCTCCGACGGCCTACTTTTTTGATGTTTAACAGATTGACTGCGCTGACGTTGCCGCCGACGGCGTTTTTACCGTAAGAGCCGCAACCGAGGGTCAGAGAAGGCAGGAAGGCGTTGTACACGTCGCCGATGCCGCCGAAGGTGGAAGGCGAATTCCAAATCACGCGCAGCGCTTTGACGCGGGAGCCGAACGTTTTGACCAATTCTTCGTCGGCGGTATGGATGGCGGCGGAGTGTCCCAAGCCGTCAAAGGCAACCATTTCTTCGGCAAACTGCAAACCCTGTTCGGTCGAATCCGCCTTAATCATGGCCAACACAGGCGAAAGTTTTTCGCGGGTCAGCGGCTCGTTCGGACCGACTTCGCGGCATTCGGCGATGATGATGTTGGTTTTTTCAGGCACTTTAAACCCGGCCTGCTCGGCAATCCATGCCGCCGGTTTGCCCACTACCGCAGAATTAAGTTTCGCCCCGCCGCAGCTGGCGCAATTCGCCGTTACGCCGAAGATAAACTCTTCGAGCATGGCTTTTTCTTTTTTATTGGCAAAGTACACGCCGTAAGATTTGAATTCTTCGGCTAACTCTTTGTAAATCTCTTTATCGGCAATCACCGCTTGCTCGCTGGCACACACCATGCCGTTGTCGAAAGATTTCGACATCACAATATCGTGTGCCACCTGTTTGATGTCCGCCGTTTTTTCAACATAAGCAGGTACGTTGCCCGCCCCGACACCGAGCGCAGGTTTGCCGCAAGAATACGCGGCTTCCACCATCGCATTGCCGCCGGTTGCCAAAATCGTTGCCACGCCCGGATGCTTCATCAACGCGGAAGTACCTTCCATAGACGGTTTTTCAATCCACTGGATACAGTTTTCCGGCGCACCGGCCGCAATCGCCGCATCGCGCACGATACGCGCTGCATGGGCGGAACACTGCTGGGCGGACGGATGGAACGAGAAAATAATCGGATTGCGGGTTTTCAGCGCAATCAGGGATTTGAAAATGGTGGTGGAAGTCGGATTAGTAGTCGGCACAATACCGCAAACTACGCCGACAGGATCGGCAATTTCAGTAATACCGGTTACATCGTTTTCGCTGATGACACCCACGGTTTTCAAATCGCGCAGGCGGCGCACGACGTTTTCGCAGGCAAACAGGTTTTTCGTCGCCTTATCCTCAAACACGCCGCGTCCCGTTTCTTCCACTGCGTGCATGGCGAGCACACCATGTTTGTCCAGCGCGGCGATAGAGGCTTTGGCCACAATAAAATCAATCTGCTCCTGATCCAACTTAAGAAACTCATCCAACGCCCGTAAACCCTTTTCAACCAGGCTATTTACCTCGACTACAGCTGGGCTGACGACGTTGTCGGCTGATGCGTTCATGGTGTATCTCCTTAATAAAAGGTGGCAATAAGGTCAATAAATTTTCACTACGATAACTATAAGTAATTTAGTTACATTCTGCTTTGACCTACATCACAAACCATGATTGAACTTTTCAGACGACCTCTTTATCATTTATTCATTTTAATTTATTGAAGTATAATGATTTTATCCTCACACAACCGAAGACGGTCATTCTTGGTCACTTTCCCCACATATTAAAATAAGAACAGAAAATCAATGTATCAAAATTACATACTCAAAATAAAAAAGGCCGTCTGAAAATATTTTTCAGACGGCCTTTTCATGTCTATCTTTTATTGACTGATGTCTTCCAGCGTACGGCCTTTGGTTTCTTCACCCAATACCAAGATTACCACCACAATCAGCAGCATAACCAGCGCAAACATCATAAAGATATTGCCGAAGCCGCCGCTGTTGCCCACCATCGCCGCCACTACCATCGGAGCGAGTATGCCGCCGATGCGGCCGATGGCGCCTGCCCAGCCGGATGCGAAGGCACGGAAGCGCAAGGGGTAGAGTTCGGGGGTGTAGGTGTACAAAACGCCCCATGCGCCCAAGTTGAAGAAGGACATCAGGCTGCCCCAGATCATGACTTCGGCCGCAGTTGCACTCTGCCCGAAAAACCATGCGCACACGGCGCAAGCGGCCAGAAAGCCTGCCAGCGTTGCTTTGCGGCCGATTCTTTCCACCAAAGCCGCGGCGGCAATATAGCCGGGCAGTTGCGCCACAATCATCACCAGCACATATTCAAAGGTTTTGACCACGGTATTGCCCTGCTCGACCAGCAGTTTGGGCAACCAAGTGAAAATGCCGTAATACGAAAACACGATGCCGAACCAAACCAGCCACAGCATTAGCGTGCGCCGTGCAAACGGATGTTGCCAAAGTTGGACGAAGCGGATACGTTCGCGCGGGGCGGCCGGTGCGGCAACGGCTTCTGTCGGCGGCGTTATGCCCGATTGCATTTCCAGCGCGGATACCAAATGGTGCGCCTCGTTGGTTTTGCCGCGGGAAAGTAGGTAAGGCACGGATTCGGGAACGAATTTCAACACCAACGGCACATAAAACAGGGGCAAGGCGCCGAATAAAAATGCGCTGTGCCAGCCGGTTTGTGGAATAAAGAAATAAGACACCAGCGCGGCCGAAAGCCAGCCTAAGCCCCAAAAGCTTTCCAGCAATACAATAAAACGGCCGCGTACTTTCGGCGGCGCATATTCGCTGACCAGCGACACGGCAACGGGCAGTTGGCCGCCCAAACCGACGCCGACAAAAAAGCGGCACACCAGCAAAACCGTCAAATCAGGCGCAAGCGCGCACAAACCTGTGGCAATGCTGTACACCACCATCGTACCGGCAAAAACGGTTTTCCGTCCGAACCTGTCCGCCAGCCAGCCGCTGAATACCGCGCCCAAGGCCATGCCGACAAAGGCAATGCTGACAATCCAGCCCAACTGCGCCGGAGCCAGCGCCCAATCTTTGCCCAAAGCCGGCAATACAAACGATACCAAACCGGTATCCATGGCATCAAACAGCCAGCCTATTCCGACCAAGACCAGAAGTTTGTAATGAAAGCGGGAGGGCGGCAGATTGTGCAGCCGCGTCAAAATATCCATCACTTCTTTCCTTTGTTTGTGTATGATTGAATTGGGTTTTAGCAATAAATGCTTTAATTTCAGTGATAAACCTAAAAATAGAGCATTATGTCGATTTTAACATTTATACAATATGCAAAGAATAGGAAACGCGCATTTTTTGGCAATTTTTGAATATCTGAATCTCGGTGATAAACCGCATACCCTATTGAAACATGAAACAAGAAATCACTTCAGGCCGTCTGAAAGTTGATGATCTGGTTTTCAGACGGCCCGCCGTTTTTTGCAAAGGCTTCATGCTTGGGTTATGATGTTTATTTGTAATATGTAAACAGATGATTGCCTGTTTTTACATAACAGGCCGTCTGAACAACGGAGAACGATATGAATGCGGTTGTAATTGCGGTCATCATCATGCTTGTGCTGTCTTTATCGCGCGTGCATGTGGTGCTCAGCTTGGCTGTCGGCGCGTTTGTCGGCGGCTTGGTGGCCGGTATGCCTTTGGAGAATGTAACCAACACAGCCGGCGATGTGGTGCAGCAAGGCATTATTCCTGTTTTTAACGAAGGTCTGAAAGGCGGGGCGCAAATCGCGCTGTCTTATGCTATGCTCGGCGCGTTTGCCATGGCCATCACGCATTCCGGCCTGCCGCAACAGCTCGCCGGCGTGATTATCCGCAAACTCAACGGCGGCGAAGGCAATGCGAAAGGCGAAGGCGCGGTCAAATGGCTGCTGCTGGCGATTATTTTGTGCATGGGCGTGATGAGCCAAAACGTTGTGCCGATTCATATCGCGTTTATCCCGATGATTATTCCGCCGCTGCTGTTGGTGTTCAACCGTTTGAAACTCGACCGCCGCTTGGTGGCATGTGTAATTACGTTTGGCTTGGTAACGACTTATATGTTCCTGCCTTACGGTTTCGGCGCCATCTTCTTGAACGACATCATGTTGGGCAATATCCGCTCGGCAGGCATGGACACCAGCGGCATCAATGTGATGCATGCGATGGCGCTTCCGGCTTTGGGCATGGTATTCGGCTTGCTGCTGGCCTTTTTGCACTATCGCAAACCGCGTATTTATCAAAACAATACCACGGACACGGAAGACAACCGTGCGGCAGTGCAACAACAAGAGCCTTCAACTTATCGCAGCTTGGTGGCGGCCGTGGCGATTGCTGTGTGTTTTGCCATTCAGCTTTTGTATGATGGTTCGCTGGTATTGGGCGCCATGTTGGGCTTTGCCGTGTTTATGATGTTGGGCGTGATGAACCGCTCCGCCGCCAGCGATGTGTTCGGCGAAGGCATCAAAATGATGGCGATGGTCGGCTTTATTATGATTGCGGCTCAAGGTTTCGCCGCCGTAATGAATGCAACCGGCGAGATTCAGCCTTTGGTCGAACACAGCATGGCTTTGTTCGGCGGCAATAAAGGCATGGCCGCATTGACCATGTTGTGCGTCGGCTTGCTGGTGACCATGGGCATCGGTTCGTCCTTCTCGACTTTGCCGATTATTACCGCGATTTATGTGCCTTTGTGCATGAGCTTGGGCTTTTCACCTATGGCGACCGTCGCCATCGTCGGCACGGCCGGTGCCCTGGGTGATGCAGGCTCCCCTGCTTCCGACTCGACGCTCGGCCCGACCATGGGTCTGAACGCCGACGGTCAACACGACCACATCCGCGATTCGGTTATCCCGACTTTTATCCACTACAATATTCCGCTGATGGCTGCCGGCTGGATTGCCGCGATGGTGCTGTAATATGAGCGATATTCAGGAATTGGAACACCGCGTCACGGAGCTGGAAATTCAGACGGCCTTACAGGAAGATTTAATCGGCAGCCTGAACGACACCATCGCCAAGATGCAGCAGGCTTTGGATTTGCAACAAGGCCAGCTGCGGCTTCTGTATCAACGGATGCAGGACAAAGGTGCAAATGGCGAACGCGAACCGTACAGCCTGCGCGATGAGATTCCGCCGCATTATTGATAAACTAAAAAGGGCTTGTTGGATACATGCCCTTTTCTTTCATAACAAAGGCCGTCTGAAAGTCTATCAAGCTTTCAGACGGCCTTTTAAACAATCAAACCTTACAAACAAGCCAATTCGTTGGCCATTTGCTGCTCGACGGTTTCACGTTGGCGGATAAGTTTGCATTCGCTGCCGTCAACCAATACTTCCGCCGCACGGTTGCGCGTGTTGTAGTTGCTCGCCATGCTTGAGCCATACGCACCGGCGCTGTGGATAAGCAGCAAATCCCCTTCTTCGCAGGCGATGGTGCGGTCTTTGCCGAGGAAGTCGCCGGTTTCGCAAATCGGGCCGACGATATTGGCTGTCAGAGGCTCAATGTCTTTGGTTTCAACCGCTTCGATGTGATGATAGGCATCATAAAGTGCCGGACGCATCAAATCGTTCATCGCCGCATCAACCATCACAAAGTTTTTCTCTTCGCCATGTTTGACGAATTCAACTCGCGTCAACAACGCGCCTGCATTGCCGACCAAACTGCGGCCTGGCTCGAGAACCAGTTTCAGACGGCGTGCACCGATCAGCTTTTGAACGGCTTGAGCATACGCGCCCAAATCAGGCACATTTTCATCTTGGTAAACAATGCCGACACCGCCGCCCAAGTCCAAGTGTTCCAACACAATGCCTTCGGCTGCCAGTTGGTCGACCAAGGCCAAGATACGTTCGCAGGCTTCGACAAGCGGGCTGAGGTCGGTCAGTTGCGAGCCGATATGGCAGTCGATACCGACGATTTTCAAATGGCTTTGTCGGGAAGCATGACGATAGGCCTCAAGCGCATCGGCATAGGCAATACCGAACTTGTTAGCTTTCAGGCCGGTGGAGATATAAGGATGGGTTTTGGCATCGACATCGGGGTTGACGCGCAGGGAAACCGGGGCGACTTTACCCAAACGCGCGGCAACTTTTTGAATGCGGTCAATTTCGGGAATGCTCTCCATATTGAAGCATTTCACGCCGGCATTCAGCGCAAACTCGATTTCTGCTTCACTCTTACCCACACCGGAAAAAATCGTTTTTGCCGCATCGCCGCCTGCCGCTAAAACACGCGCTAACTCGCCGCCGGACACAATGTCAAAACCGCTCCCCAAAGAAGCAAAGTGCTTGATGATGCTCAGGTTGCCATTCGCTTTCACTGCGTAGCAGACAAGCGGATTCAAAGCGGCAAACGCGGTTTGGTAGTTTTCAAATGCCTCGGTCAGCGCAGATTTGCTGTACACATAAAGCGGCGTACCAAACTCTTCGGCAAGGTGTGTATAAGGAAGTTGTTCGCAGAATAAGGTCATGTTTGTGAAGTCTTTTTTAATCGTTGGTTTGAGTGGTCGGTTCTTTGGCCGTATCGAATTTCAAGCCGGTTTGAATCACGCCGAAGCGCGCCTTGTCGCCTTCTTTGGGCAGGTAGAGGTCACCTTTGTAACCGCAGGCAGAGAGCAGCAGAGCAGTTGCCGCTGCAAAAAATACGCCGTATTTCATCAGTAAAACTTTCTTCATCATTACGAATGTGGCAAGATTCGGTATCTTAAACAAAAACCACACAAAAAGCCATGATGACCGAAAGCGAATTCATCCGCATGAGCGAAGAATTGTTCGAACATATCGAAGACCAAATCGATGAAAACGGCTGGGATTTCGACTGCCAGTTTTCCGGAAACGTACTGACCATCGAAGCCGAAAACGGCACGCAAATCATCGTCAACCGCCACACGCCCAACCAAGAATTGTGGATTGCCGCCAAAAGCGGCGGCTACCATTTCGCCGAGCAAAACGGCAAATGGCTGGCAACACGCGACAGCCGCGATTTCTACGACGTTTTAAACGAAGCACTGAGCGAGGCTTCGGGCGAAGCAGTTGAGATTGCGGAATTGTGATTCAGTCTTCAAATATCCCTAGCTAAAAATCTATTTACCTCAAAGGACACCCAAATGCCCCTACTAGACAGTTTCAAAGTCGACCACACCCGTATGCACGCCCCTGCCGTACGCGTGGCAAAAACCATGACCACGCCCAAAGGCGACACCATTACCGTGTTTGACCTGCGTTTCTGCATTCCCAACAAAGAAATCCTGCCTGAAAAAGGCATTCATACGCTGGAGCACCTGTTCGCAGGCTTTATGCGCGACCACTTAAACGGCAACGGCGTTGAAATCATCGACATTTCCCCGATGGGCTGCCGTACCGGTTTCTACATGAGCCTCATCGGTACGCCCGACGAGCAAAAAGTGGCCGATGCATGGCTCGCTTCAATGCAGGATGTTTTGACCGTTCAAGACCAAAGCAAAATCCCCGAGTTGAACGAATACCAATGCGGTACTTACCTGATGCACTCGCTTGCCGAAGCGCACGAAATCGCCCAAAACGTTTTGGCACGCAAAGTCGCCGTCAATAAAAACGAAGAGCTGACATTGGACGAAAGTCTGTTAAACGCTTAATCCGCCATGACAGCAAAGGCCGTCTGAAACTCTATATGACAAGTTTCAGACGGCCTAAAACCTTTTATTCCAATTTTCAACCTTCCAACCACAGTTTTACACCGCCTAAAAATAAGTTGGCGGATGCTGACAGTGTACATAGTATAATTACACTTTGAACAAACAACCTGATTCTATTGCCTTTATGAAACCGTTTTTCTGCAAAACCGCCATTGCCCTCAGCCTGACCCTCCCTGCTGCCGCCAACGCTGCCGAGTATGTCTGCAATGTTGAAGGCATCACCGTTTATGCTTCATACCAGATCAATGACGCCTGTCGCATAGTTGAAACAAACAATGTAACAGAAAACAGCGTCGTTGCGATTCCAGGCGACACTCCGGTTTTAAAAACGGTACAAACAACAGAATTTAAAGCATCTGCCGCTGACTACGTTCATACTTCTCAAGCAACGCCTGCGGTACAAACCCCAGTCGTTGTTGCTCGAAATGAATACGGTATTCCGGCACCTATTTCCATTCCGATGGCACAAACTCGACAAGCTGTGCCTGCGAATAAAACCATTGTGGACAGCGTAATTGTTTCCAATAATCCGCCTGTTTTGGAAACACCTGCCGTTGCAAAACCTGAAAACTATGTTGTTGATACTACTGTCCACAACACAACTCCTGTCGTACAAACGCAGACGACTGCTGCTCAAGAGGACAACACTATTGTTCCTCCAACGCTCGCAGCACAAACCCAACCTACCGTTGCAGCCGACAAAGCCATTGCAGACAGCGTAATCGTTCCCAACAATACGCCTACTCTGGAAGCGCCGCCCACAATAAAAGCTGAAGACTATGTTGCCGACACTACTGTCCTCAATACAACTCCTGTCGTACAAACTCAGTCTAGTGCAACCCAAACAGAAAACAGTGTTGTTCCTGTAATGCTTGCCGCACAAGCCCAACCTACTGCTTCTACCGAGAAAACAGTTTCAGACGGCATTGCTATTATTAATGAAACACCAGTTGCTCAACCTGTTGTACCTGCAATCCAAATTCCACAAGAGATTATTCAGAACTCGGCAGCTCAGCCGCAAACTTCAACTACCCAAAATAGCCAAGCAGTAACAGCTCAGGATGAAGCGCTCGATAAAACACCTGCCAAAGTCGAGACTAAGCGCAAAGGCAAAACTTATGCCAAAACCTCCTCTCGACGAAAAGCCAAGGTCAGCCGTACTAAAACAGCCGTTGTCCGCGCATCCGAAGAACAAGCAGCCAAACCTATTGCCACAGCTTCGGTCGAACCAAGCACGCCGGCAACTGCCACTCCGGTAGAGCATGGCAAAACCACTGTCACAACACCTTTCCCACAAGCATACAAACCGGCAGCCGATATTTTGCTGGATAAAGGAAATAATGACAGCGATATCAAAATTCTGCCGAATGTACCGATTACCAGCGTGACCAACACAGCCGAAGCTGCCAATCCGCGCCTCAATATTATCCTGCGCAACCGTCAGAACAAATCACGCAGTTCTTCATACAGCAAATACAAAGCCCCTGTTATCCGTACTGCTCCTGTGGTTACGCCGGCTCCTAAACCAAGCCCTAAAGAAACCCGCAAACAGATATTGCAGACTGAAGTGCGCAATGAACAGGCTGCTATTACCCGCCTTCAAACACAGCTGAATGCGGCCAAACAAAAAGGCGATCAGATTAAAATCCAACAACTGACCCGTACCATCAACGCCCGTCAAGCGAATATCCGCGCTATTCAAGGCGAGATGTCTCGTTGATTGTTTTTTGATACCAAAAGGCCGTCTGAAAATATTTTCAGACGGCCTTTTTAATGGTGCAAACCTTATTTATTCAAAAGACAAATACTTTCTCTAAAATTATTTGCCGATCACGCCAAAGTACATTTCTTTACAACCCTACCCTCGTGCGCCATTACTGCTTCTATCCAATCGGCGACATTCTGCCAATAATATTGCGGCTTTTCAGACGGCTCATCAGTCTGAGTACCTTCATCATTCAACACAACGGGAACACCCTGCTCTGCACCGGCTTCAAGCACAATCCAGATACTGCCTTCATGGGTATCGGCACGGGCTACTTGATGTTCATACGCCCAGCCAACCGCAGCCTGTCCGCCATTTTGCACAGACTGCATCGCCAGAGATAATGGATGAAAGCACGTATCTACATTGTTATCGGCAGTAACAACCAAAGTTGCACCATGCGTGCCTAACGCTTGCGCAGCATGAAAAACGGGAGAGTTGTGTAGGTTGGCAATAAAGTCAAACGGCATCGCAGCGTGATGGTTCAGCACATTGTCTGCCATTTTTTCAAATACGGATGGCGAAGAAAACGGCGTACCGAGAAAAACAGCGCAATCAGAACGGATTTCGCATTGCTCTTTCAGTTGCCCTGCACCAAGCGCGGCAATCAAACTCAAACGGCTGAGGCGGCGGGTATCTATACCGCTTTGCTGCTTTAAGGTTTGTTTGAGGATTTTGCCGCCGGTACCGGCGTCAGTATCAAAACGCACGGCGGCGATAATACGGATATCAGGATTTACGGTTGCCATTGCCATACCAAAGATGTGTTGCTGCCGCCAAAACCAAACTGATTGGCCAAACAGAAAAAGCCGCCTTTTTGTGAAGCCGCGCACTCGGAAAAACGAATTTCCCGCCCCTGATAATCGCTGCTTCCGCCTTGTTTTAAAGCGGATAAAAGCAAAGCCGTTTCGAGGGCTGCCGTTGCGCCAAGCGTGTGTCCGATTTGCGGCTTAAACGCCATCAAAGGCGGCAGTGTACCGAATATATTTTCCAGTGCGACCAATTCGGCGGCATCGCTGTCAGCCGTGCCGATGCCGTGTGTTTTAACGGCTGTAATGCTTTCAGGAGCGATGCCTGCAATGTCTAACGCTCGGCGCATCACCTGCTCTTGCGCTTGGCCATCGCTTTGAATCAGGTCATTGCCTGTATTGGCGGCGTGTCCGATAAGTTTCAGACGGCCTGAAGAAGATTCGGGAGCAGCGGAAGATAAGGCAAGCGCAGCAACACCTTCGCCTAAAATCAAACCGTTTCCTCCAAAAGGCTGATAGTGTTCGGCCAGCAAACCCAAGCTGTGAAAATGTAGCAAAGTCAGCTGGTTGAGGTTTTCAATACCAAGCACAAAGGCACGCTCTGCCCCGCCGCACAAAC
Organism: Neisseria sp. P0014.S002; assembly: GCF_051958295.1. Taxonomy (NCBI): domain Bacteria; kingdom Pseudomonadati; phylum Pseudomonadota; class Betaproteobacteria; order Neisseriales; family Neisseriaceae; genus Neisseria; species Neisseria sp. P0014.S002. The sequence continues at coordinate 296,293 of NZ_JBQCVO010000002.1, read as the reverse complement.
AGTTATCCGCCTGAATCAGCGCATGGGCGGATGAAGTGCAGGCAGTAGCGAAACTGAAAATCTGCCGATTGCCGCTGCGCCGGCGCAAATCTTCGGCGAGATAAAGCAAATTGTGTTCCTCTGCCGTCCTATTGCCCGCAAGATGGCGGTTTTCATATTCGGAGATGGAATAGGAACTGGAACCGATAAACACCGGCGCATCATGCCAACTTTCAGACGGCCAGCCTGCATTTTCGGCAGCTTGTCGCAAATGTTGTTCGGCAATATCCGCAAATTCCTTCCGCCCCAAACTGTCGCCGGCAAATGCACGAAAATAAGCAGCCTGCTGCGGTTGGTTTAAAAACGTATAAGACACCGCATCAGGCCGTCTGAAATCCGTTTGCGGATTCAAGGCAGAAGTGGCCGCCGTACCGTAAACCCAACTCACGCGCCATGCTCCGCACGGATAAACGCCGCCAAATCACGTACGCACATCATATGTTTGCGCACCATACGGTCCCCCTGCAGGCGCACTTGAAAATACTGTTGCAAGGCAACGCTGATCTGCAGCGCATCAAGAGAATCCAAACCGACCGGACTGTCATCGCCAAACAAAAGCGCATCGTCGGTGAAATCATCCATATCCACATCGTCGGCCTTATCGGACTCTTGCACGATTAACTTTTTCAATTCCGCTTCCAGCTCGTGCTCGGCCAGTGTAAAGGTGTAAGACATTTTTAAACTCCCATTTTTATATCATGAAGCAATAGCTTGTTTTAACGAAACTCGCTACGCTCGTTTTAGCGAAACTCGTGACACTCGTTTTCAGACGGCCTGAACTTTATGCAAAATCGCCCCAAAGCGTCTGCATGGCGGCAATGGCCGCAAGTGAGGCAGTTTCGGTACGCAACACCCGTTTGCCAAGCGTAACGGATTGAAAACCGGCATCAAATGCCTGCTGTTCTTCCTTCTCCGTCCAGCCGCCTTCCGGGCCGACCATAAACACGACCTTGCCGGATTGCGGTTGAACATCTCTCAATTTTTGTGCGCGGTTCAAGCTCATTAACAGTTTGGTCGTTTCCTGTGGCAACTGTTGCAGAGCCTGCGCATAAGTTGTCAGCGGCAAAACCTTCGGCACAATATTGCGGCCGCTTTGTTCACACGCCGAAACGACGATTTCCTGCCAACGTGCCACCCGCTTTTCAGCGCGTTCGCCGCTCAAGCGGACGACACAGCGTTCGCTGATGACCGGGCGGATTTCTGCCACACCCAATTCCACGCTTTTCTGCAAAGTGAAATCCATGCGCTCGGCGGAGGATACCGCCTGTACCAACGTAATGTTCAGTGGCGATTCGTTGTCCGTTGCCTCTTCACGCAAAATCCGCACGCTGGCGCGGCGTTTTTCCAAAACTTCGGGCAAAGCCGGATATGCCTTGCCATTGCCGTTGAACAACACGATTTCTTCCGTGTTTTTCACGCGCAATACATTCAGATGGCGCACCACATTATCGGGTAATTCGACCACGCTGTCGGGGCTCAAGGCAAAATCAACATAAAATCGGGGCATGGTTTCCTGCTTTATTCATGTATATAATTTGAACTTTCGTGAACGAAGTTGAAACACGGCGACATACACTTGCCTGCCTGATTTCGATTTCATCCACTATAATTTAAAACTTCCCGAATTTTAATCCACTGTCACGCAAAACTGCAAAAAACAAGGATACGCCGTGCTATATCGTTTACAGAAAGTCGTCCGCCACATCGCCCAAACCGAAGTCATGCCGCGTTTTCTGAACACGCCGTCACGACGCAAGGAAGACGGCTCGGTTTTGAGTGAAGCAGATTTGGCCGCGCAAACCGCTTTTGCCGCCGCCCTACCCTTATTGGAGGATTGTCCGATGTTGGGCGAGGAGATGAGCGTTCAGGAGCAAACCCGTTTGTGGAACGAACATTCAGACGGCCTGTGGATTGTCGACCCCATCGACGGCACAAACAACTTCGTCAACGGTTTGCCACATTTTGCCGTATCCGTCGCACTGGTTAAAAACGGCCACGCCGAATTGGGTGTGATTTACAATCCGGTCAGTGGCGAATGTTTCTATGCCGAACGCGGCAAAGGCGCATTCCTCAACGGCACACCGCTGCCGCTGCGTTCCGGAAACAAAAAACTTAACGAATCCATTGCCGGCGTAGAAATCAAATACCTGCGTTCGGGCAAACTCGCCAGCCGCATGAATACCCTCGCCCCATTCGGCACAATCCGCAGCATGGGCAGCAGCACGCTCGATTGGTGCTACCTTGCCAGTGGCCGCTACGATATTTACATCCACGGCGGACAAAAGCTGTGGGACTACGCTGCCGGCGCATTGATTTTTGAAGAAGCCGGCGGCTGCCTGACCACTTTGGAAGGCGACGATTTTTGGAGCGGCGAACATGTATTCAAGCGTTCCGTCATCGCCGCATTGCAACCCGAGCTGTTTCAGCAATGGGTGAAATGGATTCGAGAAAATCAGTAAAAATACCGTTTATCCTCAAAAAATCACGATTATCTTGCAACTTATTGAAATTATTTCACTTCTTAACAGCATTTAATACTAAAAACGGTAGAATATTCATCGCTGACACAACACCGCTCTTTCATCCCTTTTGGGCGGTGCAGCAAGTAAGACGTTTTCCCGCAATGTATTGGCCATTCATACTTCTCCCTTAGTATGAATGGTTTTTTTTATCTGCAAAAACAGCTCAGGCCGTCTGAACGTTCAGACGGCCTGTTTACACTACTATTTGAAAAACTGTCCGCAACACGCCTTAAACTTTTTGCCCGAACCGCACAAACAAGGCTGTTTCATCGTCGGCAAAGCAACGGTCGGATCAATGAAGTACCAACGCCCGTCTATTTTCACAAATGCCGACAATTCATGATGGCACTCAGTTTGCCCGTTCTCTTCAAAATACGCCTCAAACTCGACCAAAGCATGCAGCTTGCCAAACGGCACATGACGGATAACCTTCAATCCCGACCACTGCGTCTGCTTACTCCATGCCGCCAAATCCTGCTTATCCAACAAATTCTGCTGCGCAGGGACAGTCGTGTCCACGATATAGTCGATTTCCTGCAAAACATACGCGCTGTAACGCGAACGCATCAATTCTTCCGCCGTCGAGGCCGCCGCCTCACGCGCATGAAACGGTGCGCAACATTCCGTATAACCGCGCCCCGACTGACAGGGGCAAAGTGTAGCCGTCATTACTAATTACCCGAATAAATCCATTTCAAAATTATAACGCAAACCCGACTCAGGCCGTCTGAAAATGGGCGTAGCGCGTTTCGCTAAAACGAGTGTAACGAGTTTACCAAAACGAGCGTGGAAAGGTTCACTAAAATAAGTAAAACGGGTTTCGCCAAAATAAACGCAACAATCTGATATAATGCACCTTTTCGATTTTGACTATCCATGATGACCATTCCCATCCAAAGCATCAGCCGCCTGTTGCCGCAAACCCAATGCCGTGAGTGCGGCTATGAAGGCTGCTTACCCTATGCGCGTGCCCTGTCGGCAGGAGAAGCGCCGGTAAACCTGTGCGCGCCGGGTGGGGAAACCGTCATGAAAGACATTGCCGACCTATTGGGCAAGCCCTACCTCGCGCCGGCAAAAACACAAATCAAAGCCGTAGCCCTGATTGACGAAGCCGTCTGCATCGGCTGTACCGCCTGCATCCGCGCCTGCCCTGTCGATGCCATTATGGGCGCATCCAAACTGATGCACACCGTCATCAGCGACGAATGCACCGGCTGCGGCTTGTGCGTTACCCCCTGTCCCGTCGACTGCATCGACATGGTTCCCGTATCGCAGCCCTTCCTGCCGTCCGCACGCCGTTTCAGCACCTCTGCCGAACCGCGCTTTGCCGCCGCCGAACACGCACAAAGCCGTTTTGAACGCCATACCGCGCGCAAACAGCGCGACGATGCCGAACGCAAAGCCCTGCTGGCGCAACGCGAAGCCGCCGTCAAAGCCAAACAGGCCGCACAGGCACAAACCCAAACAGCCGCACCAAGCTCCGCATTCAACCCCATGGATTTGATTGCCAAAGCCATGGCCAAAGCGCAATCGCAGCAGGACAAACTCGTCTCCTCCGACAACCGCGAAGACTTCAAAGCGCGCCAAATCGAAGAAGCCAAAGAACGCGCCGAACTGCGCCGCGCCCAACGTGATGCCAAATACGGCAACGAAGCCGAAAAAACCGCAGCCATCGAATTTCTACGCCGCTACAAGGCCGAGCAGGAAGCGGCCAAAGAAGCCCGCTGATTTCCAAACAACAAACCCATTCCGACCGCTTCAGGCCGTCTGAAAACATTGCACGAAAACCAATAACTTTATGACCGCACAAGAATTTCCACACCAGCATACCGCCCATTGCGAAAGCGGTGTGATGTCCACCCTGCTCAAATACCATGGCCACAATTTAGACGAAGCCATGATTTTCGGCATTGCCCATGCACTGACATTTGTCTGGATGCCGCTGATCAAATTAAACGGCATGCCGCTGGTTTCCTACCGTACCGCACCGCGCAGCATCATCAAAAACACCTGCAAAGCATTGGGGCTGAAATTATCCGTCCGCAAATTTTCCGACGCACAAAGTGGGCAAGCCGCATTGGATGCCGCGTTATCCTCAGGCAAACTGGCCGGTTTGCAAACCTCCGTCTTTTGGCTGCCCTACTTCCCGCCGCAAATGCGCTTCCATTTCAACGCACACAATCTTTTGGTATACGGCAAAGACGGCAACGACTACCTCATCAGCGACCCCGTATTTGAAACCGTACAACGCTGCGCCGCCGAAGATTTGCAGCGGGCGCGCTTTGCCAAAGGCGTATTGGCGGCAAAAGGCATGATGTACACCTTGGAAGACAACAGGCCGTCTGAAAAAATCATGGCAGACTTGCCCGCCATTATCCGCAAAGCCATACGCAAAAACGCCAAACATATGCTCGCACCGGTCTTTTTCATCGGCGTAAAAGGCATTCGCACACTAGCCAAAAAAATCGAATCCCTGCCTGACAAACAAAACGACAAATACCAAAAACTGTTTCTCGGCCATTTGGTGCGGATGCAGGAAGAAATCGGCACCGGCGGCGCAGGTTTCCGCTACATCTACGCCTACTTCCTCGAACAGGCCGCCCATATCTGCAACGAACCTGCATTTCAGACGGCCTCGGAACAAATGACCGCCATCGGCGACCAATGGCGTCAGTTTGCAGCCATGTGCGTGAAACAATGCAAAAAACCATCTGAAAACGGCTGCCGCAACATCGCTGAATTTCTGCGCAAAATTGCGGATGATGAAGAAGCGTTATGGCGGGGATTATTGGAATAATCAGGATTTATTCGATCCCGATTAATCTACCGTGAATTATTTTGACATTCAGGCCGTCTGAAAACTAAAAGAAATTAAAAATGCGTTACCTAGCTACTGTCTTATTTTTGTGTTCCGCCTTAACCCATGCCGCGCCGCAAAATGGCTTTGCCTTGGTTCATGATGCCGACGGACACACCAACTTACGCGAACGCCCCGATTTGAATGCCAAAGTTTTGGCAAAAATTCCCAACGGCACGCCGTTGGAATGTGTAGGCGAAGCCAGCAAAGACAATCCGAATTTCTGTACCGCGAAGTTGCAACAGACAGCCACCGACGGTTACGGTTTTATCCATCGCAGCCGCCTGATATTTCCCGCCTCCGACAAAAACTTCGTTTCCCTACACGAACACTTCGGTCGCGACGACACACTGACTTTGTCCGGCAACGGTCAAACAGTACACATCGCCGCCCGCCGCATCCACCCCAAACGCAGCGACTTTTCAGGCACAGCCCCAAATAGTGACACCGCGTCTCTTTATCGGGGCAAACCGTTTTACGGCAGAGACGGCTCTATTCCCAAAAGCGTCTTTGCCATAGAACAGATCACGCTAAACGGTCAAGCAGTTCCCGCTGCCGAACTGCAAGGGCTGTTCTTGCCCGATTTTGCCGCCACTGCACGCGGCAGCAATGCGTATGATGGCTGGGAAGCCTATTACCGCCGTACCGACAAGACGCTTTATCTGTTTAATTCGGTGAATAATGATGCCGGTTCTTTCGGTATGTGTTTCGTATTTAAAGACGGCAAATTCCAGCGCCGTTATGTGTGGACTGCATTACTATAAATATTCATTAAAGGGCAATTTGGAAGCCATGATTCAAATCCAATCCCTCTCCCACCGTTACCCCAAAGCCGAAACTGCCGCGCTGGACAATGTATCGTTCGACATTGCCGACGGCGAATGTTTGGGGCTGCTCGGCCACAACGGTGCGGGGAAAACGACGCTGATGTCGCTTTTGGCCGGCTTGCAGGAAGTACGGCAGGGCGAAATTTTGTTTGACGGCAAGCCGTTGCGCCTGTTAAGCCGCAGCGAGCGGCAGAAAATCGGTTTGGTGCCGCAGGATTTCGCGTTTTATCCGCAGCTTTCAGTGTGGGACAACCTGCTGTTTTTCGCCTCGCTTTACAAAGTGCGCGACAAAGGCCGTCTGAATGCGCTTCTAGAACAGACCGACCTGACCGCCCACAAAAACAAAGCGGCAAAGCATCTTTCGGGCGGGCTTAAACGTCGTCTGAATTTTGCCATCGGCCTGATTAATACGCCGCAACTGGTGTTCCTCGACGAAATCACGGTCGGCATCGACCCGCAGTCGCGCCGCTTTATCCTCGACAGCGTAGCGGATTTGACGCGGCAGGGGGTAACGGTGGTTTACACCTCGCACTATCTGTCGGAAATCGAGCAGCTTTGCGGCAAAATCGCGCTGCTGCAACACGGCAAACTGGTGTACCACGGCGGTTTGGACGAGCTTTTAAGCACGCAAACCGGTGTCGTGCGTTTTACCGTCGAACCGCCGCTGCCGCCTCAGACGCTGACCGCTTTGGGTGCAAAGCAAGTGGACAGCCGCGGCATGATGGAAACGACACACGATGCCGCCGCCGTTTACGCCGCCCTGCAACAAAGTGGCGCGCAAATCCGCTACTTCCAGCAGGGACACGGTTCGCTGGAAACGTTTTACCTTGATTTCCTGCGCAAAGACGAACCGGCAACAGATAAGCAAAATCCACAATGACGACTTCCTCCCTCCTCAAAGAACTCAAACTGCTCTGCCGCGACCTGCACGGTTTGGCAGTGTTGTTTGTGATGCCCATCGCCTTCATGCTGATTATGTCGTTGGCGCTAAGCCGCGACCAAGATCCGCACACCGACAGCCGCATCGCGCTGGTCGGCGCGGCAAACGACAGCGTCAATACCGCGCTGGCCGCCGCGCTGGAAAAAGAGCAGATTCATGTCACGCTGATGTCGTCTGAAAAACTGACCGACGCGCAAAACGGCCTGCACGACAAGCGTTTCCAACTGGTGCTGTACAACCCGAACGCCGCTTCCGACAAAATCGCCGACAACAAAGCCTTGCAAATCTATGTACCACCCGATACCGAGCCTTCGTGGCTGGCGGCGGTTAAAGGCGTTTTGCAGCAGCACTACACCCAAACGCGGCTGGACGCCTATTTCGACAACAACGACGGCATCAAAATCAACAATAAAAAACTGCCCCGCGCCATCCGAAAAGACATCCAGAAAAAAGTCGATGAAAAAAACGACGAACAATTCGCCGCCGTGCAAACCTTTTTAGATAAAAAAATGCTGGAAGAGCATTACCTGAGCGCAGGCAGCGGCACGGTGGAAAAACCCAATGCCGTACAGCACAGCGTTCCCGCATGGCTGATTTTCGGCATGTTTTTCATCATGATACCGCTGTCGAACGTCATGGCATTAGAACGCCAGACCAACACCATTACCCGTCTGCGTCTCGCCCGCGCCTCCGCGTCCGGCCTGATTGCCGCCAAACTCATCCCCTATTTCCTGATTAACCAGCTTCAGTTTGTCGGAATGCTGCTGCTCGGCCGCTACCTGCTGCCCGAAATCGGCGTACCCGCCCTCATACTCAACGGCAGCCTTGTTCCCTACGCACTGCTGTCCGCCGCCGTCAGTGCCGCCGCACTCGGCTACGCACTGTTAATCAGTGTCTGCGCAAAATCTACCGAACACGCCGTCGTACTCGGCGGCGGCGGCATTATCCTGATGGCGGCAATCGGCGGCATTATGGTGCCCGCCCACGTCATGCCCGAAACCATGCAGCAACTCACTTGGATTTCCCCGATGGCTTGGGGCTTGAAGGCTTTTCAGGAATTGCTGCTCAACCGCAGCGGACTGGACGGAATCGGCCATTATCTGCTTTTATTGTCTGCCTTTGCTTTTGCCACGCTGACTGCTGCCGTATTCGTTTATCGTAGGCAATTGCAGACGCAGGTTAGGTTTTAAACGTTTGTCTGCCAGGTAGAAAGCTTATTTCTCAAAACCATTCCTATAAAACTTCAGGCCGTCTGAAAATATCTTTCAGACGGCCTGATGCTTGATGTGCTATGGATTGTTTCAATAACAAAATATGCTCAACAAAATCCTAAAATCCAAACGTAAAAAAACCTGCTTTTTTCAAAGCAGGTTTTTATATTTGGTGGGTCGTGAGCGATTCGAACGCTCGACCAACGGATTAAAAGTCCGCTGCTCTACCAACTGAGCTAACGACCCGATAAGCTGTGCATTATAGAGACGGGTCACACAGCTGTCAACACCTTTTTTAAACTTTTTTATTCGACGACGATTTTTGGGAAGCGACTGCTGAAGTCTTTGCCTTTATCGGCAATGGCCAGCGCGATTTGGAATGCGGCTTCGGTGTAGATGTCGGCGATGGTTTGGTTATTTTCAAACAAGGCCGAAGATGTGCCGCTGTCCATGGCTTCGCGTACAGGCAGGCTCAACGGAAGCTGGCCGAGCAACGGTACGTTCAAACGCTCTGCCAAGTTTTTACCGCCTTCTGCGCCAAAGATTGCTTCAGCATGGCCGCAGTTGGAGCAAATATGGACAGACATGTTTTCCAAAACGCCCAAAATCGGGATATTAACTTTGTTGAACATATCCACGGCTTTGCGTGCATCAATCAGGGCGATGTCTTGCGGCGTAGTGACGACAACGGAGCCGGTCACGGGGATTTTTTGCGACAGGGTCAATTGGATATCGCCGGTACCCGGCGGCAGGTCGATGAAGAGATAATCGACATTGTCCCACTCGCTTTGGAACATAAGTTGTTGCAAGGCTTGACTGACCATCGGGCCGCGCCAAACAACGGCTTGGTCGGTATCGACCAGGAAACCGATAGACATTACTTGAATGCCGCTTTCTGCCTCAACGGGAATCAGTTTTTTGTTTTGTTGGTCGGGTTTGCGGTCTTGTACGCCGAGCATGGTGGGCTGGCTTGGGCCGTACAGGTCGGCATCGAGTACGCCGACGCGCGCGCCCATTCTGGCCATTGCGGTAGCAAGGTTGGCAGTGGTCGTTGATTTGCCGACACCGCCTTTGCCGGATGCAACGGCAATAATGTTTTTCACGCCTTTGATGGTTGCCACGCCGGGTTGGACTTTGTGCGTACCGATTTCGGTATCGATACTTAAGTGGATATGCGTGTCTCCGGTATGGGCCATGACGGCTTCTTGGAGGGCGTTGGCAATGTCGGCGGCGATATGGGCAACTGGGAACGCGAATTTCAGGCCGATATGCAGGCCGTCTGAACGCTCTTCAAGGAGTGTAACGGCTTTTTCGCTGCCTAAGGTGCGCATTGTATGGGGAATCAATACGGCGTCGAGTGCGGTTCGGATGGCTGGGATATTCATAATCTGCCTCTTGAATGTGGGAAATTGTTTATGTGCGCAATTTGTCGTGCGACAAACCTGCCGAATTATACCCTTGAACACCATGCAAGGGATACGCCCGAAAAACTTCAGGCTGCCTGAAACATCGGGCAGCCTGAAAAAGGGTCAACTAAAACGCGGCCTTATTCGCTCAAGAGCGCAATGTCGGCAACTGCGTTCATTTGTTCTGCCAAGCGGCTCAGCAGGTTCAAACGGTTTTGTTTCACGGCGGCATCTTCGGCCATCACCATCACGCCGTCGAAGAATGCGTCGACTTGCGGTTTGACGGAAGCCAGCTCGGACAAAGCAGTTTGGAAATTGCCTTCGGCAACGGCGGCGGAGATTTTCGGCTGCAAACCTTGCGCGGCGGCATACAGGGCTTTTTCTTCGTCCTGTTGCAGCAGACTTTCGTTAACCGCGCCCAACTCGGCATCGGCTTTTTTCAGCAGGTTTTGCACGCGTTTGTTGGCTGCGGCCAATGCGGCGGCTTCAGGCAGCTGTTTGAACGCGGCAACGGCCTGCAGTTTAGCCACTACGTCGTCCAAACGGCGCGGCTGTTTCGCCAATACGGCGGCAACGATGTCTTGCGGATAATCGTTTTGCAGCAACACGGCCAAACGCGCCTGCATGAAGTCGGCGGTTTCAGACGGCGTTTTCTCGTTGAGCAAACCTTGCGGGAAGCTGTCAAAGGTCGTCTGAATCAGTTCGTTTACGTCCAAACCGTACTGCATCAGCATACGCAAAATACCCAATGCAGAGCGGCGCAGTGCGTATGGATCTTTGTCGCCGGTCGGAATCAGGCCGATGCCCCAAATGCCGACCAAGGTTTCCAGTTTGTCGGCCAAAGCAACGGCAGTTGCCACTTTGCCGTTCGGCAGGTTGTCGCCGGCGAAACGCGGTTGGTAGTGTTGTTCGATGGCTTCGGCGATTTCTTCGGTTTCTCCATCCAAGCGGGCATAGTATTTACCCATGGTGCCTTGCAATTCGGGGAACTCGCCGACCATTTCGGTTACCAAGTCAGCTTTGGCCAAACGTGCGGCGCGCTCGGCTGCGGCGGCATCCGCGCCCAATGCTTTGGCGATATGAGCGGCAATGCTTTGCAGACGCTCGATGCGCTCGGCTTGCGAACCGATTTTATTGTGGTAAACCACGCTGGACAATTTCGGCAGGCGGCTTTCCAAAGTCGCCTTTTGGTCTTGTTTGTAGAAGAACTCGGCATCAGACAGGCGCGCGCGCAAAACACGTTCGTTGCCTTGGATGATGTGTGACGGGTCTTCGGTTTGCAGGTTGGACACCAGCAAGAAGCGGTTCATCAGTTTGCCGTTTTGGTCGAGCAGCGGAAAGTATTTTTGGTTTTGCTGCATGGTCAGAATCAAGCATTCTTGGGGCACGGCAAGGAAGTGTTCTTCAAAACTGGCTTCCAATACCACAGGCCATTCGACCAATGCGGTCACTTCGTCCAACAAGGCTTCATCGGCGGCAACGGTCGCGTTCAGACGGCCTGCCTGCTCGTTCAAGGCCGTCTGAATGGCGGCTTTGCGTTCGGCAAACGATGCTTCCACTTTGCCTTGCTCGCGCATTTGTGCGGCGTAGCTGTCGGCATTTTCGATGGCGATTTCTCCGCTGGAAAGGAAGCGGTGTCCCAAGGTTTTATTGCCGCTTTGCAGACCCAAAACGCTGACGTTTACGATGTCGCCACCGTGCAGCACGATCAGGCTGTGTACAGGGCGCACGAAGGTAAATGTGCTGCTGCCCCAACGCATGACTTTAGGAATCGGCAGTTTTTTCACTGCGGCATTGATGATGTCTTCCAAAAGCTCGCCCAGCGGTTTGCCGGTTTGGACGTATTCGTAGGCGTACACGTCTTGCTTGCCGTCGTTGATGATGGTCAGGTCTTCGATTTTCGCACCCGCACCGCGCGCAAAACCTTCCAAAGCCTTAGTCGGCGCACCGTCTTTTATGGCATTCGCCACGGCCGGGCCTTTTTTCACGATTTTTTGATCGGCTTGAACGGCTTTCACGTTTTTGACTTGAACTGCCAAACGGCGCGGAGAAGCGTAGGTAGTGTATTCGGCTGCACCGTCAATCAGTTGCGCTTTTTCCAAGCCTTCGGCAACGGAAGCGGCAAAATGGTTGCCCAGATTATTGAGGGCTTTTGGCGGGAGTTCTTCAGTGAGAAGTTCGATTAAAAGGGTTTGGGTTGTCATGTGCTTATCGTTAAATAGGAAATTGGTTTGGCGTCTGAATACGGCATCATGCGGTTTTCAGACGCAAGGTTAATTGAATTGACGGCGATTTTATCATTTTCAGACGGCCTGTGGCTGTCTTTCACAAACAATTTGCCTGATTTTCAAGCAACTTCGCCCACAACGGCTTCAATTTGCGGCACGGATATACGGCAAACCGCTGGTTTCGTCGTATTCGGGAATGTCGCTTCCGGCAAACAGCGCACTGGCCAAACGCACGGCCGCGCCGGTAACGGCCGGGGAAATCATAAAGCCGTGGCGGAACAGGCCGTTGACTTCAATCAGGCGGCGTTCGCGGTTGAAGCGGATTTCGGGATTGTGGTGGTTTAAAGTCGGGCGCAAGCCAGTGGCCAGTTCCAAAAGGTTTGCCTCGCCAAATGCCGGATGCACGGCATACAGCGCGGACAAAAGTTCCAAACCGGAACGCACGCTTGCCGGCGCTTGGCTTTCACTTTCAATTTGGGTCGCACCAATCACAAAAATATGGTTTTCCTTCGGCGCAATATACAAAGGATAGCGCGGATGCAGCAGGCGCACGGGGCGGGACAGCTCGATTTCGGGTGCGTAAACGCGTGCCACTTCGCCGCGAATGCCGCGTAAAACGCTTTCAGACGGCCTGTTCCACGCGCTCTTTGCACCATAACCACGGCAGTCGATGACCCAATCATATTGCGCCGCCAAATCTTCGACTTCGCGTTTGCACGACCAATGGCACGCCACATTCATCGACTCCAAAGCATCGGCAAGCGCATTCAATACCTGCCGTCCGTCCAACTGCCCTTCTGTCGGCAGATACAGGCCGTCTGAAAACCGCCCGGCCAGTTGCGGCTCGTTTGCTGCGATTTCATCCGCGTTCCAACGTATGGTTTCATGTTCCGCCACGCCGCCGCGCTTCAAATGACGGGCAAACTCGGCAGAAAGCGGCTTGTCCTGCGTGTGCCAAACAATCAGGCTGCCATTTTCCTGCATCATCACCGGCGTATTCAGACGGCCGACAATCGCGCGCCAAAGCGCAATACTTTGTTTGCCCAAACGAATGACTTCGGGCGTTGCCTCCACCGCTTCGGCAGACGGCGCCAACATGGCCGCAGCAACATAAGCAGCGGCTTGTTCGCCGTTGCGTTCACCTTTCTCAAACAACTCGACCGAAATGCCCTGATCTGCCAGCTGGAACGCCATCAGACGGCCCGACAGACCGCCGCCGAGTACAGCAATCTTAGACATTAGTTTCTCCTTGTTTTTAATATGAAAATGAACTGCATATTTTAGAACTTGTTTTGCTTTATCACAATATCGACACAAAATGAGAACAGTTTTTGCAGATCATGTTCGGGCTGAATCAGTAATACGTAAACAAAAATCTTCCTTCAAGCTGCCAATCAGCTTTTATAAAAATATCTTCCTTACATAAAACCTACTATTTGAAGTGAGTGTGTTACGGCGGCAAATCAAATTATGTTGACGTGTTAAATACGCCCACCTGCTTATCCGAACTTCACTTCTGCTCCGAATACTTCCTGCCACAGTTTTCGCACATTGCCGTAATGGGTCAGCAATTCTTCCGTCACTTCGGTTTTTTTGGCATCGCGCAGTTTGGTGTTGTGTTGCTGCTGGCGGTAGAAGCGGTAGGCAGTGCGGCTTTGTTCGGCGAGGGTTTTGTCGATGAGGCCGCAGTCGGCGGCGATGTTTAAGAGGGCGATGTTGCCGTAGTTGTCGAGGAGTTGCGGATATTTTCGGGCATGGGCAAGGATGAGGTATTGGACGATAAATTCGACGTCAACCACGCCGCCGCGTGCGTATTTTACGTTGCTGTCGGCAGGCGGATGGGTGGGGAACATTTTTTCGCGCATTTCGATGATTTCGCCTGCCAAGGCGGTTTGATCGCGTTCGGCGGTGAGGATTTCGGTGCGGATGCGGTCGAAGGCCGTCTGAATTTCGGGTGTGCCGCAGATGAAGCGGGCGCGGGTGAGGGACTGGTGTTCCCATGTCCAGGCGTTTTCGCGCTGGTATTTTTCGAAGGCGGCGATGCTGTGGGCGAGGAAGCCGGCGTCGCCGTTGGGGCGCAGGCGCAGGTCGGTTTCGTAGAGGCTGCCTGCGCCGGTGGCGGCGGAAAGCCAGTTGGTCAGGCGGCGGGCGAGGCGGCTGTACACGTCGCCTGCGTCGGGATGGGGATCGTCGTAGAGATAGACGAGGTCGAGGTCGGAGGCGTAGCCGAGTTCTTTGCCGCCGAGTTTGCCGTAACCGACGATGGCGAATTGCGGGGTGTCGCGGTGTTTTTTGGGCATGTCCGCCCACGCGCACGGCAGGGCGGCGGCGAGGATGGTGTCGGCGAGGGCGGATAGTTGGTCGGAGAGGGATTCTACCGTCCACAGTCCGGCGAGGTCTTGGACGGCGAGGCGGAAGACTTGGGCGTGTTGGAAGCGGCGCAGGGTGTCCATTTGCGCTTCGGTGTCGCCACCGCAGGCTTTGAGGTCGTCTGAAAGGGCGGCGGCAAGGGCTTGCCAGTCGAACGCGGTATCTAAAAGCTGCGCGCTGATGAGTTCGTCCAGCAGAATCGGATATTTGCTCAGATATGCCGCCACCCATGAGCTTTGGCTCATAATCTGCGCCAGTTGCGACAAGGTTTGCGGATGTTCGTTGAGAAAGGCGAGATAGGCGGAGCGGCGGCTGATGTTTTCGAGGAAGTCAAACAGCCGCATCAGCGTATCGGTCGGGTTGCTTTGCTCTGCCGCCGCCTGTACAAACAGCGGCACAATGGCGTCGAAACGCGGCTGGGCGTGTGCGGAGAGATGGCGGTATTTATGGCCGTGCCGGATTTGGTCGAGCCTTGGGGCGATGGTTTCGGCATCGAACCCGTGTTCTTTCAGACGACCTTGCCGTTCTTCTTCGTCGGGCTTGTCTTGCCATGCCCATTGCCATTCGCTGTTGTCCTGCGTTTGCTCTTCGGGTTCGCTCAAAATTTCGTTGAACAACTGATTGACCTTGGTGCGGTGGGCGTTGAGGTCGTCTGAAAAGGCGGCGTAGCTGTCGAAACCCATGCTTTCGGCGAGCAGTTGTTGCTGTTCGGGCGAGGAGGGTAGGGTTTGGGTTTGCTGGTCGTCCCAGTATTGCAGGCGGTGTTCGACGTCGCGCAGGAAGCGGTAGGCGGCAAGCAGGGTTTCGACGTTTTCAGACGGCATGATGCCCAATTCGGCAAGTTTCATCAGCGTTTCCTGCGTGCCTTTCAGTTGCAGCGTGCGCATTTGGCCGCCGCGTATCATCTGAAAAATCTGGGCGATAAACTCAACTTCGCGGATGCCGCCTGCGCCGAGTTTGATGTTGTCCGCCATGCCTTTTTTGCTGACTTCGCTGCGGATTTGGCGGTGCAGGTTGCGCATTGCTTCATACGCGCTGTAATCCAGATATTTGCGGAACACAAAGGGGCGCACTAGCGCTTTGATGTCGTTCGGATACGGCGTGACCACACGGCCTTTGCACCATGCATAGCGTTCCCATTCGCGACCCTGCGTAATTAAATATTGCTCCAGCGCGGTTTCGCTCAATACCAGCGCACCGGAATCGCCGTCCGGCCGCAGCCGCATATCGACGCGGAACACCTGCCCGTCGGCGGTAATGTCGTTCAGCAGCGCAATCAGTTTCTGCCCGACTTTGGTGAAAAACTCCTGATTGCCCCGTTCGCGCCTGCCGTCGGTGTCGCCCGATTCGGGATAGACGAAAATCAAATCGATGTCGGAAGACACGTTCAACTCATAGCCGCCTGCTTTGCCCATCGCCACCACGCTCAAATGCTGCGGCGATTTCGTATAACGTCCGATCGGCGTGCCGTACATATCCTGATAATAGGCGTAGGAAAAGTCCAACGCGGTATTGACGGCAAAATCGGCAAACAGCGTAATCGTGCGGGTTACTTCGTTCAAATCGCTGATGCGGTTGATATCGCGCACGATAATCTGCGACACGACATAACGACGCAACTCGCGCAACTGCCGCGCTAATTCTTCCTCATTTTCTTCCGCACGGATTTTGTCCCAATCGGCAAAAGCTTGAAAATCAGCTTCGGTCAACACCTTGTCCAACATGGGCAGGAAAATTTCGGGCTTGAGTTTGCCGTTGTCGAGCTGGCGGGCGAGAAAAAGGGAATAACGGCGGGCAGTATCGAGGCAGTTCATAATCTTTGCCTGAATAAACAGAAAAGACCATCATAGCAAGGTTTCAGGCCGTCTGAAACCCACGCTTTCCCCTATCCGTGCAATCGGCTAAAATACCAACCTTTACAACCCCCACATAAGGAAACCGCCATGACCCGTATGGTTCACTGCGTCAAACTCGGCAAAGAAGCCGAAGGCATGAAATTTCCGCCGCTGCCCAACGAATTGGGCAAACGCATTTTTGAAAACGTTTCCCAAGAAGCATGGATGGCTTGGACTCGTCACCAAACCATGCTGATTAACGAAAACCGCTTGAGCCTTGCCGATCCGCGCGCACGCGAATACCTCGCTCAGCAGATGGAACAATACTTCTTCGGCGACGGCGCAGATGCCGTACAAGGCTATGTTCCGCAAGAGCCTAAATAAGCATTGAAAAGCCAAGGCCGTCTGAAACCCGATTTTCAAACGGCCTTTAAAATTCCCGATTGCCCCGCATATTAGGCAAATAGAACAGATAAATCATACAAACCCCTGATTCTCTGTTAAAATCCAAATTTCATTCATTTTCAATCCACACTGGAGCAAACGCCATGCAAAACGACGTTTACGACTATACCTCGCAAGGCTCGGTTGCCAAAAATACCGTCCTGCAAAAAACCTACCGCCTGCTCGGCCTGTCTTTCATTCCTGCCATTGCCGGCGCGTTCTTTTCCGCCAAAACAGGCTTTAACATTTTCACCATGTTCGGTTCATACTATGTTGCCCTGGCCGCCTTCTTCGGCTTCTTCTACGGCATGACCTTCCTGATTGAGAAAAACCGTTACAGCAACGTCGGCGTAGCCCTGTTGATGATCTTCACTTTCGGCATGGGCCTTGCCATCAGCCCTATGTTGCAATACGCCCTGGCGATTAACAACGGCGCGCAAATCGTCGGTACGGCCGCCGCCATGACCGCCGGTGTATTCTTCACCATGTCCGCCATGGCACGCCGCACCACAATGAACATGAACAAACTCGGCAGCTTCCTCGGTGCCGGTGCGATCGTACTCATGATTGCCGTTGTGGCCAACATCTTCCTCAACATCCCAGCCCTGAGCCTGACCATCGCGGCCGGCTTCGTTGTCTTCAGTTCCCTGATGATTATGTGGCAGGTGCGTACCGTTATCGACGGCGGTGAAGACAGCCACATCAGCGCGGCACTGACCATCTTCATCTCCATCTACAATATTTTCAGCAGCCTCTTGAGAATCCTCATCTCTATTAGTGGTGACGACTGATAAAGCCGCAAAGGCCGTCTGAAATTTCAGACGGCCTTTTTGATTTTTGACATCACCGGCAAACTCCCCTATCCTGAACGCCACACAAACCCCATTCCCAACCCAAAATGACCACGACCACTCCGCGCCGTGCCGTGTACGCAGGCAGCTTCGACCCTCCCACTCTCGGCCACCTGTGGATGATACAGGAAGCCCAATCCCTCTTTGACGAACTCATCGTCGCCATCGGTACCAATCCAGAAAAGCGCAACACCTACACCATAGAAGAACGCCGCGCCATGCTCGATGCCATTACCCACCCGTTCCCCAACGTCCGCATCAGCGTGTTTGAAAACCGCTTTTTGGTCGATTACGCCCGCGAAGCCAACGCCAATTTCATCGTCCGCGGCATCCGTTCCGCCGCCGACTACGAATACGAACGCTCGATGCGCTACATCAACAGCGACATCGCCCCCGAAATCTCCACCGTCTTCCTGATGCCGCCGCGCGAAATAGCCGAAGTGTCCTCCACCATGGTCAAAGGCTTGGTCGGTCCACAAGGCTGGCGCGACATGATAGGCCGCTACCTCCCCGACCCCGTCTTTCAAAAAATCCTGCAAGACCACGAAACAAATCCATAAAACAAAGGCCGTCTGAACATTTCAGACGGCCTTCCAATTTCCATTGATTATTTACGGGCAGACATCAACGCCTGCAGGTTTTGATTCAACATTTCCATGTCCAACCAACCGGCGGCAATAAACAGCATCAAAATCACCGTACCCACGCACAGCACACCGATACCATACAACAGATAGCCCACCAAAACACGGCCTACCGTCGCATTCCCCATCCACATCAAACCGCGTACCTGCACCACAAACACCCAAGCCTGCCACAACAGCGCAAACGCAGCCAACGCCGGCACATACAACACCAGCAACAGAGGCAGCAGCAAAGCCTCAGACACCAAAATAAAGCCCCACAAAGGCAGCCGGGGCGCACCGTAATAATGCAGCACCTTGCGCATCGAGCGGCTCAACACCAACCATTTCACAATCACCAAAATCACCGACAGGCACACCGCCGCCGCGCCACTGCCAAACAAAGGCGACATGCTGGCCGCGTTTACCACACCCAACAGCAGCAACACCGCCACCATCACCAAAGGCGAATACAAATACGTCTCCGGCGAACGATAGCGCAAACGCAAAACATCCCACATATCACGAACAAACACATACAGCATGGCATAAATCCAAAGCAAAAAAGCCGATTGTATCTTAGGCCGTCTGAAAATCAAACCGGCAAACCTAAAAACTGCCAATTAAAACGAAAAATAATTCAATACAAAACAAAATCTTAATTTACCGCTTCAAAAATAAAGCCTACAAAGGCTTGCACGAGGCAACGAAATTTGGTTTAATTCACATCTCGCAACGAAACACGCGATGGCCAGATAGCTCAGTTGGTAGAGCAACGGATTGAAAATCCGTGTGTCGGCGGTTCGATTCCGCCTCTGGCCACCACCAGCCGCCTTGAAGCGGTTATTTTTTTATCTATACGATTTGCACGCCATACTTAGCGCAAATCCTGTTCCAGACCATGCGTCCCGATTTCCACACAAGGCCGTCTGAAAAATTTCAGACGGCCGTTGTTCATGTTGGCATGGCATAAAAATCCGCTTCACCGCCCCATTCCGACAGAATACGGTGCTTCCATCCAAATCGGCTGAAACTTTCGCAGACATACTGAATATGAATAAAGTTCAAGGTAGGTCGGTTTACTATATAATACCGTCCAAACCAACCATAACTTACTCATTGCAGGGAAGATAATGAAAAAAGTGCTGATTGTGCATTACTCGCAAACGGGACAGCTCTCGAGCCTGGCGCGAAATTTTGCCGCGCCGTTGCAAACAGCCGGCGTACAGGTCGATTGCGTCAATATCGTACCGGAGCGGGCATTTCCGTTTCCGTGGCCGTTTTGGCGTTTTTTCGATACCTTTCCTGAAACCGTCCATTTAAAACCCGCCCCGATTCTGCCGCCGCAAATCCCATCCGAAGATTACGATGTGGTGGTCATTGCCTACACCGTTTGGTTCCTCTCTCCTTCGCAACCGATGACCGCCTTTTTGCAACGCGAAGAAACGCGCCGGCTGCTGGACGGCAAACCGGTGATCACGCTTATCGGCTGCCGCAATATGTGGCTGGGCGCGCAGGAAAAAATGAAATCTTTGCTGAAACAAAACGGAGCCAAACTCATCGGCAACATCGTAAAAATCGATGCCTGCAACAGCGCGGCAAGTTTCATTACCACGCCCGCATGGATGCTGACCGGCGACAAGCGCTATTTCCGCTCCCTACCCTCTGCCGGCATTGCTGAAGAAGAATTGGCGGATGCGGCGCGGTTTGGTACGAAATTGCGCGATACACTGTTAAACCAACAACCTTTGGACGAAACCCTGTTTCAAAACATGGGCGCGGTGGCAGTTAACGAAAAACTGATTTTCAGCGAACGCGCCGCCGGCCGCAGCTTCTTCGTCTGGGGCAAGCTTTTGATGGCGGCAGGCCGTATTTCTCCGCTCTTGCGCCGTGCGCTGCTGTGCTTCTACATCGTTTTTTTATTGGCGATGATTTTGGTGGTTTTACCCGTCAGCGTGATTTTGAAAAAACTGCTGCATCCGCTGCTCAAAGGCCGTCTGAAAAAGCTGGCGGACTATTATGGACAACCGTCAGGCAGATAATACGTTTCAGACGGCCTCAAACTAGGAATCCATCATGCCCGAAGTTATCCACTACCCAGAACGCCGTCGCTTTCAAATCGATATTGACGGTTTGGAAGCAGGCTACATCAGCTATATCGAACACAACGGCGGCTGGGACGTAAACCATACCGAGGTCTCGCCCAACTTCCGTCATCGCGGCATTGCCAAACTACTGGTGGACGCGTTGATGGAATACGCCGAAACACACCACATCCCGTTGACTGCAAGCTGCGACTACGCGGCGCAGTTTATCGGTTGATTATTTTGACAAACACATCATGACATCGAATAACACACTCAAAGACGTTTATCTCAACCGCGTTTCTGCCTTCTTGCCCAACGCCCCCATCGGCAATGACGAAATGGAAGCCGTCCTCGGCATGGCAGGCGATGTGCCTTCACGCGTGCGCCGTATGATTTTGCGTTCCAACGGCATTTTGTCGCGCCATTACGCCATCGATCCCGAAAGCCGCCGCACGACGCACACCAATGCCGAATTGGCTGCCGAAGCGGT
This sequence comes from Neisseria sp. P0014.S002, assembly GCF_051958295.1. Taxonomy (NCBI): domain Bacteria; kingdom Pseudomonadati; phylum Pseudomonadota; class Betaproteobacteria; order Neisseriales; family Neisseriaceae; genus Neisseria; species Neisseria sp. P0014.S002. The sequence continues at coordinate 275,563 of NZ_JBQCVO010000002.1, read as the reverse complement.
CAACGGTCTGTTTGCCCAAGGCGTTCCAGCAGAAGCCATCGGCAGCCTGGCCTGCGCCACTTCCTATCCCGACCAAACCATGCCCGGACACGGCGTGATGGTGCATGGTTTGCTGGATATGCCGCCTTGCGAAGTGTTCAGCATGGCAGGCGTATGCGCGGCAGGTATGGCGGCGATGAAACACGCTTACAACGCCGTGCGTACCGGCGAACACGCACATGCGGTTTCCGTTGCTTCCGAAAACGCCTCGGCGGTCATGCGCGGCGAAGTGTTTCGAAGTGAAACCGACCATAAAAAACTGGAAAACGCTTCCCCCGAAATCGGGTTTGAAAAAGACTTTTTGCGCTGGATGCTGTCTGACGGCGCAGGCGCGGTGTATCTGTCCGACCGTCCCAATTCAGACGGCCTCAGCCTGAAAATCCATTGGATAGACCTGCTTTCCTACGCCAACGAAATGCCACCCTGCATGTATGCCGGTGCGGAATTCCGCGACGGCGTATTTGAAGGCTGGAAACACGCCGACGCCGATTACGGCCGCCGCCACAGCCTGATGGCGGTCAAGCAGGACGTCAAACTGCTGAACGAAAACATCGTCCGCTATACAGTGGAAAAACCCCTCTCCCAAATCGCCGCCAAACACGGCATCCGCGCCGAAAAAATCGATTGGTTCCTGCCCCACTACTCTTCCGGCTTTTTCCGCGACCGCCTTTCAGACGGCCTGAAAAACATCGGCTTCGACATTCCGCAGGAAAAATGGTTTACCAATCTGCACAGCAAGGGCAACACGGGTTCGGCCTCGATTTACATCATCCTTGAAGAATTTTTGCGCACCTTTCCCATTGAACACGGACAAAAAATCCTGTGTTACGTTCCGGAAAGCGGCCGTTTTTCAACATGTTTCATGCTTTTGGAAGCAGTAAAGGCTGTCTGAATGAAGATTGACGACATCCCTCAAGATAACAGCGCCAGCTACCACGGCCACCGCAAAGTCATCTACGGCACCCGCGACGGCCACTACGAAGCGGCCACCAGCAACGGTTGGCAGGACGAAGCCTACGCCACCGAAATGGCAGTGTGCGAACTCGATGCCCAAACGCAGGCCGCGCGCAAAGCCGTCGAAAAAGGCGAATATTCGCCGCTGTACTACCATATGTTCCGCTGCCGTTATGATGAAACCGGCTTAGCCATGGCGGCAGGCGTATGGAAATGGCAGCTTCGCCGGCATTTCCGCCCCGAAGTGTTCGCCAAACTACCGGCTAAAACCCTGCAAAAATACGCCGATGCCTGCCAAATCAGCATAGACGGCCTCAAACAAACCAATATTTAAAGCCCCTCATGATTACCCTGCATTCGCTCGACCAATCCCGCGCCCTGCGCATTGTTTGGCTGCTTGAAATCCTCGGTACGCCCTACCGCCTGCAAACCTACCGCCGCCATCCCGACACTTTGCTCGCCCCTGACGAACTCAAAGCCATCCATCCCTTGGGTAAATCGCCTTTATTGGATGATGACGGCTTTATCTTGGCGGAAAGCGGCGCGATTACTGACTATCTGATTCAAACCTACGACAACGGCCGTCTGATGCCCGAACGCTGCAGCCGCGAATACTGGCAATATCAACGCTGGCTGCATTACGCCGAAGGTTCTCTGATGCCGTTATTACTGCTCGGGCTAGTGTTCCGCCGGATTGAAAGCGCGTCCATGCCGTTTTTCGTCAAACCGATTGCCCGCAAAATCAGCGGCAGCGTCAAAAGCAGCTTTATCCATCCGCAAGCCGCGCTGCATCTTGCCCACATCAACAGCGAGTTGGAAAACCGCGAATGGTTGGTCGGCAACAGCCTCAGCGGTGCCGACATCATGATGAGCTATCCGCTGCAAGCCGCGGCCGACCGCTTCAATTTTGCCGACCACCCCAATATCCGAGCCTATTTGCAGCGCATCGAAGCGCATGAAGCCTACCGCCGCGCCGTTGAAAAAGCAGGTTCGCCTTTATTGAAACTCGACCAATAAAACAAGGCCGTCTGAAATATTTTCAGACGGCCTGAAACCTTAGTTCACTTATCAAATCGCTTTGCGGTAAACGGTGTTTTTACCAATACGCCGCCCGAATGCTTTGTTCCCCCTCGCCGTTCCACTATAATGGCAACCCATATCCTTCTAAAAAATAACACCATGCCAACCGACAACCGCCCGACTCTTGCCATCGACACCAGCACATCCTTTCTGTCCATCGCATTGGAACATCAAGGCGAAATCCGCCTGTTTCACGAAAACGTCGGCACCAAGCAATCCGAACAAATCCTGCCGCAAATCGAACGCCTCTTCAAAGAAGCAGGCATCACGGCTGCCTATTTGGGCTGCATCATTTATGCACAAGGCCCCGGCGCATTTACCGGCCTGCGTATCGGCGCGGCGGTTGCACAAGGTTTGGCCACACCGTTTGACACGCCCATGATCGGCATTCCCTGCCTCGATGCCACCGCTTCGCTGCTGCCACCATCAAGCTGCGTACTGGCGGCCACCGATGCGCGCATGGGCGAAGTGTTCTACGCATGGTTTGATACACAAAACCACGTCCGCTTGAGCGATTACACGGTTGGCAAAGCCACCGCCATTGCCGCGCCAGAAGGCAAAACGCCTACCGGCGGCATCGGCAATGCCTTTGCTCTCGCCGACAAACCGCCTTTTGACGGTCAGGCCGATATGCCGACCGCCGCCGACTATCTTAAACTTGCCCGCAGCGGCCGCTATCTTGATACTGACGCGGCGCATGCCGAGCTGCTCTACGTCCGCAACAAAATTGCCCTGACCGCACAAGAGCAAGCCCAACAAAAGGCCAAACCGTGAACCTGCGCCCAGCCGTACTTGCTGACTGCCCCACCCTTGCCGCCATCGACGCACAAGGCAATCCTTCGTCGTGGACGGTGCAGCAGTTTGAATCAGCCGTTCAACACCATCCCGACAGCGTTTGGGTCAGCCAGGCAGACCACCAAATTACCGGCTTTATCGTATGGCAAACCGTATTTGACGAATCCGAGCTGCACCTGATTGCCGTCGCGCCCGAATACCGCCGCCAAGGCATTGCGTCCGTCCTGTTGCAACACTGGCAAAACACGGTGCAACAGCAAGGTGCAAGCCGATTGCTGCTCGAAGTCCGCGCAAGCAATGAAACCGCGCAACAGCTCTACCGCAAACACGGCTTCCAAATCTGCGGCCGCCGCAAAAACTACTACATCCTGCCCGACGGTGGCAGCGAAGATGCCGTATTGATGGAGAAATCATGTTAAGCAGCCGCTACCTGCACCTGCACGAAGCCTTGGGCTTGGGCCCGATGTGGCTGAACCAAAACGCCAAAATCATCCATGCCGCGCCTCAAGCCGCACCATCAGCCGCGCCCGTCCGCCCCAAAACCATTGCTGCCGATACCGCGCAAGCCGTGCGCACTTTATCCGCAGGCGCCCATCAGGCACGCACAGCCGCCATTGCCACTGCGCAAACGGCCAAACCGGCAGTCCGCGTTCCCGAAGCGGCACCCAAAGCCATTGCCGAAGCACCGGCAAAAACAGAAAAAGCCACGTATTCAGACAATCTGCCACGCCTTGACGTAACCATCAGGCCGTCTGAAATCATGGTGGTCAGCATTTGCCCGTCCACCGAAGACAGCCTGCACGGTACGCTGTTTAGCGGCGACGTCGGCACGCTTCTCGACAACATCCTCGCCGCCATCGGCCTCAAGCCCGAGCAGGCGCACAAAACCGCATGGGTCAAAACCGCGCCCGTATTCACCGCCCTGCCCGATGCCGAACACATCCGCTCCGAGCTTGCCGAAATGCAAAACGAGCTGACCGCTTCGCAAGCGCGCGCAGTATTGTTCCTCGGCAAAATCTTTGATAGCCCCGACATGATCGGGTTGATGAACGAATTGTGCGCAGAGCGGCCGCATTTTGTCATTCCCCACCCTGCCCGCCTGCTGATGCAGCCGCAACTCAAAGCGCAGGCATGGCAAATCTTAAAGCCGTTGAAACAGCTTTTGGCCAAGGCCGTCTGAACATTCTGTTCAAGCTGAAATCAGGTTTTTTCACCAACAAAAAAGGGCGTGTTCGACACGCCCTGACGTTTTTCAATATTCCGCCGAATGCCAAAAAGGCTGACCCACCGTCGGCGTACTGGCGCGCGCTTTCTCACGCGCCTCCACAGGTTCCGCCTCATAAGCCATACGGCCCGACTCGACCGCAAGCGCAAAAGCGCGTGCCATATTGACCGGATCTCCGCTGCGGGAAACGGCGGTATTCAGCAGCACGCCGTCAAAACCCCATTCCATCACTTGCGCCGCCTGCGAAGGCAAACCCAAGCCTGCGTCGATAATCAGCGGCGTGTCGGGCAGGCGTTCGCGCAGAACTTTCAACGCATAAGCATGAACTGCGCCCAAACCTGTGCCAATCGGCGCCGCCCACGGCATCAACGCCTGACAGCCTGCGTCGAGCAGTCGGCGACAGGCAATCAAATCCTCGGTGCAATAAGGCAGCACTTTGAAGCCGTCTTTAATCAGGATTTCTGCCGCTTCGACGAGCTGGAACACATCCGGCTGCAACGTGTCATCATCGCCGATAAGTTCGAGCTTGATCCAATCGGTATCAAACACTTCACGCGCCATTTGCGCAGTGGTCACGGCTTCCTGAACGCTTTGACAGCCTGCGGTATTGGGCAACACAGGCACGCCCATTTCTTCCAACAACGACCAAAAACCCTGCCCGTGCGCTTCGCCGCCGCTGCCGGCACGACGCAACGAAACGGTAATCATTGCCGGTTGCGCGATTTGGACAGACTGCTTGAGTATTTCCGGCGTCGGATAAGCAGCCGTACCGAGCAGCAGCCGTGAAGGGAAAGTTTCTCCGTATAGGGTAAACATGATGGATTCCTTTGTAATATTATTTTTGGGGCAATAGCCTTCTGAAAAATCGGTTCAGATAGTTTCCAAATAGTTTTCAAGTCCTTCGGCGACCTTGGTCGGAATAAACTCGGTAATTGTGTATTTCGCTACACCTTCTCGGTGAAACGGGTCTTCTGCAATTAACTTTTCCACCTGCTCCCTGCCTGATGCTTTCATCAGGATAACGCCGCCCGTCCGCGGCTGTTTGCGGCCAGACATCACAAATACACCTGCTTGATAATACCGTTCGAGATACGCAATATGCTCGGACAGGTAGGTTTCAACCACAGCCAAGTCTTTAATATATTCCAACGATACGATAAACATTTCTTTTCCTTTTCTCAGCATTAAACCAATAGCGCAGCTATACGCGCAGTAAAACCGCTTATCCGCCGACTACGGGGCGCACAATGTCCACTTTGTCGTTTTCGTTTAAAACCGTTTCCGCATACGCACCTTTGGAGACAAACTGGGTATTGACGGCAACGGCAAACGGTTTTTGCGGCGCGGTTTGGGCGATAAGGTCGGCAACAGTTGTGCCGTTTAATGTGATGGCTTCATTGTTTAATATAATCTTCATGATGTTTGCTCCTCTTATCGGACTTCTTATTTTCAGACGGCCTTATTCATTCCACAAAGCCTGAAACGCTTTAACCACTGCTTCGGGATTTTCCGCTTCGGTAACGGCGCGGACGACGGCGAGGGAGGAAACGCCGGTGGCAAGTACATCTTCAGCGTTGTTCAAATCGATGCCGCCGATGGCGACGACGGGTATGCCGCGAGCCTGTTTCACATATTCGCGCAGTTTCTCCAAGCCTTGCGGGGCGGTGGGCATTTGTTTGGTCGTGGTCGGAAAAATCGCGCCGCTGGCGACGTAGCTAGGTTGTACGGACAAGGCGCGATCGAGTTCGGCAACAGAGTGCGTACTCAAGCCCAAGCGCAAACCGGCAGCTTCAATCGCGGCTAGGTCGGCAGTGTCCATGTCTTCCTGCCCGAGATGCACGCCGTATGCACCTGCGGCAATCGCTTCGCGCCAGTGGTCGTTGATGAAAAGCTGGGTTGCACTGTTTTGACAGGCTACGACGCAACGTTCGATTTCGCGTTTCAACTCGTCGCCATGCAGGATTTTACAGCGCAGTTGCACCGTGTCGGCACCTGCTTTGACCATGCGCTCGACCCAGTCAGCAGTGGGAACGACGGCGTAAAATTTTAGCGGGGATTTGAGTGGCGGGAAGGTCATAACGGCTCCGAAAGGAATAATTCGTTGTTATATTATCAGAAAAGGCCGTCTGAATAATATTTGTTTTCAGACGGCCTGATTGAAAAAATGAATATTGCCCTATTCGGCTTTGGCTTTATAAAAATATGAACATACTGATGGGTTATCAAAATGAGTGCCATATTGGCGCCCCACATTCGGAGACCCAACCCATGAAAAAAATTTCTCTTGTTAGCCGCCCTTCCCTTACTGTTTACCACTTATTCAAATGCCGCCACGCCTAAAGCGGAAGCTTCAAAACCAGCTTCGGCACACAAACAAACCAAGCAGCGTTTTTCCGGCAAAATCACCGGCTATCAAACCGCCGAGCATTTGTTCTCCGTACGCAAGGGCGACCGCCTGCGCATCAGTAAAACCGGCAGCCCTAACGCCTATTTCAACGTATGGGCACCCAAAGACGATGAAGCCGTATTTAACGGTTCGGCACAAGGCGATAAATTTGACGGTATCGCTACCCAATCGGGCAAATATAAAGTGCAGGTCTATATGATGCGCGCCCAAGCCCGCCGTAACACTACTGCCCATTACGCCGTAAACGTCATCAAAAACTAAGGGGCTGACGTAGATTAGCCCTAAATTCCACACCAATCTCGCAGGATTTTAAGCTGTTGAGACGGTGTGCCGAAGTTAAATCGAAATTCGCATTCTTTCAAGAACAGCGGGAAAGATTTGCGATCGATTCCGTTGTATTTTCGCAAGAAACGTTTTGCCTGATTCCAAAAATTCTCAATGCCGTTAATGTGGTTCTGACGGTCGACAAATTCCTTGGAATGGTTGATGCGGTAATGGATAAAACCGCTCACGTCCAACTTATCATAGCTGCTCAGGCTATCCGTGTAAACAATGCTGTCCGGCATGATTTTCTTTTTGATGACAGGGAATAACGTTTCAGACTTGGCATTATCCACCACAACGGTATAGACCCGTCCGTTGCGTTTCAGAATGCCGAAGACAACCACTTTTCCTGCCGCACCTCGACCACGTCTGCCTTTACGCTGTCCGCCGAAATAGCTTTCGTCCAGCTCGACAGAGCCCTCGAAAACCTCATCGGCAGCCAAGGCCAAATGATGGATGATGACATACATATTTTGCGGTAGAATAGAGTTATTTATCCTGCGACTAGGTAGAAGGCGCGGAAAGTCCGGCAGAACTGGTCAGCCTGATTGAAAGCGGCGACTACGAAGCCCTGCTTGCCGAAGATTCGGACGAACATGGCCAAGGCCACGAACATCATTGCGGCTGCGGCTGTTCCCTCGGCTGAGTCAGCCTGCCCATATTATCTACCGCCTCGATTTTCATATTAAAAGGAGACTTACCAGCATGATAAGCAAAGCAAAATTCAATACCGTTGTCGGCAGCATAGGAGCGGCAATAGGTATTTTCGTATTTGTCGCCTATATCCCCCAAATTATCGCCAATATGCAAGGGGCAAAGGCGCAGCCGTGGCAACCCCTGTTTGCAGCAGTATCCTGTCTGATTTGGGTTTTGTACGGTTGGAGCAAAGAACCCCGGAAAGACTGGATTCTGATTATACCCAACGCAGTCGGCGTGATATTGGGATTTCTGACTTTTCTGACTTCGCTTTAAACAAGGGGCTAATCTACGTCAGCCCCAAAACTAAACGCCCTCATGATGTAAAGCTTTAAAAAACAGCAAAGGCCGTCTGAAAATTGAAATTTCAGACGGCCTTTTAAACGGTTTGAAAAGGACGTATCGAACACGTCTTTTTTTTCCTATTACAACAGGAACATGGTTGCTAATCCCAAGAAAATCAGGAAGCCGCCGGAGTCGGTAACTGCGGTAATCAGCACCGAGCTGCCCAATGCGGGGTCGCGTCCGGCTTTTTCCATAATGACGGGAATGAGGACGCCGACGGTTGCGGCCAGCAAAAGATTCAAGGTCATCGCGGCCACCATGACCAAACCGATGCCGATGTTGCCGTAGAGCAGCCATGAAATCACGCCCATCACGGTGCCCCAAATAATGCCGTTGACGAGGGCGACGCCGACTTCTTTTTTCAGCAGGCGGCCTGCCTGCGTACTGGTCATTTGTCCCATTGCCATGGCGCGGACGATCATGGTGATGGTTTGGTTGCCGGAGTTGCCGCCGATGCCGGCGACGATGGGCATCAGCGCGGCCAGTGCGACAATTTTCTCGATACTGTCTTCAAATGCGCCAATCACGCGGCTGGCGATAAAGGCGGTACACAGGTTGATGGCAAGCCACATCCAGCGGTTTTTCACCGAGTCCCAAATCGGAGCGAACAAGTCCTCTTCTTCTTGCAAACCAGCCATGTTAAACATGTCGGCTTCGGATTCTTCACGGATCACGTCCACCATTTCGTCAATGGTTATCCTGCCGATCAGCTTTTTGTTTTCATCGACAACCGGCGCGGTCACCAAGTCATAACGCTCAAACGCCTGCGCCGCTTCTTCCACGTCGTCTTCGGGACGGAAGCGCACGACATCGGTGGCCATCACGTCTGCCACCATGTCTTCGGGGTCGGCGACCAAGAGTTTGCGGATGGGCAGCACGCCTTGCAACACGTCGTTTTCATCAACCACGAAAATCTTGTCGGTATGGTCGGGCAGGCTGTCGAAACGGCGCAAGTAACGCAACACGACCTCACACGTCACATCGGCACGGATGCTGACCAATTCAAAGTCCATAATCGCGCCGACTTGGTTGTCTTCGTAAGACATCGCCGCTTTGACCTGCTCGCGTTCTTCTTCATCACGCGTTTGCAGCGCTTCGTACACCACTTGGTGCGGCAGGTCGTCTGCCAGCTCTGCCAATTCGTCTGCGTCCAAATCATCGACGGCGGCCAACAGCTCGTCTTTGTCCATGGACTCGATCAGCGTTTCGCGTACGGCGTCGGATACTTCCAGCAATACTTCACCGTCGTCTTCCGGGGCGACCAAAAACCAGACGATGTTACGCTCGCGCGGCGGCAGGGATTCCAAGACGGCGGCCACGTCGGCGGGGTGCAGCTCGGCCAAGAGGACGGTCAGCTCGGTGAACTTGTCGCGCAGGCTTTCGTCTTCAATCGGCACGCCTGCTTCGATTTGTTCAAAGGACGGCTCGAGGATTTCGCATAAGGCATGGATGCGGTCGATATCGTCAGAGATGCGATCGTCAGAAATGCGGTCTTCCACCGCTTCATTGTCGGGGGTATGGTCGAGATTCGGAGGGGTTTGTTCGATGCTCATAAATGCTCCGCCCGCCGGATGCGGGGAGGCATTTCGGCGGGATGATTATGGTTGTTGTGTGTCTGATGGGAAGTTCAAAGGCGAACTGGGAAGGTCCATAATTCGAGCCTGCTGAGAGGCGCAGAGTTGCAAACGGTGCATATTCTACTCTTTTTTAGGCCGTTTTACCATTTTTAACGGGAAAGGCCGTCTGAAACCGGGTGATAGCGACACCCTTTTTTTCAGACGGCCTGATGATTTGATTTTATTTGTTTCGCCTGCCGAATGCTTCCCTGACCACGTCCAACCAAGCCCTTAAGGCCGGCGTCGGGCGTTGGTGTTTTTTCCATGCCATGGTGAGCTGCCAGCGGATTTCGGGTTCGACCAAAGGAATGGCGGCAAAGACATCGGGATTGATTTTTCGGGCATAGTATTCGGGCAGCAGGGCAATGCCCATATTGTGCGCCACCATGTCGGCGACCAAATTCCATTGTCCGGTACGGCAGACAACGTTGGGCGTAAAACCTTGATTGCGGCAGGCCGTCTGAATGGTTTCGTTGAGTGAAAAGCCGGCGCCGAACAGAATGAAGGGCTCGTGTTGCAGGCTTTTGAGCGTCAGTGCATCGTGTCTCGCCCGATTTTTCGGCATCAAGACCACCAGCGGATAGTCGCACAAGGTAATGCTGTCGAAGTCTTCGTGAACCGGCGCGAGCAGCTGCCCGGCATCGAGTTCGTTGTTGCGCAAGGATTGCTCGATGGCGAGCGAGCCTTGTTCCAAAAACGACAATTCGATGTCCGGCCATTTTTGGTGGAAATCAAACAGCGCATGACTGAGCAAATCGCTGCCAAACAAAGCCAAACCCAAACGCAGCGTCCCGCTTTTGACATGGCGGTAATCGTCAATGCGGGCCAGCAGCAAATCGCGTTCATGTAGAAGGTTTAACGCGTGGCGATAGACTTCTTCGCCGATTGCGGTCAGCTGCACCTGCCGCTTTTTGCGTCCGTTTTCTTTGCACAAAAGCGGCACGCCCAATTCTTCTTCCAAAGCCTGAATGATTTTGCTGACCGTCGGCTGCGTCAAATTCAACGTGGAAGCCGTGGCCGAAAAACTTTGCAGGCGGATGAGTTCAGCAAAACAATACAGGCTTTTGAAGTCCATTATTCCTCTAAGGCATGATTATTCGTTTAATAATTCATATTATGCAGAAACCAGGTTTCTATAATCAAGCCTTTCATTCAACACACACCCATATCATGGATTCCCTCACCAGATTTTTTCAGACGGCCTTGCAGCTTGCCATCATCGGCGCAGTATGGGGCGTTTCCGACCTTATCGTCCGCTTCACGCATCTGCCTATTTCTTCAGGCGTATTGGGCTTGTTCCTCATGCTCGCCCTTTTGGGGGTCGGCATCATCCGCCCGGGCATGGTTGACCGCGGCGCAAAATGGGCATTGGGCGAACTCGTCTTTTTCTTCATCCCCATCATGGTTTCCGTCTTGCAATATCAAGACCTGCTGATGTCCGAAGGCTGGCAGCTGATTTTGACCATCGCCGTCGGCACCGCGCTCGTGATGATCAGCACCGCCCTGACCCTCGATTTCTGCTACCGCTGGAAACGCCGCCTCTACAAAAAACTCCACTCCTAAAAATAGAGAATAAAAATGGACTACACCGCCCTCGCCTGCTTCATCTGGACTTGCTTTGCCTATGTCGTTGCCAAAAAAATCCACCGCAAAAAACCCTTAATGATTTTCTCCCCCGTCGTTACCGTCTCCGTCAGCACCATCCTCCTGCTGCTGGCATTCGGCGTCAATTACGACACCTACCACAAATATACCCAAGGCATCGTCTTCCTGCTCACTCCGGTTACCGTTGCCTTTGCCGTCCCCATTTATGAAAACCGCGAAGTCATCCGCCGCCAACTGCCCATTCTCTCCATCGCCATTATGGTAGGCATGTTTGTCGGCGTAGTCAGCGCATTCCTCATGAGCCATATGTTCCACTTCAACAACGAAGTGACCAACAGCCTGATGGCGCGTTCCATCTCCACGCCGTTTGCCGTCGTCCTTGCCAGCGAAATCCACGGCTCCGCCTCGCTCGTTTCCCTGTTCACCATCATCACCGGCTTTGTCGGCATGATATTCGGCGACCTGTTTTTGGCCTTTACCCGCATCCGTTTCCACACCGCCAACGGCGTGGCATTCGGCAATGCCGCCCACGGCTTCGGCACATCGCGCGCCGGACAACGCCACGAAACCGAAGGCGTCATGGCCAGCCTGACCATGATTTTGGCCGGACTGTTTATGGTATTGTTTGGCCCGACCATGGTGCATTTGGTGATTTGGATGATGAGTTAACCTTTTCTCCATTCTTGCCGATACATAAAAAGGCCGTCTGAAAAATGACTTTCAGACGGCCTTTTCATTTGCTCAAACCTTATTCTTTAGGCAGGCGCAGGACGGAGACGATGAATCCGCCCCAAATGACGATCAATGCGACAAGCATCATAATAATGGCTGAAGTACTCATTATTCGTCTCCTTCACGTTCGTGTTCATGTTCGTCTTTGACATTGAAGTTCTGACCATGTTTCCACGGCAAAAAAGACAGCAGGACAGACAATACCAAGAGAGCGCCCACCATGCCCCAACCAAAGATATTGAGGAAGCTGTCAGGATAGCCGCTGTAATTCTCTTTTAAGAGGCCGGCGGTATCTTGATAAAGCATATAGCCGAGCATAGCGACGGTAACCACCACGCTGGCAGTCCAAACTTTACCGACACGGATGGAAGACAGCGCGTTCAAGTGATTGCGCAGTTCCGGCAGCTTGCGCAACAGGACAATCGCCAGAACGTAAACAAAACCAGAAGCCACAATGCCGTAGGTATTGATGAATTTATCCAATACGTCCAACACAGGCAGGCCGGTGGTCGTACCGAACAGCAAGGTAGAAATAATCGCCATTGGCACGCCTGCAATCAGAGTCGCGCTGACACGGCCGATGTTCATTTTGTCTTGAATCGCGGCCACAATCACTTCAACGATGGAAATCATGGAAGTTACACCGGCAAACACCAGCGAGCCAAAGAACAACACGCCGATCAACGCGCCCATAGGGGCTTGGTTGATGATGGTCGGGAACGCGATAAACGCCAAGCCGATACCGCTGGATGCCACTTCGCTGACTTCCTTGCCTGCCGCGTGCGCCATAAAGCCCAATGCTGCGAATACGCCGATACCGGCGAGCAACTCAAAGCTGCTGTTGGCAAAGCCGACAACCAAGCCCGTGCCGCCCAAGTCGGTTTTTTTCTTCAGGTAAGAAGAATAAGTAATCATGATGCCGAAGCAGATAGAGAGCGAGAAGAAGATCTGGCCATATGCGGCTACCCAGACTTTCGGATCGGACAATCGGCTCCAGTCAGGCGTAAACAAAGCGTCCAAACCTTTTGCCGCGCCCGGCAGAGTCAGCGCAATGCCCACCATGATGACGAACATCACCACCAACAAAGGCATGAAGAATGTGGACGCACCGGCCACACCTTTTTGCACGCCCAAAGCCATAATCGCCAGCGTAAACACCCAGACGGCAATCAGCGGGCCGGCAACTTTACCGACAAAATCCAAGCCCAAGTCTTTGGCATCAGCCATTTGCAGGAAGTCTTTGAAGAAGAATGCCTGCGGATCCGTACCCCATGCCGAAGTCAAAGAATAATAGGCATAGCTTGCCGCCCAGCCGACAATCACGGCGTAGTAGATACAGATGATGACGTTGGTCAGGAAGTTCCACCAACCCATCGGCTCAAACAAACGGCCGAGGCGGCGGAAGGCCAAAGGTGGCGAACCGCGGTAACGGTGGCCGATGGCGTAGTCGAGCAGCAACAGCGGAATACCTGCCGTCAACAGCGCAACCAAGTAAGGGAGGACGAAAGCACCGCCGCCGTTGTCGAAAGCGATGTAAGGGAATCGCCAAATGTTGCCTAAGCCCACGGCTGAGCCGATGGCAGCAAACATAAAGGCGCGGCGACTGCTAAACGTCGCGCGTTCGCTGGATTGAGAATTTGACACGATGAACCTCTTCAAAGTCGAGTGTCGCCAAGGCCATTCAGCCTTGCGCGTATATATTTAGGAATCAGGCCGGGCAAGCCGGTCGGTTAAAGTAGATATTCGGACAAGGATAATATCCGATATAGAGAATGCACCGCTTATGGCCATGCAAACATAATCTGACCTTATCGTAAAAAAATTTAACACTGTTGGCAAGTCAGTATTGAATTTAAATCACAGCAAAATCTTCATACACTACGACTAAAAACTTCATACACTTATTTATATAACACCCGAACACAGCCCAATCCCCCCCTCGTTTTTCCCTCTCTTGCTCCGACCATTTCCCCTTTGCTAAAAACCGCCTTCCCCTTATCCGGCAAGGAAAAACAGGAATCCAAGGCGTTTAAATTCCATGTCATCAAAAATGTTCAGACGCCTTTTACTTTTACTCGATTAAACCCGGGCCGTCTGAAAATTACACTGTTGTATGTTGTAATCAAAAGCTACACTCACATTCTGTTTAATATAAACAAAAACAATCCGCCTTTTCCCGTTTCCTTCATTACCATGATTTAAAACAAGCATAAAACACTAAAAATATGGTTAATAAAAAATAAAATTTCAAGAAATATTAAATAACATTAAATTTAAACCTGTATTTCTACTCTAATCATCTACAATCAAAAATAATCAAACCTAAAAATTTCAATAAAACATTAATTACACAGCACTACATTTTTGCTATAATTGCCACCATTCACTCCACAACCCAAACCCAAAAGAAGAGGAAAAGCCATGGGTATCAAAGTTGCCATCAACGGCTACGGCCGTATCGGCCGCCAAGTAGTGCGCGCTATTTTTGACTACAAACTGCAAGACCAACTCGACATCGTTGCCATCAATGCCAGCGGCAGCATCGAAACCAATGCTCACCTGACCAAATTCGACACTGTTCACGGCCGCTTCAACTCTGAAGTTTCCCACGATGAGAAACACCTCATCATCGACGGTAAAAAAATCCCTTACTTCTCTACCCGCAACCCAGCCGAATTGCCATGGGGCGAATTGGGCGTTGACCTGGTCATGGAATGTACCGGCGCATTCACCAGCAAAGAGAAAGCCAAAATCCACTTGGAAAGCGGCGCGAAAAAAGTGCTGATTTCCGCTCCCGGCGGCGATGACGTTGACGCAACCATCGTTTACGGCGTAAACGACGACGTGATTACCGACGACATGACCGTTATCTCCAACGCATCTTGTACCACCAACTGCCTGGCACCTGTGGCCAAAGTGTTGAACGAAAACATCGGCATCGTAAACGGCGTGATGACCACCATCCACGCGCTGACCAACGACCAAACCGTAACCGACGTACGCCACAAAGACCTGCGCCGTGCGCGTAGCGGCGTGGAAAACATGATTCCGACCAAAACCGGCGCTGCAAAAGCCGTCGGTTTGGTATTGCCGGACCTGAAAGGCAAACTCGACGGCCTTGCCATCCGCGTACCGACCGTCAACGTTTCCCTGGTTGACCTGAGCTTCCAAGCAGGCCGCGACACTTCTGCCGAAGAAATCAACGCACTGATGAAAGCCGCTTCCGAAGAAGGCCGTCTGAAAGGCGTATTGGCCTACAATACCCTGCCACTGGTTTCTATGGACTTCAACCACACTACCCAAGCCAGCACATTTGACTCTACGCTGACCAAAGTCACCGCAGGCAAAATGGTTAAAGTGTTCGCATGGTACGACAACGAGTGGGGCTTCAGCTGCCAAATGCTGAACACCGCGCGCCGTATGTTCGGTTTGGAAGTACGTCCGTTCTAATCGGCTTCCAACACAAAGGCCGTCTGAAACATCTTTTCAGACGGCCTTTTGTATTTCCTTTAAAATATCGCATTCCCATTTATTTTCAGACGGCCTCTTCATGTTTCCCAACGAATCCGCCCTCGACCTCCTGCAAGGCTTAAACCCCGAACAACTCTCCGCCGTAACCTGGCCGCCGCAATCCGCCCTCGTTTTGGCAGGCGCAGGTAGCGGCAAAACGCGCGTACTGACCACGCGTATCGCATGGCTTTTGCAAAGCGGACAAGCCAGCGTGCACAGCATTATGGCGGTAACGTTTACCAACAAAGCCGCCAAAGAAATGCAGACCCGTTTGGGCGCAATGATTCCCGTCAACGTCCGTGCCATGTGGCTCGGCACCTTCCACGGCCTCTGCCACCGCTTTCTACGGCTGCACCACCGCGACGCAGGCCTGCCCTCTTCCTTCCAAATCCTCGACAGCGGCGACCAGCTTTCCCTGATCAAACGCCTGCTCAAAAGCCTCAACATCGCCGAAGAAATCATCGCGCCGCGTTCACTGCAAGGCTTTATCAACGCGCAAAAAGAATCCGGCTTGCGCGCTTCCGTATTGAGCACGCCCGATCCGCACACACGCCGCATGATTGAGTGCTACGCCGAATACGACAAAATCTGCCAACGCGAAGGCGTGGTCGATTTCGCCGAGCTTATGCTCCGCAGCTACGAAATGCTGCAAAGCAACGAAATCCTGCGCCAGCACTACCAAAACCGCTTCAATCACATTCTGGTTGACGAGTTCCAAGACACCAACAAGCTGCAATACGCCTGGCTAAAATTAATCGCCGGCAACCACGCAGCAGTGTTTGCCGTCGGCGACGACGACCAAAGCATTTACCGATTCCGCGGCGCAAACGTCGGCAACATGA
The DNA here is from genome assembly GCF_051958295.1 of Neisseria sp. P0014.S002. NCBI lineage: Bacteria > Pseudomonadati > Pseudomonadota > Betaproteobacteria > Neisseriales > Neisseriaceae > Neisseria > Neisseria sp. P0014.S002. Next base: position 259,393 of record NZ_JBQCVO010000002.1, on the reverse strand, counting down.
CCGCGTTGATGGAAGAATTCCACATCGACGCGCCCGTCAAACTCGAACAAAACTACCGCTCCGTCGGCAACATCCTCGCCGCCGCCAACGCCGTCATCGAAAACAACGACGAACGCCTCGGCAAAAACCTGCGCACCGACGCCGAAGTGGGCGACAAAATCCGCTACTACTCCGCCTTTACCGACCTTGAAGAAGCCCAGTTCATCGTGGACGAAACCAAAGCCCTCGAACGCGAAGGCTGGGATTTGAACGAAATCGCCGTCCTCTACCGCAGCAACGCCCAATCCCGCGTTATCGAACAAAGCCTGTTCCGTAGCGGCATCCCCTACAAAATCTACGGCGGCCTGCGCTTTTACGAACGCCAAGAAATCAAACACGCGCTCGCCTACCTGCGCCTCGCCGTCAATCCAGACGACGACAACGCCCTCTTGCGCGTCATCAACTTCCCGCCGCGCGGCATCGGCGCGCGCACCATCGAAAACCTTCAGACAGCTTCAAACGAACAAGGCATCACCCTCTGGCAGGCAGCCTGCAACGCCGGCGCAAAAGCCACCAAAATCGCCGCCTTCGTCCGCCTGATTGAAGCCCTGCGCAACCAAGTCGGACAAATGCCCCTGCCCGAAATCATCGTCGGCATCCTCAAAGACAGTGGCCTGACCGAACACTACAAAACCCAAAAAGGCGACAACCAAGACCGCCTCGACAACCTCGACGAACTCGTCAACGCCGCCATCGAGTTCAAACCCGAAGACAGCAACTTTGAAACCCTGCCCGACAACATTTCAGACGACCCCGCCTTCCCCATCCTCGCTTTCTTGAGCAACGCTGCTCTCGAATCCGGCGAAAACCAAGCAGGCGCAGGCGAAAAAGCCGTCCAACTGATGACCGTCCACGCCTCCAAAGGCTTGGAATTCAACGCCGTTTTCCTCACCGGCATGGAAGAAGGCCGCTTCCCCAGCGAAATGAGCCTTGCCGAACGCGGCGGCCTCGAAGAAGAACGCCGCCTCATGTACGTCGCCATCACCCGCGCCCGCAAACGCCTCTACATCACCATGGCGCAACAACGCATGCTGCACGGACAAACCCAATTCGGCATCGTCTCCCGCTTCGTCGAAGAAATCCCACCCGAAGTATTGCACTACCTGTCCGTCAAAAAGCCTGCCTACGACAGCTACGGCAGCACGCGCCAAACCGCCACATTCAAAGACAAAATCATCGACGACTTCAAACAGCCGCAAACCTACGCAGGCTTCCGCATCGGCCAAAACGTCCGCCACGCCAAATTCGGCACCGGCGTCATCATCGATGCCGTGGACAAAGGCGAATCCGCCCGACTGACCATCAACTTCGGCAAACAGGGAGTGAAAGAGTTGGACACCAAGTTTGCGAAATTGGAAGAGATGTAGAAATTAGAAAGCTAGAAATGATAAAGGCCGTCTGAACATTTTTCAGACGACCTTTTAACATCTACCTATTAAGCCGAAAAAGCCTTATATGCCATTGAAACGATAATCAGCAAAACCGTTACGACCAAAACCTTACGAATAACTTCCCCGTTTGAATTGATAGCATGGAGGCTACCAAAATGGTTACCCAACAAATTTGCCAAAATCATCGGGATTCCGATTAGGAACGCCATTTTCCCTGCTATCAAGAAAGCAACAAATGCCCCGATATTAGAAGCAAAATTGAAAATCTTAGAAGTAGCCGAAGCCTGCAACAACGACAATTTGTTAATGACAAACAAAGCGATGATGAAAATACTGCCCGTACCCGGGCCAAAAAAACCGTCATAAAAACCAACAATCAGACAAGTTAAAAATACGGCGATAACGGATTTTTTTATCTTGCCACGCTCGTCTTCTTTTTTCAGCAAAACGCCTTTGAACAAAGTTGCCAGCAAGCCTATGGGCAAAAACGCAAGAATAATGTAATTGATGGTTTCCACCGGAAGAATCAAAATGACTTTTGCACCGACAAATGCCCCAATTAAAGCCGCAACAATACCAACCGGCACAATATGCCATACGATCGAACTGCTCTTCATAAAGTTTTTAATCGCAGCCACCGTACCGATGGTACTCACCAATTTTTCCTGTGCCAACGCGACCTGCGGCGGTAAACCTACCATCAAAAATGCGGGAATCAAAATCAGCCCAGCTCCGCCCGCAATAGCATCGACATAGCCCGCAATTAAAGACGCGGCAACCAGCAAGAAAAGGCCGAGATAAAAATAATCGGCAATAATGCTGCCGGGAATAAATAATTGTTCCATGGATTGTTTCCTCTTGATTAAATTTAAATTTTTGTATGCATTTGGTGTTTGCACGAAACATCTGAGAAATAGTTATCCCAAACACCCTAAACTCAATGTGTCAGGTAACGTACTTCAGACTCCACACTCTCCTCGCAATCTTAAATACATATAATAATAACTAAAGAAATTTTTAATATGTGATTAATATTGTCGATTTTGTCAACAATATTAATTTATGTAAAAATATACTATGGGTTAGTTAATTTAATCAAGAAAATTCTTATTTAAGAAAATCGTTTGAAGCATGCTAAGATAAGGCAGATTGCAGATCATATACTCTATACAACTTTTAAAAAAGATAAGGCCGTCTGAAAATTAAATAGGTTTTCAGACGGCCTAAAATTTTTATTGTCTCACGTTCCAAATCATGTATATGTAAAACTTACAGTCCCATGGTTTAGATTCTCAACCGATATTCTGGGGACAATCAGGCAAATAAAAGTCGTTAACTGCTCAATACATCGCCCTTCTTCGTCAAAACATATTGATAAACTTCTTCTACCGTAGCCTCGTCATAGCTTTTACCAAAGCGTTTTTTGTAGCCCAGTTCGTATAGTTTCACATGATGCCCTTCCGGGATTTCAACGCCCACATTTTCCAAACACGATTTAGCGCAATGCAGATGACAGCCGTCAATAACCAACATCGGCCGTCCGGACTGCGCTTTGCGTACCAACGGCGCGACTTTGCCGCCTACGCCGGAAATGCACGACATTTCAAATTCTCCGGCATGGTCTAGCGCCACGGCTGTGTTGTTGGCCAGCTGCGCCACATCGGAACATCCGGAACAAGAATAAATTAAGGGAAGCTCATTGCGGTTAGGCATTTTCTATTTCCTCCGGTAGCGGTTTTTATCTTTATGTGTCCATCCATGGCCAGTCTGTCGGGCGCATCATGCGTGGTATGCGGATATTCGGGGTGCACCCGTTTTCTTTTTTCAGACGGCCACGGCTTATCCATTTACATATTAAAAGGCATCATAACCCAATACAATTAGACATGCCAGAACAAAGCAGATTGTACCTTCTAAAAAATAAAGGCCGTCTGAAAACAGATAACGCTGCTTTTTTCAGACGGCCTTTTTATTTGAGATTAATGATTAGGCTTTAGGTTCGCCATCATTCTCTGCTTTGGGCGGGACGGGGGCAAACCAGCCGACCAGAAGCAGCAGCAGGCCGACGATGATAAAGGAGGCAATGCGCTCGATACCGCCGCTGTTGGAAAGCTCGATCAGGAAGAGTTTGACGACCACGATGCCCATCAGCGTCGCGCCTGTCATCCAGTAGGAACGCTGTTTGCGGCGGTTGCCGAGTACCATCAAGATGATGGCGGTTACTGCCCAAACGACGGAGAGGCTGGCTTGCAGGCCGAAGGATTGCAGCATGATGTCGAGACGCCAAGTGATGCCGTCGTAGAAATGCCATACGCGCATCACGCCTGCGCTGATCAGCATAAATGCCAAGGCGGAAACTGTGGTTGCCGTGGTACGGCGAAGGTCGGGTGGCAAGGCTTCAGGCAGGGATTTCAGGGCAAACCAAAGCATACCGGCGCTGGCGAGTTCCACTGGATTGAGCACAGGAATATACGGCAACGGCGAAGGTTGGAACGGCGTGGAGAAGTTGGTCCACAGCATCCAACAGGCGGCGGCAAGGGCGCACAACGGCAGGGCGAAATGCTGATAAATGGTTTGATGCCGTCTGAAAAATTCGCGTTGGCGCTGCGTATGGAAAACAATCCACATCGCCAAAGGCACGACCAGCCATGAGAGCTGCGACCAAACGCCGGAGAGAAGGCCGCCGACATACAGCGCGGTCCAAAGCGTCCAAAGTACGCTGAGTATCGTGATATTAAGTTTGTGCAACCAAATCAGATCATGGCGCGGATAGTTGTTCAGAATGATGAAGTTCAACACGGTGGCGGCGGCAAGCGGCAAGGCTGCGGCGGCTGTCCATGCGTGTTCGGTATGGTAGAAGACAAAATGCAGGGCAAACACGGGCAGGAATGCCAAGTTTGCCTGCAGAAGCTCTTCCCATTTCAAACGTTTGGCAAACAGCAGCAAGCCGGCAAATATCGGCCACATCCACAACTCGATAAACAGGGTTTCCTCGCCTGTCCATTGCATATAGAGGGCGTAGCTGCCTGTCGCCAACGCTGTAAGCAGGATGATCCAGCCTGAAACCTGCGCAAAGTAAACCTCGTTTCCTTCCGGCTTTTCGCTTGCAACCGGCACGCGCGGATATTGCAGCGCGTAGGCAGCCGCAAACAGCAAAGGCGTAGCGGCAATAAGGTACAGATGGCTCAGGAAGCCTTGGGATTCATAAATGATGCCGGCTTGCAGCAACAGGGCAAACAATACATTGCCCAAGGCAAATGTGATAAATACATTCGGCTCGTGTTTGCGTCGGCAGAATGCGCACGCCGCCGCCAAAGCGGAAAGAGCGACAATGCTGCCTTGGTTGGCCAAGAAAAGCAAAGGCAAAATAGAGATGTACAGCAAGGCGGCAGACAACACGGCCGTCTGAACGGATTTTTCCCATTGCGCCGAACCTTCGCGACGCGAGAAATACCACAGCAAGTAAATCGCCGCTCCGCCAAGCAACACCATAATCGTCGTAAACCACTGACCTTCCAGAACGGTATCGGTGCCGAAGTTCTGATAATTGCCCAGCTGAATCAGTGCCGCCAAGAGATAAACCATCAGCGCACCCAAACGGATATGCGGACGCTGTTGGCGCAAACCGAAGAAATAAACCAGTGCGGATTCGGCACTCCACAAGATAACCGTATTGCTCGGTTCAAAATAAAGCGGAACAGCAATCGTGAGGAACAACACCGCCAACGCAAAAAACGCCTGACGCAAAATATACAGCCCCTGCTGACGTTTCAGCAGCAGCGCGGCCAGTCCGTAAACAGCGGCAAAACCCAATGCGGAAAGCGCATCCGCAGACGGCCAATGCTCCACCATGCGGTATTGCAGTCCGAATGCCGCCGCCATTGTGCCAAACAATAAAGTATGGTCGAGGACATGCACGCGCAGGCCGTGTGTATAAATACTCTTGCCGATTTCTTCCAAAGTCGCATTGTCGGCAATCGGCGTAACGTTGTCTTCGCTGTTTTCCTTCAACTTACGGCGTGCGAACAGATACGCGATAAAGGTATAGAGCAGCCAGTGGTAAATCAGGAAAGGCTCGGTAGTGGCGAAATGTTGCGGCGTATAACTTCGCATGCCCCACAGCGCGGCAATGGCAAAAGTAGCGGCAAAACCCGTCAGGTTCAGCGGACGCCATGCCTTAAACCACGCAATCGCGGCCACACCACCATTGAGCAGGGCAAGATAAGAGAATAGCACCAAATAATTGCCGCTGCCGTCTGAAGTCAGCAAAGGCGCGGCCATACCGCCGATTAAAGCAACCTGCGCCATAATCTGCGCATTCTGCCTTACCGCCAGCCACGCCATCAGCACAACCATCGCCACCATCAGCCCGAACACGACCGACACAGGCAGCAGCGGATGCAGTTTCAACGCCGCCAACGCCGTCAAATACATCACTGCCACGCCGAAACCCTGCAACACCAAGCCATATTCACGCTTACGGCTTTGCAGCTTCCAGCCGCCGACCACCGCCGCCAAACCCGCGCCTGCCACAGTCAGATAACGCAGCTCCACCGGCACATGAACCCGCTCGGAGGCATAGCGCAGTAAAAACGCCAAGCCGAGGAACAGCACCACAATACCGGTTTTCAACAACGGATTGCCGCGCAAGAACCAAGCAACCATCGGATTGTCGGAAAACTTATACTCTCCGCCTTCCACCTTATCTTTATGGATAACGAATTGACGCGATGGCGCTTCTTCTTTTTCAGACGGCATCGAAGCAACAACAACCTCTTCCTTAGGCAGCCCTGCTTGTTCAGCAGCAACCGGAGCAACCGCCTCGACAACTTCTTCCACAACAGGCTCAGACGAAGCAGCAGTCTTGGCAGAAACAGGATTAATAGGTATAGAAAAAGAAGGAGCAAACGCTTCCTCAATTTTCTGCTTAACAGGCACAGCTTCCGCCTCAGGATCAACCCGGACATGAAGTGGCTCAGAGGCCGTCTGAACATCGGCAACAGGCCGAACCTCAAGCCCCTGCCCTACCTTCGCCTCATCACGGACAGCCTCATGCTCCAACACCGACAAACGCCGTTTCAGCAGCTCGATTTCCTGCTCCAGCTTCTGCATCCTGTCGCCTGCCGTAGCAGATTCAGCCAAACGCTCTTCTTGACGCTGTTTGGCAATCGACCAAGCAACCAGCCAAAACAACGACCCAATAATCACGCCCGTGGCCATTTCATCAAGAAAATAGCCGATCATAATAGGAATAAGCAGGCCAAAAAACTGCATAAAACACCTGTTTGATAACAATAAGAATATGCCGATTGTAACACCGGCAACATTATTCATGAAAAAAAGAGACAAAAGGCTGAGAATAAAAGCATACGGCAAATAGAATATAGAGAATCGGCATAAAAAAGGCCGTCTGAAAATATTTAGGGATTTTCAGACGGCCTTAAGCATGTTTTCTTTATGTATCATGAATACATCAACAGATAAGCAATGATTTACCGAATATTATTTGCAACGCATCAGCGTACGCGTCCGCCAAACTTTTTTGCCTGAGCCGTCCGTCGAGTAATCACGGAATCTTTGCGTCAGCACGCCTCGGTTTAAAGAAAACTCAAAATTATCGTTATAAATCTGCGTACCTTGCTCCGGCTCCTCTTCCCGAACGCGTGCCGTACCTGCAATTTTATCGGGTGAATAAATTCGATAATTCAGTTTCGTATATTTCGCACCCCATTCCCAACCCTTTAATTCAATTGATTTTTTACCTATTTCAATATAAAAGCCGCTATCTTCCGACACATCGACATTATCCACAGCAGCGTTACGCTCTTTCTCATTTGCAGAATAACCCATGGCACATAAAGCCCTTACATGTTTGGGCGATACTTTCCCTTCATAATGCCCGGCCCATTTGCCTTGAAACGCTTGCGGAATATCTTGGGCTGCAGCTTGGAATCCAAGAAGGAGCAAACCGGCGGTCAGAACAGATTTTAAAGTGAGCGACATTATTTTTGACCTTTCAAGAAAGAGTGTTTAAATCAATATGAATAATACAGGAAACGGAAAAAATATAAAAAGGTCGTCTGAAAATGTTTAGAAGGTTTTCAGACGGCCTAATATTATTGTCAGGTTAATTGAGCAACTACTTATTGAATCTTAAGACTCTTCACGAGGATACCCGTTGCTATAAGCCTTCTTAAACCATTCTTGAGCCAACGTGTCATCCTGTTGAAAACCTTGGCCAAGTTTATACTTAATGCCCAAACGAAACTGAGCCGATGCAACTCCCTGCTCTGCCGCTTTACGATACCAATAAATCGCCAATACATCATTTTGCGTCACGCCTACTCCATCATTGTACATCTGAGCCAATTCAAACTGAGCATCGGCATGCCCTTGTTCCGCCAATTTACGAAATAAAGACAGTGCCTGCTTATAATCAATACCAAAAGAAGAGTCACATCGATCTACACTTCCACCGTATCGATACTGAAAGCCTAATTTGTATTGAGCCTCTATATCCCCTTCACTCGCCATGCGAGAATACATCATGAACAAGTGCCATCGAGGCTCACTATATGGTCCACCTTTAATAAACCATTCTTCTGCCTGTTTATAGTCTTGAGGAACACCTATTCCATACTCGTACATTGTTCCTATTTGGCAATCAGCAGGGCCATATCCCTGGCTACTGGCAAGACGATACCAATACAATGCCTGTTCATAATCTGACAGCTTCAAATACAGCTTTCCCAAAGAAAATTTAGTTCTCCCATCTCCATTCTCTGCCTTTGCATGAAGCCACTGTTTCAACTGCTCATAATCCCGATTGGTCAAAAACCTTGAATACTCCATTATCAAAAGGCATTGCGCATCAAGATGTCCCTGCTCTGCTGCCTTCATATACCAATGCACTGCCTTTCGATAATCTTTAGGCTCTTTATTACAACATAACCCGGCTAATTCATATTGAGCCTGGACATTTCCTTCTTCTGCCAACTGAGTAATAGCTTGAATAGAATCAGGCGCAGTTTTTTTACCTACACTCCGTCGTATAAGTTTGAAAAAAACAATGACGACAACTATTAAAAAACAAGCGAGTAAAAAATCCATCTTATGTTACCAATTCTATTTATTTTCTTCATTCTCAAATCCTGAAAACTTTCTCTCTAATAGGTGGCCATAAAAATATACTAAAGCTGCAGGGAAAACCCAAATTATCAGAATAATAGAAACTATAGAAAAATCCATAAACCCTTTTTCCCTCTCAAAACGCAAAGAAAAATAAAGGATAAAAGCCAGTAAAATTTCTAATAAAATAATTAAAGCGGTATTCCCATGTTCTCTTAAATGCTTATAAGAATCTGTTATGTCTTTAATATAACCAGCATTTATTACAGTATTTGGTGTTTCAACAACATTTGGTATTACAATAATACTTGGTTTTTCAAAATTTTTTGCCTTTGTTAAACACTTCATATAATCATATCCGCTTTCTTCTTTAGCTACTTTATATAAAAAATAGCATTGGAAAATTGAAAAAATTATCACCAAGCTAAGTGATATTAGAAAAAATATGTTTAAATTTAAGTAATAAGGCCCAAAAAATATTATGAATTCAATTAAAAATATACATAATATACATGATTCACATGATATACATGATTTGATTTTTGAGGTTAATCTACTATCAAAAAAAATAACTCGGGCCGCATGAAAAACTAATATAGGATAAGAGGCAATGTAACAATATAAAGTACCTAACAACAGCCAACCCGTTAAACTAGCTGTATTAAAATCTTTACCATTAGTTAATTTCAACATAGGAAAATACTGTTCTAATATTCCAGTTTTTTCTGTTTCGGATTTTACTATTTTAGGTTTTATTACCTCAACTTCTGCTATTTTAGATTTTATTACCCCAGATTCTACTATTTCAGATTTTACTGAATTGTTATTTAACCATATCAAAATAAACATTCCAGCAATAGAAGGTACTAAATAACGGACTAAATAATTTTCCCACCATCTATTTTCATTCTTTTCACTCATAATTCATTCCTTTTCAAAATAAACTCTCAATGTGCCTCTTCCCAATTCATACCCACGCCCACTTCTGCCACCAGCGGTACGTTCAACATACCTTCATCCACTTTCGCCATAATCTGCGGCAGTTTTTCTTTGACTAAATCCAGTTCGGCTTCGGGTACCTCCAACACCAATTCATCATGCACCTGCATAATCAATTTGGTTTTCAGGCCGTCTAAATCCAACCAGCGGGATACGTCTATCATGGCGCGTTTGATGAGGTCGGACGCGGTGCCTTGCATGGGGGCGTTGATGGCGGCGCGTTCGGCTCCGGCACGGGCGTTGGCGTTTTTGTTGTGGATGTCGGGCAGGTAGAGGCGGCGGCCGAACAGGGTTTCGACGAAGCCTTGGTCGGCGGCTTGTTCTTTGGTACGCTGCATATATTCGGCGACGCTGGGGTAGCGGGCGAAGTAGCGGTCGATAAAGTTTTTGGCGGAGATGTTGTCGATGCCCAATGATTTGGCAAGGCCGTATTGGCCCATGCCGTAAATCAGGCCGAAGTTGATGGTTTTGGCGTAGCGGCGTTGTTCGGACGAGACGTTTTCGGGGGCGGTGCCGAATACTTCGGCGGCGGTGCGGCGGTGTACGTCTTCGCCGTTTTGGAACGCGGCGATGAGGGTTTTATCGCCGGAAAGGTGCGCCATGATGCGCAGCTCAATTTGGGAATAGTCGGCGGAAACGATGACGCTGCCTTGCGGTGCGGTAAAGGCGCGGCGCACGCGGCGGCCTTCGGCGGTGCGGATGGGGATGTTTTGCAGGTTGGGGTTGTTGCTGGCGAGGCGGCCGGTGATGGCGACGGCTTGGGCGTAGGTGGTATGCACGCGGCCGTCTTTGGGGGAAATCATTTCGGGCAGTTTGTCGGTGTAGGTGGATTTGAGCTTCGCCAGGCTGCGGTTTTGCAGGATGATTTTGGGCAGGGGGTAGTCGGGCGCGAGCTGTTCGAGCACGGCTTCGTTGGTGGAAATGCCGCCTTTGGCGGTTTTTTTCAGGCCTTTGGTGGGGATGCCCATTTTATCGAACAGGATTTCTTGAAGCTGTTTGGGCGAGTTGAGGTTGAACGGCTGGCCTGCGGCGGCGTAGGCTTCTTGTTCGAGCTTCATCAGCTCGGCGCCGAGTTCTGCGCTTTGGCGGGCGAGTTCGGCGCGGTCGATTTGCACGCCGTTGCGTTCCATTTCAAACAATACCTGTGCGACGGGCAGTTCCATTTTTTCATACATTTCAAGCTGTTTGGCGTCCATCTGCGCGCGCAGGTGCGCTTCAAGACGCAAGGCAAAATCGGCGTCTTGGGCGGCGTATTCAGTCGCCTGCCCGATAGCGACATCGGCAAAACTGATTTGCTTCGCACCTTTGCCGCACAGCGATTCGTAGGTAATGGTTTCCAAGCCGAGCCAGCGTTCGGACAATTCGTCCAAGCCGTGTCCGAGATGGCTCTCGATGATATAGGAAGCGAGCATGGAATCGCCGGCAATGCCGTTCAGGGCGATGTCGTAGTTAGCGAAAACGTGTTGGTCGTATTTGAGGTTTTGCCCGATTTTTTTCAGGGCAGGATTTTCCAAATGCGGTTTCAGACGGCCTAATACGTCTTGTAAATCAAGTTGTTCGGGTGCGGCAGTCAGGCTGTGTCCTACGGGGATATAAACCGCTTCACCTGCTTGGAACGCAATGCTGATACCGACCAACGCGGCGTTCATCGCGTCTAATGACGTGGTTTCCGTATCGATGCCGATTTTGTCCGCCTGCGCCAGTTTGTCCAACAAGGCGGCAAACTGAGCTTCGGTGGTAATGGCTTGATAATCCAGTTTCTCAGGGGCTGGGGCAAGTTCGGGTTGTTTTTCCGGCTGTGTTTCCATGTCCAACGCCGCCTGTTCGCCTATCGTATCGCTGCCAAACAAATCGCCGTCCGCCGCTTCGTGCATACGGCTTTCCGCCTCTTTCAGCCAAGTGCGGAAGCCCCAGCGTTTGAAATCGACCGCAAGCTGCGACCATTTCGGCGAAGTGCGACGCAGGCTTTCGAGGCCGTCTGAAAGCTCGGTGTGCAAGTCCACATCGGTTTTAATCGTTACCAAGTTATACGACAGCGGCAGTTGTTCCAAAGCGGCTTGCAGGTTTTCGCCGACCTTACCCTTGATTTCCGCAGCGTGCTCCATCACACCGGCCAGCGAGCCGTAGGCTTCCAGCCATTTCACCGCGGTTTTCGGGCCGCACTTCTCCACGCCCGGCACATTGTCCACTTTGTCACCCATCAGCGCGAGATAATCGCGGATTTGGTCGGGGCGAACGCCGAATTTCTCCTTCACGCCTTCAATGTCCAGCGTTTCGCCGCTCATCGTATTCACCAGCGTCACGCGCTCGTTCACCAACTGCGCCATGTCCTTATCGCCGGTAGATACCACCACGTTCCACCCTGCTTCGCTAGCCATCTTAGCCAAAGTGCCGATAACGTCGTCCGCTTCCACCTGCGGAATCACCAATACCGGCCAGCCCATCAGACGCACCAAATCCGGCAAGGCTTCCGCCTGCGGGCACAAATCGTCCGGCATCGGCGGGCGCGTCGCCTTATAGTCGGGAAACATCTCGTGGCGAAAATTTTTGCCCTTAGCATCAAACACCACCGCGCAATAGTCGTGCACATAATCCGCCCGCAGTCGGCGCAGCATGTTCAACACGCCATACATCGCCCCAGTCGGCGCACCGTCGGGCGCAGACAAGTTCTGCCCCATGGCATGATAGGCGCGATAAAGATAAGAAGAGCCGTCAACGAGAAGGAGTGTGGGTTTGTTGGACATGGGGAACCTGTTGTGTGTATGAAAATAATGTACGGATTATAAAGGAAAAGGCCGTCTGAAAACCGAAAATCAAGTTTCAGACGGCCTGATGTTTACATAAATATACGGTTTCAGGTATTGCGCCTCAGAATCCCATCTTGTATATTTGTATTCAAATGAATACAAACCAAAGCGAACGAATATGAATGCAACGAACCGTATCCCAATTAGTGTGCGCATCACTCAGGAAGATGCTGATTTTATTGCCGAACTCAAAATCGAAGGTGCGAATACGCCGTCTGAAAAAATCCGCGAATTGCTCAAGCTGGCGCGCTTGGCGCATACACAGACACGCGATTACGGCTCTGCACTGACGGCGCAGGAGCAATTTTTCCAAGCAGCAAAACACGAAATCTTGCACGCGGAAAAGCAGGCCGGAGTGCATTCACATATCGTAGCAAGATTGTTTGAACAACTGCCCGACTTGGGCGCAACGCTCGCCGCCGACCTGCCCGAAGAAGCCGACCTCGATGATTTGAAAAAATACGAGCGCGAATTGATGTGGCGCATCGTCCGCCTCACGGACAGCATCTTGCAACTCGCCGTAACCGGCAAAGGTGCGGCATACGACGATACCGTACTGCAACAGCTTGAAAACACTTTGAAACTGGCGAAGATTGTGCAACAGGCAAATGAAGTTTAAGGCTGCCGCCATACCAAATGAAACAAACACGTTTTAGTGAAAGGAAAATCCAAATGAGCGAAACCCTATCCCGCAGAGTAGGCCGTCTGGTAAGCGGCGGTTTTCATGCCCTGATTGATGCGGCGGAAAACCTCGCGCCTGAAGCGGTAATGAACGAAAGCATCCGCGAAATTGAGCGCGCAGTAGATGAAGTGCGTGCTGAGTTGGGCAAAGTGTTGGCTCAGAAACACCTTGCCGCCAAGAAAATGGCCGATGAAAGCAACCGCCACGAGGCCATCGATGCCAATCTGCAAGCCGCTGTAGATGCCGGTCGCGATGATCTTGCCGAAGCGGGTATCGCCGAACAGATGGACATCGAAGCGCGTCTGCCCATCTTGGAAAACACCATTGCCGATTGTGCCGCACAAGAAAAAGAGCTGGAAGGCTTTATCGCTGCCCTGCAGGCGAAAAAACGCGAGATGCAGCAGCAGTTGCAAGACTGGCGTGCCGCACAGCAAAGCATGGGGACAGGCAAAACAGCCGGTAGCAACGGCAGCGACCTCAACCGCATTGCCCGTGATGCTGAAAAAAGCGGCAATGCTTTCGACCGTGTGATGGGTCGCCAAAACTCGGTACACAGCAGCACCGATGCGGCGCAGTTAGCCAAGCTGAAAGAACTGGAAGACTTAAGCCGCAACAACCGCATTGCCGAAAGATTGGCGGCATTGAAAGCGAAATCATAAGCCATATTGAGAAAATCGCGGTTTCAGACGGCCTCTATCTTCACGGGGCCGTCTGAAAAAGGAAAACCATACACACCTCAATAACAAAAAGATGCCGGATTGGGAAAAATCCTGTCGGTTACGACAAATTAATAAAAATACCCATATCCAATCGGCTTAACTTTAAAATAAAATATATGCCGTCTGAAAATTAAAAAGAATAAGGAAATGCAATATGTGGAATTTAATCAACGCCCCCGAAACTGAAATCTTCGGTATTGCCATTGCGCTGATGGTTTTGCTCGGTGTGTTGGAAGTCATTTCCATGCTGGCAGGCGGTATCAGCGACTGGTTGGACAACCTGTTGCCCGACAGTCTGACCGAAACCGCGCACGCCGAAGTCGGATTGGATGTGGCGGACGCAGGCATATTCGTGCGTTTCCTGAGCTGGCTGTATGTCGGACGTATTCCAGTGTTGATGTTGATGGTAGTATTTCTTGCCGTATACGGACTGACGGGTTATCTGTTTCAGACGGCCTTTGCCATTGTATTCGGCAGTTATCTGAATGGCACGCTGGCAGCAGTCATCGTTTGGTTTCTTTCCCTGCCCTTAGTGCGCATAACGGCTAGCGGTTTGTACAAAATTATGCCGAAAGATGAAACCACTGCCGTTTCGCAGGAAAGTTTGATCGGTCGCGTCGGCACAGTGGTGTTGGGCGAAGCTCGGGTAGGCAATGCGGCGCAGGTGCGCGTAAAAGATGCTTACGGCCAACAGCATTATGTGATGGTAGAGCCTGACTCTGAAGATGTATTGAAACAAGGCGATGCGGTATTGCTGGTGTCGTTGGACGGAAATACGTTTAAAGCGATTTTGAATCCGAGCGGCAGCTTGGTTGATTAAGACCGTCTGAAACTGCTGATTTATCGATATGGTAAAAATAGATACTTTACCGCCCTATCCTCACCATCTAGAAATTTGAAATAACAATTAGAAAAACAACCACTCTATTATTTCAACCCATATTTTTAACCCTTTCAGACGGCCTCTCTCCCTCAAAGCCTTCTGAACCCACCGCCCCCAAAGGCATATTAACAAGAAGAAAGGAAAAACCATGAATTTGGTCTCCATCGGCACCATCGCCGGCGTCATACTCGTCGCGCTGTTTGTACTCGGCCTTATCCTAACCCGTCTGTATCGCCGTGCCAGCAAAGAAGTCTCATTTGTCCGTACCGGTTTTGGTGGCGAAAAAGTCATCATGAACGGCGGTGCTATGGTGCTGCCTGTGTTGCACGAAATCATCCCCGTCAACATGAATACATTGCGCCTTGAAGTGCGCCGCGCTGCCCAACAAGCGCTGATTACCCGCGACCGTATGCGCGTTGATGTGATGGCTGAATTTTACGTCCGCGTTAAACCCAGCGCCGAGAGCATTGCGACCGCCGCACAAACGCTGGGTATGAAAACCATGTCTCCCGATGAGCTGAAAGACCTCGTCGAAGGTAAATTCGTTGACGCCCTGCGCGCCGTTGCCGCAGAAATGGCAATGGAAGAGCTGCATGAAAAACGTGTTGATTTCGTACAGAAAGTACAACAAGTCGTGAGCGAAGATTTGTTTAAAAACGGTCTCGAACTCGAAACCGTTTCCCTGACCGGCCTCGACCAAACCAGCTTTGAGTTCTTCAACCCGCAAAACGCCTTTGACGCGGAAGGTTTGACCAAACTGACCGAAACCATCGAAGGCCGCCGTAAAAAACGCAACGAAATCGAACAAGACACCGACTTGGCGATTAAAACCAAAAATCTTGAAGCCGAACAACAACGCCTGAAAATCTCACGCGAAGAAGAATACGCCAAACTCGAACAAGAGCGTGAAATCTCGGTACGCCGTGCAGAACAAGAAGCCAGCATCGCCGAACAAGAAGCCCAGAAAAAACGTGAAGCGGAAGAAGCGAAAATTGCCGCCGAACGCGAAGTGGATTTGAAACGCATTGCCGCCGAACGCGACATTAAAAACGAAGACATTAGAAAAGCCCAAGCAGTTGAGCAAGCGGAGGTTGAACGCCGCAAAGCCATCGAATTGGCCGAGCAAGACCGCGCCATCGCCGTTGCCGAAAAATCGCGTGCCGAATCTGAAGCCAAAGCCGAAGCCGACAAAGCCCGCGCCGCCGCTGTTCGCGAAGAAGAGAGCGTGATTACCGTACGCGAAACCGAACGCGCCGAGCGTGCCAAAGCGGTTGAATTGATTGCCGCCGAAGAAGCCGCGCAAAAAGATGCGATTTCGCTCACCGTTGCCGCTGAAGCTGAAAAACAAGCCGCACAAGACCGCGCTGAAGCCGTGCGTATTGCCGCCGAAGCCGAAGCCGAAAAACACCGCCTGCAAGCCAAAGGTGAGGCCGATGCCAAAATTCTGTTGGCACAAGCGCAAGAGCAACAATACAAAGTTGATGCAGAAGGTACCCGTGCTGTGAACGAAGCTGCCAATGTCCTGAGCGTTGAACAGGTTGAAATGCAAGTTCGCCTTGCCCTGTTGAAACATCTGCCTGACATCATCCGCGAGTCCGTCCGCCCAATGGAAAAAATCGAAGACATCAAGATTTTGCAAGTCAATGGTCTGGGTGGCTTTGCCGGTGGTGCAAACGGTGCGGAAGGTATTTCAGACGGCCAAACCACACAAGCCAGTCTTGCAGACCAAATGGTCAACAGCGCCCTGCGCTACCGCAGCCAAGCCCCGTTGGTTGACGGTCTCTTGAAAGAGTTGGGACTGAATGGTAGCGACATCAACGGTCTGACCCAAGGACTGGATAAAACCATCGACCAATCATAAACGAATGCCGCAATAATGGTTTGAAGGCCGTCTCTGAAACTTTTCAGACGGCCTTTTTTGTATGCGAGCTCAGAAAAACTCTAATATTTTCAATACTGATAAATTCAATTCTATTACGATTGCAATAAATTAGGAATCATCCAATCTGTTTTCAAGGATAAAAAGATTGGGTGGGCTATTTTAAATAGCGAATCACAAGACTAACTGCTTCGACAATGATCCACCAACAATTTAGTCATAGAAGCCGGTTCTACCGTTTCGATTTCAAACTTGCCATCTACTCATCTATCGACATTTCAATATCAAGCTGCTTATCTTCAGGCAAATAAAAAAGCACAACATTTCGTTGTGCTTTTTCTTGATGAACCCACATTACTTGTTTTTTTGCGAACGAAGGTAATCCAAAGTTTTCAGCTGGGCAATGGCAGCTGCCAATGCTTTGTGCGCTTCGGCTAAAGATTTTTCGTCTCGGGCTTCAGAAACACCAGTTTCGGCTGCTTTTTTAGCTGCTTCAGCACGCGCCTGATCCATTTCGGTACTGCGGACGGCAACGTCTGCCAATACGGTAATCTTATCAGGCTGTACTTCTAAAACGCCACCGGAAACGGCAACCAGCACTTCTTCCGCTTCACCCGGAACAGTCAAACGCAATGCGCCGGGGCGTATCAAACTCATAATCGGCTCGTGTCGTGGATAAATACCAAGCTCACCTTGAACGGTCGGAACCACCACAAAGCTGGCCTCGCCCGAATAGATGTTTTGCTCGCTACTAACCACTTCAACTTGCATGGTGCTCATGCCGGCCTCCTTAGTTTAAGGTTTTCGCTTTCTCAGCCGCTTCTTCAATGCCGCCTACCATGTAGAACGCTTGTTCAGGCAGATGGTCGTATTCGCCGTTCAAGATGGCTTTAAAGCCGGCGATGGTGTCACGCAATGGAACGTATTTGCCTGGAGAACCAGTAAATACTTCGGCAACGTGGAACGGTTGAGACAGGAAGCGTTGGATTTTACGGGCACGCATCACAGTCAGTTTGTCTTCGTCAGACAATTCGTCCATACCCAGAATGGCGATAATGTCACGCAATTCTTTGTATTTTTGCAGAGTAGACTGTACACCGCGCGCTACGTCGTAGTGCTCTTGACCCAATACCATCGGATCCAATTGGCGTGAAGTAGAATCAAGCGGGTCAACTGCCGGGTAAATACCCAAAGATGCAATATCACGGCTCAATACGACGGTGGCGTCCAAGTGGGCGAAAGTTGTCGCTGGAGACGGGTCAGTCAAGTCATCCGCAGGTACATATACGGCTTGGATGGAAGTAATGGAACCGGTTTGGGTAGAGGTAATACGCTCTTGCAAACGACCCATTTCTTCAGCCAATGTCGGTTGGTAACCTACTGCAGAAGGCATACGGCCCAACAGTGCAGATACTTCAGTACCGGCCAGAGTGTAACGGTAGATGTTGTCAACGAAGAACAATACGTCGCGACCTTTACCGTTTTCGTCTTTTTCGTCACGGAAGTATTCGGCCATAGTCAAACCGGTCAAAGCAACGCGCAGACGGTTGCCTGGAGGTTCGTTCATTTGGCCATACACCATGGCTACTTTATCCAATACGTTGGAATCTTTCATCTCGTGGTAGAAGTCGTTACCTTCACGGGTACGTTCACCCACACCTGCGAACACGGACAGACCGCTGTGCGCTTTGGCGATGTTGTTGATCAATTCCATCATGTTTACGGTTTTGCCCACACCAGCACCACCGAACAGACCTACTTTACCGCCCTTAGCAAACGGACACAGCAAGTCGATCACTTTAATACCGGTTTCCAACAATTCGGTAGTTGAAGACAACTCGTCGAATTTCGGAGCAGTTTGGTGAATGGCACGGCTCTTGTCGGTATCGATCGGACCTGCTTCATCAACAGGCGTACCCAATACGTCGACAATACGACCCAAAGTACCTTTACCTACCGGCACAGTGATTGGCGCACCAGTATTGCTTACAGACATGCCGCGTTTCAGGCCGTCTGAACTACCCATTGCAATAGTACGGACAACGCCATCACCCAGAAGCTGTTGAACTTCCAGAGTCAGACCGTTCTCGTCCAATTTCAGGGCATCGTAAACATGCGGGATAGCGTCGCGTGGGAATTCCACGTCAACCACCGCACCAATAACTTGTACGATTTTGCCTTGGCTCATTATCGTATCCTAATTTCCTGTTCAGGCTTCAGACGGCATTAAACTGCCGCTGCACCTGCTACAATTTCTGACAATTCTGTGGTAATCGCAGCTTGACGCGATTTGTTGTACACCAAGCGCAATTCTTTAATGGCATTGCCTGCGTTGTCGGTTGCGGCTTTCATCGCTACCATACGCGCGGCTTGTTCGGATGCCATGTTGTCGCTCAATGCCTGATAAACCACAGACTCTAAATAGCGGCGAACCAAATATTCCAATACGGCGATAGGACTCGGCTCGTAGCGGTATTCCCAAGTAAATGAAGAATGACCTGCTTCGTCATCAATAACGTTTTCACCGATAGGCAGCAAAACTTCCATACGCGGCTCTTGGCGCATTGTATTGACGAAACGTGAGTAAACCATATGGATACGGTCTAATTCATGCTTCTCATAACGTTGGAAGATTTCGGTCAGAGGTCCGAGCAGCAATTCCATTTTTGGGGTATCGCCCAAATTGGTTGCGCTGGCAATAACATTCAAACCGATGCTTTGGCATGCAGCCAAACCTTTACTACCCAGGCACACGACTTCGACTTCGATGCCTTGTTCCTGATACTCTTGAACTTGCGCCAAAAACTTTTTCAGTACGTTTGCGTTCAAGCCACCGCACAAACCTTTATCCGAGGTAATCAAAATGAAACCGGCACGACGCACTTCGCGGTGCGGCTCCAACAATTTGATACCATGATCGGCATGGGTCTGTGCAAGATGGCTCATCACTGTACGCACTTTTTCGGCGTACGGACGCGCTAAGCGCATCCGGTCTTGAGTCTTCCGCATTTTAGAGGTCGACACCATTTGCATCGCTTTAGTGATCTTTTGGGTATTTTGAACACTACGGATTTTGGTGAGAATCTCTTTTCCGACTGCCATTTCAGACTCCTTTCATCTCAATACTTATGCTTGGTAAGCGTAAGAAGATTTGAAAGATTTCATGGCTTCGGTCAATGCTTTTTCGCTTTCGTCAGACATTGCGCCTGATGCATTAATCGCTTCCAGAACCTCAGGATGTTGCGTACGTACGAAACTCAAGAATTCTGCTTCGAAAGCCAAGGCTTTGGATACCGGAACATCTGCGTAAGAACCGTTGTTGATCGCCCACAAAGTCAATGCCATTTCGGCAGTGTTCAATGTGCTGAATTGTTTTTGTTTCATCAATTCAGTAACCACTTCACCGTGTTGCAGCTGTTTGCGTGTTGCTTCGTCCAAATCGGAAGCAAATTGCGAGAACGCTGCCAATTCACGGTACTGTGCCAACGCCAAACGGATACCGCCACCCAGTTTTTTGATGACTTTAGTTTGTGCTGCACCACCTACGCGCGATACGGAAATACCGGCATTGATTGCAGGACGGATACCGGCGTTGAACAAGTCGGTTTCCAAGAAGATTTGGCCGTCTGTAATCGAAATTACGTTGGTCGGTACGAATGCTGATACGTCACCGGCTTGGGTTTCAATAATTGGCAACGCAGTCAGAGAACCGGTTTTGCCTTTTACTTCGCCATTGGTCAGTTTTTCAACTTCGTTTTCGCTGACGCGGGCCGCACGTTCCAACAGACGGGAGTGCAGGTAGAATACGTCGCCAGGATATGCTTCACGACCAGGAGGACGGCGCAACAGCAGGGAAATTTGACGGTATGCAACGGCTTGTTTAGACAAGTCATCGTATACGATCAATGCATCTTCACCACGGTCACGGAAGAATTCACCCATGGTACAACCGGAGTAAGGAGCAATGTATTGCAGCGCAGCGGCTTCAGAAGCAGTTGCAGCAACCACGATAGTGTGTTCCATCGCGCCATGCTCTTCCAATTTGCGTACTACGTTGGCAATAGAAGATGCTTTTTGACCGATAGCCACATAAATACAGATAACGCCTGTACCTTTTTGGTTAACGATGGCATCCAGTGCTACGGCAGTTTTACCAGTTTGACGGTCACCAATGATCAACTCACGTTGGCCACGACCAACCGGAACCATAGAGTCAATAGCTTTCAGGCCGGTTTGCATTGGTTGGTCAACCGATTTACGCGCAATCACACCTGGTGCAATTTTTTCGATTGGAGCAGTCAATGTTGTGTTGATTGGACCTTTACCATCGATAGGACGACCCAATGCATCAACTACGCGGCCAACCAGTTCACGACCGATCGGCACTTCCAAAATACGGCCGGTACAGGTAACTGTATCGCCTTCTTTAATGTGTTCGTACTCACCCAACACTACGGCACCGACGGAGTCACGCTCCAAGTTCATGGCTAGACCGAAAGTGTTACCGGGGAATTCGAGCATCTCACCTTGCATCGCGTCTGACAAGCCATGAATGCGCACAATGCCGTCTGTAACAGAAACAACGGTACCACGGGTACGCACTTCTGCATTGACGGACAGATTTTCGATTTTGGCTTTAATCAAATCGCTAATTTCAGCAGGATTAAGCTGCATGAAAACTCTCCTAATTCGTCATAGTCGTATACAAAGCATTCAGTTTGCCTTGTACGGACAAATCCAAGACCTGATCACCCACTTCTACTTTGATGCCGCCAATTAATTCAGGGGCAACTTTAGTTACCACATCCAATTTGCTGTTGAAGCGTTTTGTCAGGATATCGGTAACATCGGCCAGCTGCTGAGAACTGAGTTCATACGCGCTGTAAATTACTGCCGATTTCGTATTGTTGTGTATCAAGGTCAAATCTTGATATTGGGCATAAATTTCCGGCAATACCAGCAAACGCTTTTGCTCGGCCAAAACGGTAATGAAATTTGCCAATTCGACATTTTTGATACCGACAAGACCTTTGAGCGTTTCTGCTTTTTCGGAAGCTCCCGTTTCCGGTTGCTCGATGAAAGCAATGACTTTCTCATCTTGAACAACCGCTGCGAGTTCTTTCAGTTCGCCCAACCAAGACTCGATTTGGTTTTTTTCCTGAGCCAGACTGAACAATGCTTTCGCATAAGGTCTGGCAATCGTTGCGAACTCTGCCATAAGATTACAGCTCCTGTTTTAAGGTACTGAGCAAATCTGCATGTTTGGAAGCATCAATTTCCTTACGCAAGATAGATTCCGCACCTTTAACAGCCAGTGTAGCAACCTGTTCGCGCAATGCTTCGCGCGCACGGTTAACTTCTTGCTCCACATCAGCTTTTGCTTGGGCTGCAATGCGTGCTGCTTCATGAGAAGCTTGCTCTTTGGCTTCTTCTACAATTTTTGCAGCACGTTTTTCGGCGTTGGCAACCATTTCGGTTACCTGATTACGCCCTTCGGCCATAAGTTCTGCAACTTTTTTCTCTGCCTGCTCAAAATCGCTCTTACCGCGCTCGGCAGCAGCCAAGCCCTCGGCGATTTTTGCGGCACGCTCATCCAATGCTTTGGCAATCGGAGGCCATACGAATTTCATCGTAAACCAAACCAAGCCAAAGAAAACCAGGATTTGCGCAAATAAGGTTGCATTAATATTCACGTTACTTAACCTTCGTATCTGGGTTAATCAAACAGACCATAAGCCTGTATCTGAACGGATCGCTCCGTCTTGATTACGCAGCACCAAACGGGTTAACGAAGGCGAACAACAGGGCAATAGCCACACCGATCAAGAAGGCCGCATCAATCAGACCAGCTATCAAGAACAGTTTGGTTTGCAGAGGACCGATCAGCTCAGGTTGACGAGCAGAAGATTCCAAGTATTTAGAACCAACCATTGCGATACCGATAGAGGCACCCAATGCACCCAAGGCAACGATCAAACCACATGCGATAGCAATCAAACCCATTTTTAAACTCCTTAAGATAGTAAAGGTTAAACTACAAAAACAAACTACGAAAAAACTACTTGATTAGTGTGCATCATGCGCTTGTCCGATGTATACGAACGCCAACGCCATGAAAATAAATGCCTGCAAGGTGATAACCAAAATGTGGAAAATCGCCCAAGCCAAACCGGCAATCAGGTGGAACACAAATAAAATTGGATCCAAAGTTTCGATACTGCCGGTTGACGCCCATGCACCACCCAACAAAGCGATCAGCAGGAACACCAGCTCACCGGCATACATATTACCAAACAACCGCATACCGTGGGATACGGTTTTGGACAAAAACTCTACCAAGTTCAGCAGGAAGTTGGCCGGAGCGAGTATCGGGCCAAAAGGTGCGCTGAACAATTCGTGAATCCAACCGCCAAAGCCTTTGATTTTGATATTGTAATAAATACATACCAACAATACGCCAATTGCCAAAGCCAAAGTCGTATTCAAGTCAGCAGTCGGCACAACGCGCAACAGTGCATGATGATTACCAGTAATGCCTTGCCATGTCATCGGCAGCAAATCAACCGGCAACATATCCATGGCGTTCATCAGGAAAATCCAGACAAACAGGGTCAAACCCAAAGGCGCAACGGCTTTACGCGATTGTTCGTTATGAATAATACTCTTACACATGTTATCCACGAATTCGAACAAAATTTCAACAGCCGCTTGAAAACGGCCGGGCACGCCAGCAGTTGCTTTTTTGGCACCGCGCCACAAAAGGAAGCTGCCGATTACGCCCAACAGAACAGCAAAAAAGATTGCATCAAGGTTAATGAACGAAAAATCAGCGATGTTTTTCAGTCCTTGACCCTGAGTAACATCCGACAAACTGGTCAAGCTTTGCAAGTGGTGCTTGATGTAGTCGGCAGCGGTCATAGTTTCACCTGCCATAGTGTTTCACTCTCAACAATACTAAAAAAACCAAATGACTGACGCCAAGAAACGCCAACAAAAATGGGAAAAATACCAGCGATTGATGCCATATCGCAAAAACGACCGACATTGATACCAGCGACAGCACTACTTTTAAAACCTCTCCGCCGACAAACATCGAACTTTGCAGGTTGGGATTTTGTCGGGAAAACTTTAAAAGTAAAACTGCAACTAGGGTAGGCAAAATGTACGAAAATCCTCCCGCCAAAGCAGAGAGGAAGCCGGGCAATCCGAAAAATAACGCACAAACAACTGAAATTATTAACAATACAATCACTTGCAATGGGACTATCTGATTCATTGTACTTCACACCCCAAAAACGCAAGGTAAATTAATATAATCAAGAAGTTTGTTAACGTCAAGCAATATGTTAATCTTTGTGAACCTTTCACAGATAAATGATTAACACATACAAAACAAATCTTTGCAGGAACGGAGTTTAACACAAATTACATGTTGCTACACAGATTTTACAGAAGATTTTGATTTGTATTGTAAGCATCTGTACGACCAGTCCTTTTATCAAAAATTCAGGCCGTCTGAAAATTTTTTCAGACGGCCTGTTTATAAAACCGTTAAAACTCTTGATTGATGCCTAACTGTTTCAGCAAATATTCGAATGTTTCCGGCGTATCAAAATGCAGTACGATTTTGCCTTTTTTCTGATTGCTGGTTTTGACTTCGGCATTGACACCCAAACGCTCGGTCAGTGCATCATTAATACGGCGGATATCCGGGCTGATGGTTTTGGCTGCTTCCGGTTTGGCTTTTTGATGTGCCAACTGGCTGCGGCGTTCTACCTCGCGCACCGACCAACCGTTTTTGACAGCTTTTTGCGCCAACTCCAATTGATCAACCACATGCAAGGTCAGCAACGCACGGGCATGCCCCATTTCCAGACGGCGTTGATAAAGCATTTCCTGAACCGGCTCAGGCAGGCTCAACAGGCGCAGGCTGTTGGAGATGGCACTACGGCTTTTACCGACGGCTTTTGCGATGGTTTCATGAGTCAGGCCGAATTCATCAGCAAGACGTTTCAAACCTTGCGCTTCTTCAATCGGATTGAGGTTTTCACGTTGCAGGTTTTCAATCAAACCCATGGCCAACGCGGTTTCGTCGCTGATGGTTTTGATAACGACGGGAATTTCGGTCAAACCGGCCAACTGGGAAGCACGCCAACGGCGTTCGCCGGCAATCAATTCATATTGAGACAGACCACGTTCGCGTACGATAACCGGCTGGATAATGCCTTGTGCCTTGATGGAATCGGCCAATTCCTGCAAAGCTTCATCATCAATTTGCACACGTGCCTGATAACGGCCGGGCTGAATATCGGCGATGGCAACCGTTGTCAGGCGGTCGCTACTACTGCTGTCCACTGCATTAGAAATCAGCGAATCCAAACCGCGTCCCAATCCACCTTTTGCTTTTGCCATATTGTTTCCCTTTCAGACGGCCTCATTGTTGAAATGACGTATTCTATCGGATATTGCCGCTTTACGACAATTTGAATCACGATGATTTGACTATTGCCATTTACTTACGGAGCGAAACCGCAAACACGCCCCTTAAAGCGTTACTCAAGCGGATTTCTTCCGCATTTTCCAACATGGCATGCGTAATGTGGGTTTCCCTTATCGTATCCGTACCTAAATATAACTTCGGTTGCCTCAATACCGCTTGGCGCATTACCCCGTTCAAAATATCCAAATCCAAAGACGGCGTGAGCCATTGTCCTTGATATTTGACGAACACATTGCTTCTTCCGCCCTCTAACAAAAGTCCGTCTGAATTGAAAAACAGACTGTCAAATGCGCCCTGCCCTTCTGCCGTTTTCCATGCTTGGTCAAAAATTTCACGGCGCGTAGTTTTGAAACGGCGCAGATAATCGCGTTGACTTAATGTGTGTTCACTCAAGATAACGTATTGTTGCCCATCCAATTCAGAAACACCCGCATAGCTCAACGCAAGGCCGTCTGAAAACAAAGCGGCTTTGACTCTAAATAATCCACTTGGTAACGCATCTATATAGTGTTGAATTTGCTCTGCCGCATTTTCAGGCCAAGTCAGATTGAGCTCTTGTGCCGAGCTGTTCAGACGGCCTAAATGCAAATCGAGCAAACGGCATTGTTTGTCTTCCGCACGCATGGTTTCAAAAATACCGAAATCAGGCCGCAAGTCATTAAGGAAACGCGCTTTCCAACCACACTCGCGATATTCGGCTTCAGGATCGCTATCAATCACAATCCCCGAACCCACACCATAAATACCTTGATAAAGGCCGTCTGAAACCGGCTTCAGGGATAAGGTACGAATCACGACATTAAATACGCCTTCAAATCCCAAACCCGTATCGCACGGATGCAAAAAGCCGATGCTGCCTGTGTACAAACCGCGCGGTTCGGATTCAAGGGACTCAATAATCTGCATACTCATACGTTTGGGCGCACCGGTAATACTGCCGCACGGGAAGGCTGCACGGAAAATATCAGCAACCGAAACATCAGGCAGCGCCTGCGCCTCGATGGCACTGGTCATCTGCCAAACGCTGCCGAAACGGGAAACTTTAAACGGTTCAGGCACACGTACTTTGCCCGTTTGCGCAATTTTGCCGAGGTCGTTGCGCAATAAATCGACAATCATCACATTTTCGGCGCGATTTTTCGGGTCGTTTTGCAATTCAACGGCGCGGCGTTCATCTTGTCCATCATGAAGAATCGGCGCAGTGCCTTTCATCGGCTCGGTTGTGATCAGGCCGTCTGAATCGATTTTGAGGAAAAGTTCGGGAGAAAAACACAAAGTCCACGCTTCCTGCCCTGCCCCGTCGGGCAGACAAGACAAAACGGCATACGGCACAGGCTGGCGCAAGCGGCGGTAAAGCTGAATCGGATTGCCGTAAGTTTGCAGGTGCAGGCGTGCGGTGTAATTGATTTGATAGGTATCGCCGCGGCGGATGGCTTCGTGGATTTGGTTGATATGCTCGAGATAATCGGCTTCGGATACGAAGAATCGGGGAGTGGAGATGCCTGCCTTAAGGCCGTCTGAATGATTGGCCAGCCAGCTTTCGGCATTGATTTCTGTACAAGTAGCAAACCAGTGCAAACGCAAATTGCCACTGCGCGCGGATGAAATATCCATCAGTGGCAATCCGAATTCGTAGTCTGCAAACAACACTGCATGCAGACCTTTTTTCCAACCTGCCTGCAAAACATCATCCAACGACGCCAGTTCGTTATGATGAAAAAGACAGCTTTCCACATGATTTTGATAGAGTTTTGCACGACCGCTTAACGCATCGTCGAACAGGGCGAAATAAGGCATGATGTATTATACAAATAGGCTGATTATACGCTGTTTTTACAAAAATTATCAAACAAGTCAGAAAAAATCGCTTATGTGTAATTTTATGTAGGCTAACACAGCATAAAGAGGTAAAATCAAGTCATACCACAACACCATATCATTTAAAACTTATCGATAAGGAGACTTTATGGCAGACCACCAATTAGAACCGTTCGAGAATGTTGAACTGGGCGAAAAACAAGACCAGCTGCAAGTATTCGAAAAGGCTGTTTTGGAACACGAAGGACGCGGCACTGACGAAGATTCCGGCAGCGCACCGCTTCCTGCCAACTACCCGTACAAACAACGCATGCGCCGCTCTGTTTACGAAAAAGAAAAACAGAAGCTGCAAATCGAATTGTTGAAAGTACAAAGCTGGGTTAAAGATTCCGGTCAGCGCATCGTCAGCCTGTTTGAAGGCCGCGACGCAGCCGGTAAAGGCGGTACCATCAAACGCTTCATGGAACACCTGAATCCGCGTGGCGCGCGCGTGGTTGCTTTGGAGAAACCAACCACTACCGAACGCGGCCAATGGTATTTCCAACGCTACATCCAAAACCTGCCGACCGCAGGCGAAATGGTATTCTTCGACCGCTCATGGTACAACCGTGCCGGCGTAGAACGCGTGATGGGCTTCTGCGAACCTAACGAATACCTGCTCTTCATGCGTCAAACCCCTGAATTGGAACGTATGCTTGTTGCCAGCGGTATCCACCTGTTCAAATTCTGGTTCTCCGTATCCCGTGAAGAACAACTCCGTCGCTTCATCTCCCGTCGTGACGACCCGCTGAAACACTGGAAACTGTCTCCAGTGGATATCCAGTCGCTCGACCGCTGGGACGACTACACCGAAGCCAAAAACGCCATGTTCTTCCACACCCACACCGGCGACGCGCCTTGGGTCATCATCCGTTCCGACGACAAAAAACGTGCACGTTTGAACTGTATCCGCTACTTCCTGCATCAGCTGGACTATCCGGGCAAAGACGTGAAAGCCATCGGTAAAGTGGACGAGAAAATTGTTTTGGTTCCCGATACACGTCACAAAGAAAAAACTGTCGATCTCGGACACGATTAATTTGTAACCTTACCAAAGGCCGTCTGAAATTTCATCTTTCAGACGGCCTTTTCTTAATCCTTGCGATTCCAGTACGTTTTTTGTGCGAATACCAATTTATTGTCAGTGAATTTCACGCTGTCCAAATTCAATGCCCAAACATCGCTTTTCATCACTCTGGCAGCAGGATGCGCTTTGTAATACAAAGACTGCGCTGCTTTCAAATCCGCTTCATCCTCAATCAAAGCGGCAGTCGCCGCAAACTGAATGCCGCCGATTTTTGCGATGCTGTCAGGTTGTCCGGCAATAGTACCGGCTACTTTGGCTGACCGGCTCATCATTCCGCCATGTTTCGTTTTCAAAGATGTCAGCACAATCAATCGGGCATCTGCCTCATCAAATACATAAAAACAGCAAGCCGCCCAAACTTCGCCCTCTTCCGCAGCAGCAATACTGACGACATGATGATTGCTCAAAAACTTCACTATATTGGCAGGAATCGTTTGCATGGTTTTTATCTTCATTCTCAGTCGTAACTTATACTCAGGCCGTCTGAAACATCAGCCCTGCCAGCGCGGCACATTGTTTTGAATGATACCGAACAAGTCCAAAGCATGGGAGACACTGTGTGTAATCATATCTTCGATGGATTCAGGCTTCTGATATAAAGCCGGAACGGGAGGAAACACAATGCCGCCCATCTCTGTCACGCGGCGCATGTTTTCAATGTGCGCTAAGTTTAACGGCGCTTCACGCACCATCAACACCAGCTTGCGCCGCTCTTTCAACGTTACATCCGCCGCACGGCTGAGCAAATTATCGGCGAATCCATGAGCAACCGAAGCCAAGGTTTTCATTGAACACGGCGCAATCAACATTCCATCTGTCAAAAACGATCCGCTGGCAATACTTGCCCCGACATTACGGATAGAATGCACGACATCCGCCAAAGCATAAACGTATTCTTTGGTGTAATCCGTTTCCAAAGCGCGGGTCATCTCCGCCCCTTGCGAAACCACCAAATGCGTTTCTACCTGATGCTCACGCAAAAGCTGCAAAGCTTTCACGCCATACTGAAAACCGCTGGCACCGCTGATGCCGACAACCAAACGCTTCATTATATTTCCCTGTTTCGGCCTAAAGATATAGTGGATTAAATTTAAACCAGTACGGCGTTGCCTCGCCTTGCCGTACTATCTGTACTGTCTGCGGCTTCGTCGCCTTGTCCTGATTTAAATTTAATCCACTATAAATGAAAGGCAGATTCTCAAGACGAAAAAATAACCGCTAAAAAGCGGTTAGATTTTCTAATGTGGTGCCGACAGCGAGATTTGAACTCGCACAGCCTACGGCCACTACCCCCTCAAGATAGCGTGTCTACCAATTCCACCATGTCGGCATAAATTAAATTGTCTTACTGCTGCTGAGGATTCGGTGCAACAGGAGTTGTATTGTTTTGTGCAGGCGTTGCAGGCTTAGGAGCTTGCTGGGTCTGCTTCACATCGCTGAAGTCTAAACCGTGCTTACTGGAGTGGGTGTGAATATACACCATCGCCATGCAGGTCGCAAAGAAAAAAGTTGCGGCAATGGCAGTCGAGCGGCTGAGGAAGTTGGCATTACCGGCAGAACCGAATACGCCTTGCGCGCTACCGCTGCCGGAACCGAACGTTGCGCCGGCATCCGCGCCTTTACCGTGTTGCAACAATACTAACACGATTACGGCTAAAGCGGAAATAATATTAATGATCCAGATAAGGGTTTTAAAGGCTTCCATATGTTTTCTACGAGGCTTGTGCTGCGTTGATGATGGCGGTAAAGGAGTCATATGATAATGACGCGCCACCAACCAATGCGCCGTCTACATGAGGTACTGCGAAGATGTCGGCTGCGTTATCCGCTTTCACACTTCCGCCGTAAAGAACGCGGATTTTAACATCGCTTCCGCACAAAGACAAGATTTCTTTGTAGATAAATGCGTGCATGTCGGCAATTTGTTCGACAGTGGCGACTTTGCCTGTACCGATCGCCCAAACCGGCTCGTAGGCAACGGCAATGTTTTTGGTATTCAAACCTTGCAGGATGGAAAGCTGGTGGGCAATGACTTCGTGTTCTTTACCGGCTTCGCGCTCTTCCAAGCTTTCGCCGACACACAGCAATGGAATCAGACCGACGTTGAGGACGTTTTCCATTTTGCGGCGTTGGATTTCGTTTTTCTCGCCGAAATAAAGGCTGCGCTCGGAGTGGCCAATAAGGACGATGTCCGTACCGATGTCGGCAAGCATTTCGGCGGACACTTCGCCGGTGTACGCGCCGTTATTCGGGAAACGGCTCACGTCTTGCGCACAGGTCAAGATGCGGTTGTTCAAAACAATCTGCATGGCGTTGTGCAGTTGCAACAGATAAACGGTCGGAGCGGCCAGGCCGATTAACACGCGTTCAGCGGTTGGCATGATACGGAAGCGGTGCATAAGCGCATTGTTGTTTTGGAGTCGGCCGTTCATTTTCCAGTTGCCGATAACCCATTTTTGATCCCACATTCCGATTTGGTGATACATCTTTATTGCTCCATGTGTTGGTTGTTGCTTGCTGTAGCGTCGTGTAATGTGAAAGTTTAGTGGATATATGTGCGCTTGGCAATTATTAACGAGCCTCCGAGGCCGTCTGAAAGATGGCACACTCTCCGACAAGGATTTATAATGTATGCTTCGATAAAATTAAGAATTGAACGGAGCACAAATATGGACTTTGAAAAAGCGCGTTTCAATATGGTTGAACAGCAGATTCGTCCGTGGGATGTCTTGGACTTCGACATTTTGGATGCTTTGGAGGAGATCGAGCGCGAACATTTTGTCGGCGAGGCTTTTCAAGGTTTGGCCTATGCGGATATGGAGCTGCCGCTGGCCAACGGTCATAAGATGTTGGAACCCAAAGTCGTTGCCCGCCTGGCTCAAGGTTTGAAACTGAAAAAAGACGAAACCGTCTTAGAAATCGGTACAGGCTCAGGCTATGCAACCGCCCTGCTGTCCAAACTGGCCGGTAAAGTCGTCACTGACGACATCGATGTCGAGCAGCAGCAACGCGCCAAAAAAGTTTTGGACGAATTGGGCTTTGCCAACGTCGATTATGTGCAAAACAACGGCCTGACCGAAGCATCGCAAGGCGCTCCTTTTGATGCGATTTATGTGGGCGGCGCAGTAGATAGCGTGCCTGAAATTCTGAAAGAGCAACTGAAAGACGGCGGCCGTATGGTGGTCATCGTTGGTCGCAAACCGGTACAACGCGCGCTTTTGCTGACGCGTAACGGCAATGAGTTTTCCGAAAAAGTATTGTTCGACACCGTCGTGGCACACTTGGAAGACAAATCGGCCAATCCGTTCGGCGATTTCGATTTTTAAACAACAGGCCGTCTGAAAGTTCAGACGGCCTCATACTTTTATACCCTACCCTATGACCGACATTATCCAACTCTCGCCCACCGAATTGAAACAATGGCAGGACGAAGGCCGCGCATTTCATCTGCTCGACGTCCGCACCGATGAAGAACGCGCCATCTGCGCCCTGCCCGCCGCCATTCATATCCCGATGAACCTCATCCCCCTGCGCCAAAACGAGCTGCCCGACGACGATTTACCCATCGTCGTTTACTGCCACCACGGCATCCGCAGCCTGCACACGGCAATGTATTTGGAAGACGCCGGATTTGAAAACCTCTACAACCTGCAAGGCGGTATTGATGCTTGGGCAATGCAGGTAGACAGCAAAATGATGCGGTATTGAATCGGTTTTATCAATAAAAGGCCGTCTGAAACTGGATTTCAGACGGCCTTTGCAATTATTTCACAAACCGTGCATCTGCCATAAACGGCCGTGTAGCCGCCGGTTTGGCAGAATAGAAGCGGGAGAAAGTGCTGTCGATTTTGGTCTGTATCGGTTTACCGTCCAATGTTGCCGATGCTTCCAATTTCACACCACCGCCACTGGTCTCGCCTAATTTCATATTTGGCAACGTCAGTTTGGCAATATTGAGTTTCACATTTTCCACTTTGGTATCGGGAGACATCAGCTGTTTGCCGACGGGGCGGATTTTTTCACCCTCATCATGAGGCGCAGCACCACCGTTGTCGTCAACCACACCGATATTAATCAACCGGGCAGACGCTAAATCCATCTTACCGTTTTTAACCGGAATACCGACAAACAGTTTTACGCCGCGATGAATAAACGTATTGTCTCGCCACTGAGTTTGGCCCTCTTTCGGCGGTTTGGTTTCTGCCGCCACCGAATAAGTGCGGCCCATAATCATCAATTTATAGCCCGGAATTTTTTTCGAACCCAATCCGTCGGTAATGTCTTCGACCAGTTGCGGCGCAGTCAGGGTTTCGTTTGCCAAAATACGGGCTGAAGTTTCTGCCAGATGGGCGGGCTTGCCGTCTATGGTCAATGCCTGTTCATGGCCAAAATCAGACGCAAATGCAGGCACGGCGGCCAGTGCGGCGGCCAATGCCAGAATACGGATAGTTTTCATTGTAGACTCCTGATAAAAATGTAATTGGGTTGATTACCCGATAAAATCCGGGCGATATTGATAGGAATCTGTATTTTTATACAAATGATACAGATTATCAAGAATATTTAGCTTTCAAAATAAAAAAGGCCGTCTGAAAACCAAGTTTCAGACGGCCTTTTCAATTTGGCTTAAAACCTTCTATCAGTCTTTGAAGCGTTTGAATACCAATGTGCCGTTGGTACCGCCAAAGCCGAAGGAATTGGAGATGGCAACGTCGATTTTCGCGTCACGCGCTTCGTTGGCACAGTAGTCCAGATCGCAACCGGCTTCAACGTCTTGTTCAAAGATGTTGATGGTAGGTGGAGATTTTTGCTCGTGTACTGCCAATACGCTGTACAACGCTTCCACACCGCCGGCTGCGCCGAGCAAGTGGCCGGTCATAGACTTGGTGGAGTTAACGATGACTTTACGCGCATGATCACCCAAAGCACGTTTGATGGCTTTGGTTTCGTTGGCATCGCCCAAAGGAGTCGATGTACCGTGTGCGTTGACGTAATCTACGTCTTCAGGATTCAGTCCGGCATCTTTCAGGGCGCGGGTAACGGCCAATGCAGGGCCTTCTTCGTTAGGCGCGGTAATGTGGTAGGCATCGGAGCTCATACCGAAACCGACGATTTCGGCGTAAATTTTCGCACCGCGTTTTTTCGCGTGTTCCAATTCTTCCAACACCAGCACGCCAGCGCCTTCGCCAATGACGAAACCATCACGGCCTTTGTCCCACGGACGGGAAGCGGTGGCAGGGTCGTCGTTGCGGGTGGAAAGTGCCTTCATGGCGGCAAAACCGCCAACGCCCAAAGTGCTGATCGCACCTTCTGCGCCACCGGCAATCATAACGTCTGCGTCGCCGTATTTAATCAGTCGTGCAGAGTCGCCGATGGAGTGTGCACCGGTTGTACAGGCGGAAACCATGCCGTAGCTCGGGCCGCGGTAGCCTTTGAGAATGGTTACGTGGCCGGAAATCAGGTTAATCAGCGAGCCTGGGATAAAGAAAGGATTGATTTTGCGCGCGCCGCCTTCGATAACGGCTTTGCCGGTCGCTTCAATGCTCGGCAGGCCGCCGATACCGGAGCCGATGTTGACACCGACGCGGTCTTTGTCGAGGGTTTCCAAATCGTCCAAGCCTGAATCATTAATGGCTTGCAGGGCGGCGGCAATACCGTAGTGGATGAACACGTCCATACGGCGCGCTTCTTTCGCGCTGATATATTGGCCGATGTCGAAATCGCGCACTTCGCCGGCGATTTGGCTGTTGATGTCGGATGCGTCAAAGCGGGTAATCCGTCCGATGCCGCTTTTGCCTGCGAGCAGATTGCTCCATGCGGTGGCGACGTCGTTGCCGACCGGTGATACTTGGCCAAGACCTGTGATGACTACTCTTCTCTGACTCATGATAATCTCGCTGTTGGTTGTCGGGATTTTCGCGGCAGCCTTGCTTATTTTCTTCGTGAAAACGGGCAAAACTCATGCCGTCTGAAATTTCAGGGGTTTAATAATAAGGTAAAAGCCTCTATTGCGATGGCGCAGCAGAGGCTGGATGTTTGGTGCGACCGATTAGCCTTGGTGGGCGTTGATGTAGTCGATAGCCAATTGTACGGTAGTGATTTTTTCAGCGTCTTCGTCAGGGATTTCGCAGCCGAAAGCTTCTTCCAAAGCCATCACCAGTTCTACGGTGTCCAGAGAGTCAGCACCCAAATCGTCTTGGAAAGAAGATTCATTTTTCACTTCGGCTTCGTTTACGCCCAGTTGTTCAGCAACAATTTTTTTAACTTGTTGTTCGATGTTTGACATGTCAGTCGTTCCTTTTCGCCTTGCGGCAGGTTGTTTAAGGGAAATAATTCGTCGGTATTGTACCGAATTCGGATAGAGTTTTCCATCTAATCCTACATTTTAGCACAGATTATTCTGGAAAAACCTGTTGTTGCGCATATTAGCATAGGCTGATTTTAACCTACAAGCGGGAATTTGTTTTTCTTTGGTATCAATAAGTTAATAAGCGGAAAGGTCGTCTGAAAACTGATTTCCCCGTTTTCAGACGACCTTTTATTCAATCAAGGCAGATTTGGGATAACCCAAGTAGCGTGGGCTTTGCCCACGAAATCCACCATCCAACAACTAAATCCGACAACAGTCACATAGACTTTCATTTTGGCATTCATCTCGTGGGTAAAGCCCACGTTACGGCTTGCTGTAACGGCAACTTTGCCCTTCCTTCATCTAACGGAGGAAAAGTTTGCGGACGTATGCTAATATATTGTAAATTGTGGGAAGTGTGCCTGTCAGATTTAGCCGTAATGGCAAGGCATTATTTCATTACTCAAAAATTCTTTATGAATTAGATGTTTAAAATAAACTATTAAAACTTTAGGATACGCATATGCAAGATCAGGAAGAAAGTAAAAATCAGGAAATACAAGAAAAGCAGAAACAAGAAGACAATGGTGCCATGACCAAACTGCAAGATGTGTTCAACCTTGCACATGACCAAGCTCATCCTGACAAAATCGATGCTGCCATCCGTGCCAATACGCGGGTATCTGGACCTAACATGTGGGTATTAATGTTTGCCATTGCCGTGGCGAGTATCGGTTTGAATGTAAACAGCACGGCAGTAGTGATCGGGGCGATGTTGATTTCCCCGTTAATGGGGCCGATCGTCGGTATGGGTTACGGTGCCGCGGTAGGCGATACTGCACTGATCCGCCAAGCAGCACGCAATATTATTGTGTTCATCGTCATCAGTTTGATTACCGCTACGTTGTATTTCCTGTTAACCCCGCTTAAAGAGGCGCAAAGCGAGATTTTGGCGCGTACTCAGCCGACCCTTTGGGATGTGTTGATTGCCTTCTTCGGCGGTAGTGCGGGTATTGTGGCGCTGACCCGAAAAGAGGGAGGCAATGCCATACCGGGTGTGGCGATTGCTACCGCATTGATGCCACCCCTGTGTACTGCGGGCTACGGACTGGCACATGGCAACTGGCACTACTTTCTCGGTGCTTCATATCTTTTTGCCATCAACTGCGTATTCATCGCTTTTGCGACCTTGTTGTTTTCCAAGCTGCTCAAGCTGCCGCGCAGGGGGCTGGTAAGTGAGACCAAACGCAGACTACACCGTATTATTATCACAGCCGTAGTGTTGACAGTGATGATTCCGAGCGGATATATGGCATCAAGACTGGTGAGTCAGGAAATCTTCAACACCAGAGCCAATGCTGCCATTGCCACTGCGAAGCAACAGGAAGGTTTTTTCGTACTGCGTAAGATGTTGAACTATAGAGAAAATAAAGTCGATCTGATTGTCAATGGAACGGGCAATGCCGAGAAAATTTCCGCCTTGCTGGTGAAAAGCCTTGAAGCGTCAGGTGTGAAAGCGCCGAAGGTAAACGTGGTTTATGCGGGAGGGGACGATGCCAAAATCGAAGAATTGCTGGCAAGCCAAAACAACTCGGTTCAGCAGCAAAATGATCTGAAAGAGCAGCAAGCCTACATCGATACCGTGCTTGCGGGCAAAACTGCCGATACCGCCGGTGCTGACGATGCTGCGGTACTTAAGGAATTAAAAGCCCAATATCCGGAAGCGGAAAAAATCATTGTCGGACGCGGCTTGGCTTGGGATAAAGCGCAAACAACGCCTGTTTCCGAACAGTCTGAAAGCCAAAAAAACGCAGAACCGAAGACAGATACATATGACGATATCGTCATTGTCTCTCTCGAATTGGAGCAGCCACTACCTGCCAAAGATTACGAGCGGATGCAGGCGTGGTTACGCCAGCGTTATGAGGGTAAGGTAGTGCGCATATTACAAACGCACAAGTCTCAGACAGATAAACCGTCTAACGAATAATCGCCTTCAGGCTTTATCCATTTCCGAGAAATCATTGATTGTTCCTAGTACACCAAATCCGCCTCAAACACGCCTCTCAAGGCGTTGGAGAGGCGGATTTTTTCTGCGCGTTCGAGCATGTCGCGGGTGATGTGTGTTTCGATGATGGTGTCCGCGCCCAAGTAGGTTTGCAGCTGCTGCAACACGGCTTGGCGCATGATGCCGTTGAGGATATCCAAATCCAGAGATGGGATGAGACGGGTGTTTTTGTGCATGTTCATGTTTCAGTATTCTCCTGGAAATACTGTAAACAACGCTACTAGTTTCTACAGCATCGAGTTGATAACATTCGCCCACACCGGCAAGGTTTTCTGCGCCAAGGACGAGTTTGAGTTTCTCAAAGTCGATTTGGTCTTCGCAAAAGACTTCGGGAAAGATTTGTTTGAGTTTTAATATATTGTTTTGTTTGAAATTATTTTCTAAATCGTGTATAATTTTTCGGTTCGGTTGCCATAATTGCGTCTTCCATCAATGATCACTTACAAAGTGTTCATTTTATCGGGATATGTTGAAAGTTAAAAGAAAAGAAGGCCGTCTGAAAAACTTTAATATTCGTTTTTCAGACGGCCTTCTTTTCACTTGCCGAAACAAGAGTATTTTGTTTCTCAACTTTACAAAACGGTCAGTCCTGCTGCTTGCTTCTACCCCAAAAACTCTTTCAAAAACAGCAATACGCAGGTAAGTTCGTCGGCGGATTCGCGTTGCGTGCCGTTGCCGGTATGGCCGCCGCCGTCAGGCGCGTAAAGCCACGATTGCGCGGAGGTTTTGCGCAGTTTGGCGTAGAACTTGAGCGCGTGGGCGGGATGGACGCGGTCGTCGCTGAGGCTGGTGGTAATGAGTGCTGGCGGATAATTGATGCCGTCTGAAAGATTGTGATACGGAGACAATTCGCCCAGCCAGCGTTTGCAGACTTCGTATTTCTGCGGGTTGCCGTATTCGTCCGTCCAGCTTGCGCCGGCGGAGAGCAGCGGATAGCGGATCATGTCGGTCAACGGCACTTCGCACACCAGTGTGCCGATACTTTGTGGCTCGCGCACGAAGGCGGCGGCGGTAATCAGGCCACCGTTGCTACCACCCTGTAAACCGATGTGTTTGGGCGAACTCATGCCGCGTTCGGACAAATCGCGCACGACGGCCAATAAATCATCAACACTTTTATGTTTGCTGATTCCCTGCGCCGCCTGATGCCAGCGCGGGCCGAATTCGCCGCCGCCGCGGATGTTTGCCAACACAAAGGCATTGCCCTCTTCCAACCAATATTTGCCGACACTGCCCAGATAATGCGGCAATTCAGGAATGCCGAAACCGCCGTAAGCATAAACCAAGGTCGGCGTGTCAGGCGTGGCGTTTTTGCCGACGTGGAAATAAGGAATGCGCTCGCCGTCGGCCGAAGTCGTCCAAAACTGCTGCACGTTGATGCCGTCTGAATCAAACTGCTGCGGCTGACGGCGCATGACGGTCAGTTCCATCACGTTCAAATCCAGCGCAAACAGCGTCAGTGGCGTAGTGAAATCGCTGGCGGCAAGGTAAACCACGTCGCCGCCCCACGGCTGGTCGGTCATTTCCAATGCACCCGAAGGCAGGCGCGGCAACTCGGCTTCCTGCCATTTGCCGTCGGTAAACCGCCACGCTTTCAGACGGCCTTGCACGTTTTCCAGCAGGCTCGCCACCACAAAACGCTTGGTCGTTTCCACGCTCTCCAATGCCTGCGTTTCATCGGGCGCAAACAAAAGCTGCGCTGCACCCAATTCGCCGCGGTTCAATTTTACTGCCACCAATGCGCCACTCGGATAGCTTTGGTTTGCGCGGTTCCAGTCCTTGCGCAGCGTCAGTAAAAGATGTCCGGCTAGATAACCGACCACATCGCAATCGTTGGGCAGGTTCAACGGTTTCGCCTCGCCTTCGGCCGACACCTGCAAATACGTCTTGGTGTAAAAACCGTCCGACGCTTCAATCAAATCAATCGGCGAACCCTGAGGATCGAGATAACGCCACGCGTTCACCATCATGCCGTCTTCGGCAATTTGATACACCGGCAGGCTTTCCTCGAAACTTTTGCCGCGCTCCACCAGCCACACTTCGCGCGGATAGCCCGATTGGGTCAACTGGCGTTCGTCCCAAGCCGGACACACCCATACGCTGTTTTCATCGCGCCACGACACATGGTTTTTACCTGCCGGAAAGTGAAAACCGCCTTCTACCAACTCCCCTGCTTCCAAATCCACTTCCAGCGTGTACGCCGTATCGCCGCCCGATTTGCTCAGTGTTAACAACGCGCGGTTGGGCTTTTCCACCAAGTGCGACACGCCGCCCAAATACACATCGTCGCCGAGCAATTCGTCGAAATCCGCCACTGAAAACAGGATTTTCCACTCAGGATAGCCGGAACGGTAAGTCGCCGCCGTACACACGCGGTACACACCCTTCGGATATTCCGCGTCCTGATGGAAATGGTACATTCGCGCGCGGTGTTCCTGACAAAACGGAATCTGCCGCGTGTCCTGCAACTGCGCCAAAATGCCGTCAGACAATGCGCGCGCTTTGTCGTTTTCTAAAAAACGGGCGCGCGTTTCGGCATGCGCCGCAGCGGCAAACTCTTGCGTTTCGGGAGATTCGAGGTTTTCAAAATGAAGATAGGAATCGGGGTAAGATTTCATAGGAAAGGCCGTCTGAAAGATTGGGAAACGGAATTATAACGGCAAAATCAAAAAAGGCCGTCTGAAACCTGCGTTTCAGACGGCCTGAGACATTATTTAATTTAACGTCCGTATATTTTCCACAAACCTTCCTGCAAACCAAATGCAGGCTCGCCGTCTTGCGGCTGGGTGCGGACATAGCTGCCGTCAGGCTGCATCAGCCAAGCCTGGGTATTGTCTTCCAAGGCCATTTCCAAACCTTCGCGGATCACGCGTTCTTTGAGTTCAGGTGTGGTAATCGGCGTGGCGACTTCAATGCGGCGGAAGAAGTTGCGCCCCATCCAGTCGGCGCTGGAGATAAAGGTATCGTCTGCGCCGTTGTTATGGAAACAATACACGCGCGAGTGTTCGAGTTGGCGGCCGATAATGGAACGGACGCGGATGTTTTCGGACAAGCCTTTTACACCCGGACGCAAAGTACACATACCGCGCACAATCAGGTCGATTTGCACACCTGCCGCGCTGGCTTGATACAACGCATCAATCACGCTCGGCTCGATGAGTGAGTTCATCTTGGCGGTAATTCGCGCAGGTTTGCCTGCTTTGGCGTGTTCGGTTTCCTGCTTGATGCGGTCGATGACCATTTTGTGCAGGGTAAACGGGCTTTGATAGAGCTTGTTCAGACAGCCCGGCTTGCCCAATCCGGTGATTTCCATAAACAGAATGTTCACATCAGCAGTGATTTGTTCGTCGGCGGTGATGATGCCGAAGTCGGTGTAGATGCGCGATGTGCCTTGGTGGTAGTTACCGGTACCGAGGTGGGCATAACGCTTGAGCACGCCGTCTTCGCGACGGATAACCAAAGCCATTTTGGCGTGGACTTTGTAGCCGAATACGCCGTACACGACGTGCGCGCCCGCCTCTTCCAGCTGTTTCGCCCAGTTGACGTTGTTGGCTTCGTCAAAACGCGCCATGAGTTCGACCACGACGGTAACCTGCTTGCCCGCCAGCGCAGCCTTCATCAATGCGCGCACAAGCTCGGAATTGCTGCCGGTGCGGTAGATGGTCATTTTTACGGCCAACACATCCGGATCGGCCGCAGCCTCGCGTATCATTTGGACAACCGGATCGAAAGACTGATACGGGTGGTGCAGCAAAATCGGTGACTGTTTGACCAGTTTGAATACGGAGCCATTTTTGCGCAAGGCTTTCAGACGGCCTGCATTGCGCGGCGGAAACTTCAAATCCGGCCTGTCCACCAAATCGGGGACGGCATTGAGGCGCACCAAATTGACCGGCCCTTTGACCTGATACAGCTCGGCAGAAGTCAGCTTGAACTGGGCAAGCAGGAAGTCGTGAATATGCGCCGGACAAGTATCCGCCACTTCCAAGCGCACGCCGTCGCCGTATTCGCGGTCGTGCAACTCATTTTGAATCGCGGCACGCAGGTTTTTCAAATCTTCTTCATCAACCGTCAAATCGCTGTCGCGCG
This sequence comes from Neisseria sp. P0014.S002, assembly GCF_051958295.1. NCBI lineage: Bacteria > Pseudomonadati > Pseudomonadota > Betaproteobacteria > Neisseriales > Neisseriaceae > Neisseria > Neisseria sp. P0014.S002. The sequence goes on along the minus strand of NZ_JBQCVO010000002.1, from coordinate 218,916 downwards.
TGAGGCGGAACTGATGGCAATCTTTAACCTTCATGCCGGGAAAGAGTTTGCCGACATGGGCGTGCAAAATCGAAGACAAGAACACAAAGCCTGCATCGCCGCCGCAAATTTCAGACGGCATGGGGACAACGCGCGGCAAAATGCGCGGAGCCTGCACAATCGCCATTCCGGACGGACGGCCGAATGCATCCGTGCCTTCGAGTTCGACAGCGAAGTTGAGCGATTTGTTTAACGGGCGAGGAAACGGGTGTGACGGATCAAGGCCGATGGGCGTGAGAATAGGCAACAGCTCGTTGTCGAAATAGTTTTCGATCCATTTTTTCTGCGCGGCCGTCCATTTGTGGCGGCGATAGAAATGAATGCCGGCACGGCTGAGTGCAGGCTGCAATACTTTGTTAAACAGATCGTACTGCTCGCGAATCAAGGCCTGTGCCTCTTTCGCCACCGCTTCGATGGTTTCGGCCGCGGTTTTGCCGTTGTCAAGCAACTGATGCGGACGCAGTTTGTTTTCGCGTTTCAACCACGCCATGCGCACTTCAAAAAATTCGTCCAAATTGGAAGACACGATGCACAAAAAACGCAAACGCTCCAACAAAGGAACTTTCGTATCCTGCGCCTGAGCCAGTACACGACGGTTAAACGCCAACAGGCTGAGTTCTCGGCAAAGAATGCGGTTTTGCTCGGGCATGGTTCACTCCTGAAACATCGGTCATTAAGACTATAAAGTATAACGTTTTGCCGCCGTTCCGTCAGGTTTCAGACGGCCTCGGCAGACAACCTCATCCCTATTTGAGGCAAGACAAAGGGTTATCCGTTGTTTTCTAGACCGAAACAGCGGTTTTTGCTATAATGCGCCGTTTAATGCAACCGCAATACCACTGCTAAAGAAAGGATAAGAAAATGGGCTTTTTGCAAGGCAAAAAAATTCTGATTACCGGCATGATCTCCGAGCGTTCCATCGCTTACGGCATCGCCAAAGCCTGCCGCGAACAAGGCGCGGAATTGGCATTTACTTATGTTGTCGACAAACTGGAAGAGCGCGTCCGTAAAATGGCGGCCGAACTCGGCTCCGAACTCGTGTTCCGCTGCGACGTTACCAGCGACGACGAAATCAACCAAGTGTTCGTTGACTTGGGCAAACACTGGGACGGCTTGGACGGCCTCGTCCACTCCATCGGCTTCGCACCTAAAGAAGCTTTGAGCGGCGACTTCCTCGACAGCATCAGCCGCGAAGCGTTCAACACCGCTCACGAAATCTCCGCATACAGCCTGCCTGCACTGGCCAAAGCTGCACGTCCGATGATGCAGGGCCGCAACGCCGCAATCGTTGCCCTGAGCTACTTGGGCGCCGTTCGTGCCATTCCTAACTACAATGTTATGGGCATGGCCAAAGCCAGCCTCGAAGCCGGCATCCGCTTCACTGCCGCCTGCCTGGGCAAAGAAGGCATCCGCTGCAACGGCATCTCCGCAGGCCCGATCAAAACCCTGGCTGCTTCCGGCATTGCCGATTTAAGCAAACTCTTAGGCCACGTCGCTTCCCACAACCCATTGGGTCGCAACGTTACCACTGAAGAAGTCGGCAACACCGCCGCCTTCCTCTTGTCCGACCTCGCTTCCGGCATCACCGGCGAGATTACCTACGTTGACGGCGGTTACAGCATCAACGCGCTGAACGACGAAGAGAACTAAACAGTTTTCACGCCAAACGCACTTTCTTCATGAAAGTGCGTTTTTTATGGCCATTACATTATGGTTTGAATAACTGCATAACCGATAAGGCCGTCTGAAAGTCAAATACGGATACGAAACATTACCTTTACAGGCTTTCAATGATTATGTTTTCAACATTATTATATTATCATTCTACCCCAATCTGAAATTCCGATAGAGCATTGATTCTAAAGATAACATTCATGTTATCTGATACTTAGCCGCTGATAAAAAGTGGTGCAAAAAAGTAACAAAAAAAATTCAGACGGCCTGTTTTTCATACAGAAGGCATAGAAGCCGGGCATTTTTAGCATGAAATACAAAATTTAACATTAATGAATTTTTCTTAACCGATAAAGCGTTAATATGCCTGCCGTTTTATTGAACTACATCTGATTTTGACTCAAACACATACAGGAGATTAATTATGTCAATCGCTTCAGAATTTAAAGAATTTATTATGCGTGGCAACGTTGTCGACCTCGCAGTCGGTATGGTTGTCGGTACAGCATTCAGCGGCATCGTCAAATCATTGGTTGACGATGTAATCATGCCTCCTATCGGTCTGCTGATCGGCGGCGTTGATTTCTCCAACCTGTTCATCACCCTGAAAGACGGCGCACAAGCCGCTCCTGCAGAAGGTTACGCCAATCTAGCAGCCGCTCAAGCAGCCGGTGCCGTTACCCTGAACATCGGTCTGTTCATCAATACTGTGATCAGCTTCCTGATCGTTGCCGCTGCCATCTTCTGTGTGGTTAAAGCCATCAACTCTGTGAAAAAAACCGAAGCTCCTGCTGAAGAAGCACCGGCAGAGCCTAGCGAAGAAGTTCTGTTGTTGCGCGAAATCCGTGACTCTCTGAACAAAAAATAATCACAATACCCAAACATACACACACAAACCAAGGCCGTCTGAAACCATTTCAGACGGCTTTTCTCATACCAATTTTCATTAAGCCCTTCCTATTGAAAAAAACATGCCCTCCCTTTCTCAGCAAGCTATCCTGCTTTTTCAAGCATGAAGCAACCCTCGTGGCAAACACAAAGCAAATGAGCAGTGCATCTCCTTACCAATAAAAAAGCCCGATGCGTTCAACATCGGGCTTTTAACTGGAAAACCAATCTTAATCTTTGCGTGTTTCCACCAAAATCATTTCGACTGCTACGTCTTCCACTTCTACTTTAGGCACATCCGAACGGCGTGTTTTGGCAACCGGTTCAGGTTGTGGCTGCGCAGCAAAAGCGGCAACGGCTTGCGGATCGGTTTCAACGAAGATCAAATCGCCCAAGCTCTCAGGTACAACGATTGCGACAGGCGCTGCTTCAGCTACGGCTTCAGTTTGTGTGGCAACAGTTCCGGCTGGTGCTTCAACCGGTGCAACAGTAGCCGTTGCATTCGGAGACAATACCGCAGCAATGGCTTCTTTGACATTGCTGACTGCAGAAGCAAGCAGGGCTTGTTCGGCATCAGCGCCTTCAGTTTGCGCTACGGCAGGCTCGTCTTCGCTTTCAATCGCAAATACGAATGGCTCTGCGCTGGTCACTTCAGGCTCGGATACTACAATCACCAGCGGCTCGGCTTGATCGCTTTCAGAAGACAATGTCGCATTTGCAGCTTCAACCGTTTCGTTCAAACCCAAAACATGCGCCACAGCAAAGAGAACTTTGTCGGCGGTATCGGTAATGTTCAGGTATTGCTCGATTTTTGCTGAAGACGGAATATTGCGTTTTTTGCTGTTAGAACGGCGGTCGTTGCGATTGTTGCGCTGACGATTGTTGCGGTCGCGTCCTTGACGGCCGTTGTTTTTCACACCCTCTTCGCTGCGAGCATTGTCGTCCGTTTCAACTCGCGCCTGTTCGCCATCGGCTTGAACGTTCACGTCTTCAACACGGTTTTCCGTAGATTGATGGCGGTTGCGCTCGTTACGGCCGTTGTTGCGGCGGCGTTTATTGCCGTTTTGTTCCGCTTGGTTTTCAGACGGCATCTCAGCCAGTGCGGCCACTTCTTGAACGTTTACGTCTTCAACCGTTTCCTCAACACGGTTACGCTCGTTGTTGCGCTCATCGCGGCGGTTGTTGCGGTTGCGGCTGCGGCGGCTTTCTTTACGCTCGTCGTTGCGGCTTTCGTTTGATTTGCTTTCTTCAAACTTACTGTCGGCGGCTTCGGCACCTACTTCGCGCACTTCGACTTTACTGCCGTCGTGTTTGTTGTTGCGGCGTGGATTTTGACGGCGGCTGTTTGAACGGCGGTTGCTGTTTTGGCTGCGGTTGGTTGTAGTGCGTTTTTCGGCAGGCTCTTGAGCAACTGCGGCAGGCGCAGGCTCGCCGCCGAAAATACGTTTCAACCAGGCTTTGAAGCTGTCCCACCAAGAGGCTTTTTTCTCAGGGGCGACAGTTGGCGCAGGCTGGGTATGGCGCACGCCTTTGACGGCAGGCTCAGGACGGGCTGCTTTGGCTTTTTCGCTGCCGAAAGGTTTGGCAGATTCGTCTTCTTCCGGCTCGGCAACGCGTTTGTAGCTCGGTTCGCCGTCTTCTTCTACGTCATCAATGCGGATGCGGTTGATTTCGTAGTGCGGATTTTCCAAGTGGATGTTTGGAATCAGGACGACGTTCACATCCAAGCGCTCTTCCATCGCAAACAGCTCGGCGCGTTTTTCGTTCAACAGGAAGGTGGCAACATCGACAGGCACTTGTGCGTGTACTTCGCCGGTGTTGTCTTTCATTGCTTCTTCTTGAATGATGCGCAAAACGTGCAGGGCGGTGGATTCGATGCCGCGGATGACGCCTGTACCGGCACAGCGCGGACACGCAACATGGCTGCTTTCTCCCAGAGCCGGTTTCAAACGTTGGCGGCTCAACTCCAAAAGGCCGAAACGCGAAAGTTTGCCCATTTGCACGCGTGCGCGGTCTTTTTTGAGCGCGTCGCGCAGGACGTTTTCAACATCGCGTTGGTGTTTCGGATTTTCCATGTCGATGAAGTCGATGACGACCAAACCGCCCAAGTCGCGCAGGCGCATTTGACGGGCGACCTCTTCGGCGGCTTCCATATTGGTTTTGAACGCGGTGTCTTCAATATCCGAGCCGCGTGTGGCACGCGCAGAGTTGACGTCGATGGAAACCAAAGCTTCGGTGTGGTCGATCACAATCGCGCCGCCGGAAGGCAGGCTGACACTGCGTGAGAACGCGCTTTCGATTTGGTGTTCGATTTGGAAACGGGAAAACAGCGGCGTGTGGTCTTGATAGAGTTTCAGACGGCCTACATTGCTCGGCATGACGTAGCTCATGAACTCTGCAACTTGGTCGTAAACTTCTTGATTATCCACCAGAATCTCGCCGATGTCGGGACGGAAATAGTCGCGAATCGCACGAATCAGCAGCGAGCTTTCCATAAAGAGCAGGTAAGGGTCATGGTGTGCTTTGCCTGCTTCTTCAATGGCTTGCCAGAGCTGTTTGAGGTAGTTCAAGTCCCATTCCAACTCTTCCGCGCTGCGGCCGATGCCGGCAGTACGGGCAATGATGCTCATGCCGTTCGGAATATCGAGTTCGGCCATAGCGGCTTTCAACTCTTGGCGCTCTTCGCCTTCGATACGGCGGGATACGCCGCCGCCGCGCGGATTGTTCGGCATCAATACCAAATAGCGGCCGGCAAGGCTGATGAAAGTGGTCAGTGCCGCACCTTTGTTGCCTCGCTCGTCTTTTTCGACTTGGACGATGACTTCCATGCCCTCTTTGAGCACGTCCTGAATACGCGCCCTGCCGCCTTCGTAGTCGCGGAAATATGACCGCGATACTTCCTTAAACGGCAAAAAGCCGTGGCGGTCGGTTCCGTAATCGACGAAACACGCTTCCAGCGACGGCTCGATGCGGGTAATGATACCTTTGTAGATATTGCCTTTACGCTGTTCTTTGCCCAGCGTTTCGATGTCCAAGTCCAAAAGGTTTTGGCCATCGACAATGGCAACGCGCAGCTCTTCGGCCTGCGTTGCGTTGAATAACATTCTTTTCATAGTCACCTCGTGAACAGCAGCCGTTTGATTTGTGAATATCTTTTTCAGACGGCCTGTCTGTCCGGTTGGCACTCTTCAAAGGCAAGATGGGAAAATCCCCGTGTAACCAGTATTTGATTTGAAATCCGCAAGGTTGCATGCTTGAACTCAAGCCATGTGCGGACGGATTCGGATAAAGAAGGAAATAAAGAACAATGCGGCGGAAAGGTTGATGGTTCCGCTGCCGTCCGAATGCTGATGCTTCGGACAAAATTAAGGCAGCCTACATCTTCTTATTATCGTAGCGCCGGTAATTTCGGACGGTGCTGCGCGGACTGCGTCTTACGCCCGGCCGGACGGCAGGTTCAATTCAAACTTAATTACGGGATTGCGTTTGCCGGCTTTGAACAAACACAAGGAAATGCTTTGCGGAGTGCGTTTTTAATATAAAATCTCGTTTTAACAATAAATCCGTTTCAGACGGCCTGCGACGGCAGGTTCTGGTCCCGAAACGGACGTTTGGGATTATAGAGAAAATGCACGCAATACGCAAAGATTCAGTCAGCCTGATTGCCGTTGCCGAACACGAGGAAGGCCAACGCCTTGATAACTATCTGATAAAAATCCTCAAAGGCGTCCCGAAAAGCCATATCCACCGCATTATCCGCGCCGGCGAAGTGCGGCTGAACAAAAAACGCTGCAAACCCGACAACCGCATTCAGGCAGGCGATACCGTCCGCATTCCGCCGATACGCATCGCCGAAAAACAAAGGCCGTCTGAAAGCCAGGCCGCGCCTGCGCGCGAATTTGACATCGTTTACGAAGACGATGCGCTTTTGGTCATCAACAAACCGTCCGGCGTTGCCGTCCACGGCGGCAGCGGCGTGAGTTTCGGCGTCATCGAACAAATCCGCCGCGCCCGTCCCGAAGCGCGTTATCTCGAACTCGTCCACCGCCTCGACAAAGACACCAGCGGCCTTTTGATGATTGCCAAAAAACGCAGCGCCTTGGTGAAACTGCACGAAGCCATCCGCAACGACCATCCGAAAAAAATCTATCTTGCGCTGGGTGTCGGCAGACTGCCGAACGACTGCTTCCACGTCAAGCTCCCCCTGTTCAAATACACCGGTGCACAAGGCGAAAAAATGGTACGCGTCAGCGAAGACGGCCAATCCGCCCACACCATCTTCCGCGTGTTAAACCGTTTTTCAGACGGTCTTTTACACCAAGTCGGCCTATCCGACTTGACCTTTGTCGAAGCCACCCTGAAAACCGGCCGCACCCACCAAATCCGCGTCCACCTGCAATCGCAAGACTGCCCCATTGCCGGCGACGAACGCTACGGCGACTATCAGGCCAACAAACGCCTGCAAAAACTCGGTTTGAAAAGAATGTTCCTGCACGCTTCCGAGCTGCACCTCGCCCATCCGCTGACCGGCGAAAAACTGATCCTGAAAGCCCCCCTGCCGCAAGAATTGGCGCAATTTGTTTTAATGTTGGAAAATCAGGAAAAGGCCATCTGAAAGGAAACCCATGAAACCCAAACTCATTATTTTCGACTGGGACGGCACGCTTGCCGACACCACCAACCCCATCATCCACACCTTCCAACAAAGCTTTGCCGATTGCGGCCTGCCCGTTCCCGAAGCCGACCAAATCCGCCCGCTCATCGGATACAGCCTCTCCGGCATCATCCGCCGCCTTGCCCACAACGTCAGTGAACACGTTCAGGAAACCCTGATTGAGACCTATGCCGCGCACTACCTCAATCCCAACAACCGCAACATGACCCTGTTCCCCGAAGCCCTGCCCTGCCTGCAACGCTTGAAACAACAAGGCTATTGGCTTGCCGTAGCAACCGGCAAAGGCCGAGGCGGCTTGGACAAAGCCATCGCACAAACCGACACTCAAGACTTTTGGCTGGAAACCGCCTGCGCCAGCGAATATCCGTCCAAACCTGCACCAGATATGGTACTCGCCCTCTGCGACCGACTGGGTGTTGAACCGAAAGAGGCCGTCGTCGTCGGCGACACCACCCACGACCTAGAAATGGCCGCCAATGCCAAAATCCGCGCCATCGCCGTCACCACCGGCGCACATACCGCCCAACAGCTTTCCGCCCTGCCCCATGTCGCCATGCTCAACAGCTTGGCCGAATTGCCTGATGTATTGGAAACCTTATAAAAGGCTATACAACATCTATATGAAAGGCCGTCTGAAACCTATTTTCAGATGGCCTTTCATTTGTTTTATCGATCCGAGCGCACCCTGACAAATGTTGCAAATTTCGGCGTTCCCTTTTGCGTAAAACCACGATAACGGTAAGTAATCAGCGCACCGATTTTCGGCGGATGGTCGCGGTCTTTATCCTTAAAACCGCTGCCGATACGAAACTCGCCATATTGGTTTTTGCATCCTACCGCACCCAAACGCCCGACATTGCGCCCTTTGCCCTCATAATGACGCGTCACCGTACATTCATCATCATATTCACTTTTCAGCTTCAACAGCTGCCCATTTCTACCGCCTGCATAACGGGCTTCAGGTTGACGCAGCATCACACCTTCCCCACCCAGCGCTTCGACTTGTTTCAAAAAATCCAAAGCATGCTGTTTGTCGCGCACCTTGACTTGCGGAATAACCGTAAACCGTGCCGACGGGTGTGATTTCAGCCATTTCGAAGCCGTTTCCAGCCGCTGATACAGATTACCCTGCGCCTGCGGCACGTCAAAAACATGCAAACGGATGCCGTCCCAATTTCCCGAGGCAGAACGCACCATCGCGGAAATTTGCTCAAACCGCCCTCGTCTTTATCGTTACAATTTGACATCCCCCATGATTTCATGAATACTGTAAATAAGCAGTACCAAAGATTGGAGGAATTATTATGAGTGGTTCAAGCAAATTTTTCTTTATTTTATCGGGTATTTTAAGCATTATCCTGGGGATATTCTTACTCTTAAATCCCGTTATTAATCTCATGGCTTTTGCCTGGCTATTTTCTATTATCTTTTTTGTCAGTGCAGTCAGCTCCATTATAAATTATTTTATGTTACCCCCTGAATTGCGTAGCGGCTGGTATCTCATCAGCGGTATTATCAATGCTCTATTCGGTATCTTTCTCGTATGCGGCGGATTTGCATTCCTACCGTTAGTATTCCCGATCACAATCGGCATCTGGATGGTAATCGATGCTATCATCATTTTCATTAAATCAAGAAAGTCCGACAGCATGGTATCACTCATGGGACGTAATGCAAAATGGCTTGCACTAATTCTTTTACTATTAGGCCTATTACTCATATTCCAGCCGATTGCTTCCGGTAAGGTATTTATCTACTTTATCGCTTTCGGTTTCTTATTTGACGGAATTTATTCCATCGGTGAGGCTTTTAAAAAATAGAATATAACTAAATAATTACACTATAAGATCGACCAGGTACTGCCAAATAGCTGTCATAAATTACGATGTCTATTTCGTATTTGTGGCAGCTATTTTATTTGTTTTGGCTAGCCGTCATGGTAAATGTATTCGCCTACTACATTTGCAAGTGGTTAGACGCTTTTCTAGCTCTTTTATTTAGCAACTAGCCCAAAACGCTCTAACATTAGCGTAATATGGTTCGCATTACATTATTCATAAGACACTTTTCCAGACTTGCTTTTTTATTATATATGCATAATAACAAAAGGCCGTCTGAAATGTAAACAACATTAAATAAGCATTCCCTAGGAACACCCATGGCACTCCAATTTGAAATCAATGCCGTTACCCCCTTCCGTCAAAACTGCACGTTGATTTGGGATGATGAAACCAAAGAAGCCGTTTTGACCGATGTCGGCGGCGATGTACCCTATTTATTGCAACAAGTCCAAAACAAAGGCCTCAAGCTGACCGCCATTTGGCTGACCCACGGCCATCTTGACCATGCAGGCGGCGTGGTTGAGCTTTTGAAAACCTGCGACGTACCTGTTCTCGGCCCGCACAAAGACGACGAATTCCTGCTCCAAGCCCTTCCGCAAACAACGGCGCAATACGGTTTCCCTGTTTCTCCGTCATTCACGCCGACACGCTGGCTGGAAGAAGGGGAAACGCTCAAGGTCGGCAACCACAGCTTCCAAGTCCTCCACATTCCCGGCCACACTCCCGGACAAGTCGTTTTTTACAACGCCGAAAACGGGCTTTTAGTCGCAGGCGATGTTTTGTTTTATGAGACCGTTGGTCGCACAGATTTTCCGCGTGGCAATCATGATGACCTCATAAATAATATTCGCGCTAAACTATTAACCCTGCCCGAAACCACGCAAGTTATCGCCGGACACGGCCGCATGACCAATATCGGGCATGAGAAAAGGTATAATCCGTTTCTGGTTCGTTAATATGAATGTTGTATAAAACCAACATTCTAGCATACACAGATTATGCGTATAAAGGAAAACTGGCATACAATTTGCAGGGATAACACCCGAAAGATTAAGTACCTAATCTCCGGCAAATGCCAAAAAGAACTAAAGCACAAAGATAACAAGGTATTACGCAATACAACTTGATTTATCAAAAACCGGACATCTCTAAACCCCAAGCCTGACTCGCAGTGAAATTGTTACAAAGTGACAATAAATGTCAGTCAGGCCGTCTGAACGGTTCTGCCGATTCAGGCGGATACAACGGAGATGAGGCGCAATGCCCTGCCGGAATGTGCCGATGTTCTGTTTGTCAAACCGTCGGGTACATCTTTAAGAAGCACAACATTATTTGGGTAAACCGGCAAACTCGCTGCCGGCACTAACAGGCCGTCTGAAAAGTTCGGCTGGTAAAATCAATAAAAGGATTATCACATGAAAAAAATCGCAAAAGTGGGCTTCGTCCTGCTGGCTACCGGCCTGCTGGCCGCCTGTGCTACTAAGAGCAAAATCACTCCTGAAGGCACTACAGACGAGCCACGCTTCCCTAAACCTTACTCCCTGACCTTCAACAACGACCGCGGTACATTCCCGACTTTTGACGAGCTGGATCAAATGCGTCCTGGTCTGACCAAAGACGACATCTACAAAATCCTCGGCCGTCCTCACTACGACGAAGGCATGGTTGGCGTGCGTGAATGGGACTACCTGTTCCACTTCTACACCCCAGGCGTAGGTGTTGACCCTGAAAACACTTCCGGCGTTGAAGGCATCACTACTTGCCAATACAAAGTGATCTTCGACAAAGACAAATTTGCACGTAGCTTCTTCTGGAATCCAGTATTCCCTAAAGATGCCGTATGTCCTCCTCCAGCACCTACACCTAAACAAGAGCCTCAAGTGATCATCCGCGAGATCATTAAAGAAGCTCCTAAACGCATCCGTCAATAAGGACAAATTTGAAACGGGTCCTATTGGGTATAGCCTTGGCAGCAGGTCTGAATTCTTTGGCCGCTGCCGATGCTGTCAGCGACTATATCCAACGCAAAAAAGTTGTGGTCAATACAGCTAAGGCTGAGCTTTGCTTTGCCGATGACGGTCAGTGCCATCCGGTACTGATTGGCAAGACCACGCCGAAAGGCAAATTCAATATGACGCCGATGATGACCAGCAAACCGGGTTACGGTGGCGAGGTTATCGGCTTCAAAGAAGAAAATGACTTTCTGTTTGCGTTACACAGGGTATGGACGCTCAAGCCGCAGGAAAGACGCATGGAACGCATCGCCTCCCCTCATGTGGCCGACCGCATCATAACCAATGGTTGTATCAACGTACAAAATAATGTGTACGAAAAACTGCGTCAGTATTTCATTCTGGAAATCATCTGATGTAAGTCAGTCAAACAAAGGCCGTCTGAAACTTTTCAGACGGCCTTTGTTCTCAAACGAAAATTCAACGGCAATTTGCTTGCTCCGTCAGTACCAAACGAAGAATATTTGACCGCTTCATCCTCAATTCATCCTCAAGCCATATCACTTTTTACCATATCCAAAGAACCAACGGTTATTTATGCCGTTTCTCGCCCAATGCTAGAATCGCGCGTTTATTATCGGCTCGCCGAGAAATCAAATAAATAATATAGTGGCAGGAATAGCTTTTATTCCCTGCCCCCTTACACACACAAACATCATGACCGATTCTTCTGCAAAATTACCCAATTTGTGGCTGCTGATTGCCGCTGCCGCCTCCATCCTGCTGATTACCATCGGCATGAGGATGACTTTAGGGCTTTTTGTCCTGCCCGTCGTCAACTCTACCGAATTGAGCATGACCCAGTTCAGCCTGATTATTGCCGTGTTCCAATTGATGTGGGGCATATCGCAACCCTTGTCCGGCGCGTTGGCCGACCGTTTCGGCGCGTTTAAGGTTTTAGCCAACGGTACGGTTCTGTTGATTGCCGCCTGTCTAATGGTTCCGCAAATGCCGACTTATTGGGGGCTGATGCTGGGTATCGGTTTATTGTTGGCATTCGGTACGGGTTCGGGCGGATTTTCCATCATTATGGGACAGGTCGCCGCCAAAACGCCGCCTCATCGGCGCGGCTTGGCTTCCGGCTTGGTCAATGCAGGCGGGTCCGCAGGGCAATTTTTGTTCGCGCCGCTGGTTCAAGGTTTGATTGCCCTTCCCCACATCGGCTGGACGGGGACATTTTATGTTTGGGCAGTCATTGCCATCTTGATTTTGCCGATTTCTTGGTGGCTGGCCGGCGGCAAACATGCTTCTCACACCGTCCATACCGACAACGGCGGCCAAACCCTGAAGCAGGCCGTCTGCAAGGCTTTCGCCAACCGCAGCTATATCTTGCTGCATTTGGGTTTCTTTACCTGCGGTTTCCACATCGCCTTTTTGGTTACCCACCTACCGACCGAAATTTCACTTTGCGGCCTCCCCGCTACGGTCGCTTCGACCTCCATTGCCATTATTGGTTTGGCAACATCGCCGGCTGTATTTTTTCAGGCTGGTGTACCGGCAGATTTTTGGGCAAATACGTCCTCTTCGGTTTATATGCTTCGCGTGTCGCCATGATATTGATTTATCTGGCCGCACCTAAAACCGATTTAAACTTCTATCTTTTCGCCGCCGGACTCGGTTTCACTTGGTTGGCAACCGTCGCCCCCACCGCCGCCATTACCGGCAAACTTTTCGGTACGCGCTACTTGGCCACCCTCTTCGGGTTGACCATGTTGAGCCACCAAATTGGCGGCTTTTTGGGTTCGTACATCGGCGGCATCGTCATAACGCGCTTCAACGATTACGGCTGGATGTGGTACGCCGATGCGGTCTTGGCAGGCGCGGCCGCCCTGTTGAATTTACTGATTCATGAACGGAAAGCGGCTGCAACCTGACGCGGAAACCTTGATATTTCAAGGCCGTCTGAACGTGCTATCGATACCTTCAGACGGCCTGTTGTTTAAAAACGAATAACATGATAACCTTTTAATAATGGATGAAATAATTCGTCCGATATTTCTACAAAACAAAAAGGACTCTATCTTATGAACCGTCGTCAATTTATCGGCAGCGCTGCTGCTGTTTCCCTCACCGCCGCCGCTTCTTTTGCCCGTGCTCACGACCATGCAGGCCATGCCGGTCATGCTGGTCACACGCATTCTGCACCGCGCGCCTACGAAGCTGCGCGCAAAGCAGCCGCACATTGCGTTGAAGCCGGTCAAATCTGCTTGGCACACTGCATCGCCCTGTTGAGCTCCGGCGATACTTCCATGAAAGACTGCGCAACCGGCGTTAACCAAATGTTGGCACTGTGCGGCACATTGCAAAACCTCGCTGCCCAAAATTCACGCCTGACTCCGTCTTTGGCAAAAGTGTGCATCGAAGCCTGCAAACAATGTGCTGCCGCCTGCAAAGAACACGCCGGCCACCACGCTGAATGCAAAGCCTGCTACGAATCTTGCTTGGCTTGCATTAAAGAATGCGAAAAAATTGCCGCTTAATCAATATTAAAAAAGGCCGTCTGAATTTCAGACGGCCTTTTATTTTGCTATTTTGTTCACACTATTCGGCTGCAAGCTCTTGCTCATCCAGCAGTTTTTTCCGAACAATCGCAGGATTGCCCGCAGCCACGCAATAAGGCGGCACATCTTTGGTAACCACCGAACCTGCGCCGATTACCGCACCCTTGCCGATGGTAACGCCGCCCATGATAATCGCACGTCTGCCAATCCAAACATCATCTTCAATCACAATCGGGCTGATGTCCGTATAGCCTTCAAAGCGGCGGGTTTCGGGGTTGAATTTGTGGTTGGTCGAATAAAATAGGCATTCCGGCCCCATCATCACGTTCTTGCCGAGGGTTAAACCGCGGCAGATTTCGCAATTTACGCCGATGCCCGAATTATCGCCGACTACTGTATCCGGAAAGACGTATCCGCCTTTTTCAATATTGACGTTTTTACCGATGTTTGGAGAAATGCACGCAGCCAAAGCAGCACGGAATTTTTGCGCAATCCGGCCGAATGGTTTGCAATAAGACGGAGGCAACATTCCTCCCCAAACACGCAAAATGCACGTCAATATCCTTTTCCACATTGATTCCGTCTCCTGTTCGTACAAGCGTAAATATTATTCAGACTATTATTCTTCTTAAAGTTTCACATCAGAGGAGGTTTTACATCCTCTTTTCAGTGAGATTACAATCTGACCGCATAATATTTGGTTCGAGAGTCTATTCTAAACTGTTCTTGTCTGTTGCGAAACTGCCCTGCATACAAAATATCCTCTTGACGAAACAGCCAAAAATAGCGAAAATTCCACGCTTAACTGAAGTACAGGCAAAACCCCTGTGCCCGCTTAATCGAAAGGAAATCAAATGAAACAAGGTATTCACCCGAACTACCACGAAATCAACGTTACCTGCTCTTGCGGCAACAAATTCGTGACCAAATCCGCAATGGAAAAAGACAGCTTCAACGTTGAGGTTTGCTCTCTGTGCCACCCTTTCTACACCGGTACTCAAAAAATCGTCGACACTACCGGTCGTGTGGACAAATTCAACAACAAATTCGGCAACCTGTTCAAACGCTAATTGCCGCTTTGTCAAAAAGACTGCTTCGTGCAGTCTTTTTTGCATTCAGGCCGTCTGAAACATTTCTTTCAGACGGCCTGAGCCTTTTTTCATCAACCGAATGCCATATCCTTCCCAACACCCAATAAAAACGAGCCGTAAGCATTATTTTACAAAGCTCTCCGGTCCGGCATATCGCGTAAACCCGTCAAACCCTGTACCATTACTATTCAAACCAACCGTTTTTTGACCTTCCATGCTGACTTACACACCGCCCGATCCGCGCCGCCCCCAAAAAACCCATGAAAAACCATGGCTTCTGCTGCTGATGGCCTTTGCCTGGCTGTGGCCGGGCGTGTTCTCGCATGACTTGTGGAACCCTGCCGAACCCTCCCTCTTTACTGCCTCCGAATCCATGAAAAACGGCGGCAGCCTGTTGGTTGCACAAATCTTCGGCCAACCCGATTTCACCATCTCCCCTGCTTTTTTGTGGGCGGCAACCGCATTCCAAACCCTGTTTTCTCCTTGGGCGGCCGATGCCTATGATGCCGCGCGTTTCGCCGGCGTGGTATTTATCGCCATCGGACTGACCGCCTGCGGTTTTGCCGGTTTCAACTTTCTCGGCAGACACCACGGCCGCAGCGTTGTCTTAATCCTCATCGGCAGCATCGGTTTGCTGCCCATCGCCCACTTCCTCAATCCCATGTCGGCCGCTTTTGCCGCATTTGGATTGATTCTGTGCGGCTTTTCACTGGCACGCCGCCGCGTCATTATCGCCATTTTGCTGTTGTGCGGCGGCTGGGTTTTACTCTCCCTCTCCTCAGGCTACCTGTTGACCGCGGCCATGATGTTTTTGGCACTTGCCCTGTCGTTCCATTCCACTTGGCAAAGCAAACGCTATCTGCTGACCCTGATTGGTGCCATCGTCGTTTCCCTGCCCCTGCTGATTCTGTATCCGCTGGTTTTATCCAAAACCAATCCCGAATGGTTTGATATTTGGTTCAACCATTATTCCTTAGGCGTATTCGGCGGCTTCCATCAGGTTCAGACGGCCTTCAACCTGCCCTATTATCTGAAAAACCTGCTGTGGTTTACCCTGCCTGCTTGGCCGCTGGCGGCATGGACGCTCAGCCGCACGCGTATCCACGATAAAAACTGGGGCATTCTGAGCCTGTCGTGGCTGGTTATCATGACAGCCCTGCTCGCCATCAACCCGCAACGCCTGCAAGACAACCTCGTTTGGCTGTTGCCGCCGCTCGCCCTGCTCGGTGCGGCACAACTGGACGGCCTGCGTCGCGGCGCAGCAGCATTTATCAACTGGTTCGGCATCATGGCATTTGGTCTGATTGCCGTGTTCCTGTGGCTGGGCTTCTTCGCCATGAACTACGGCTGGCCTGCCAAACTGGCTGAACGCGCCGCCTATTTCAGCCCGTATTACATCCCCGACATCGACCCGATTCCGATGGCCGTCGCCCTGCTGTTTACCCCATTATGGCTTTGGGCGATTACGCGTAAAAACATCCGCGGCCGCCAAGCCGTAACCAACTGGGCGGCCGGCGTTACCTTGGCTTGGGCCTTGCTGATGACCCTGTTTTTACCGTGGCTCAACGCCGCCAAAAGCCATGCGCCGGTGGTACACCAAATGGAAGCCGCGCTTTCTTCCGAATTGAAACAGAAACTTTCAGACGGCCTCGAATGTATCAGCATCGACGGCCAAGACCAGCGCACACGAATCGCGTGGACACAATACAGCCATATTAAAACCACAACCGACAACCCGTCCTGCCGCTACCGCCTCATCCGCCAAGCCGCCAACATCGGCGCTCCTTCGGGCTGGCAAACCTTGTGGCAAGGCGCAAGACCGCGCAACAAAGCCGAGTCTTTCCTATTGCTGGAAAAAACTGCGGCGCAATAAATCACACCAGCCTCAAAACTGAATACCCCAATCCAACAAAGGCCGTCTGAAAGAACTTTTATCCTTTCAGACGGCCTTTGACTCACTTTAACACCGCTTCCCGTACAATGGCCCTTTTCCCTTATCTGCCAAAAATATGAAACCCAACCGCCTTTTGCCCCTCGTTCTCTTATTGACCGCCCTCTCCGCCCATGCCAAAGATTTCATCATCTACGACCGCATGGACTACGTCGGTAAACCCGACCTGACTGCCGACAAACTCTCCAAAGTGTTCTTGGTTTACGAAAGTGAGCTGGTCAAACCCGATCCGACGGGAAAACGCAAACACGGCGTACTCAATGAAGCGCGTATCCGCGAATTGGCCAAGCAATCGCGCCGTGAAGGCTACCGCACCATTTCCACCGACATCGAAAGCTGGTTTGCCGAAAAAGACGGCCAACTGCTGACACCCGATGAATTGAGAACCGACTTCGCGCGGATGTACCAAATCTTCAGAGAAGAAAACCCGCGCGCCGTCATCAGCAACTACGGTATGCCTTCCGAACACCTGCACGGCATCCGCCACTACCGTCCCAACGTTGACAACGAAACCATCTTGGCCAAATGGCGGCAAGTCAGCAAACGCCGTGTGCCTACCGCCGCCATCAGCGACTATGCCAATCCTGTGTTCTACATCACTTCCCCCGATTTGGTGCAATGGGAAAAAGACGTGAAAACCGCCGTTGACGACATCCATCAACGCTTTCCCAACAAAAAAATCATCGGCTACATCTGGCCGCAATATTATTCGGCCACCAACAGCCCTTATTTCAAGCAGTTCATCGACCCCGTCCGCTGGCGCAAAATGCTCGAAATCAGCAAAAAATACACCGACGGCGTGATTATCTGGTCGGACAAGCGCGATGAAAACAACCAAATCGTGCGTTGGAACGATCCGCGCATCCAAGCCACGATGAAAGCGACTCAAGCCTTCATCAATGCCAATGCCAAAGAAATCAAGGTAGAAGGTTTGCAGAAATATTAAAAATAAGGCGGGTATGTTTGCCCGCCTCTTTATATACCTACACATCTGTCTGTATGTTTGACACAACACGCGACAAAACGACCGTACCACCAATGCTTCTGCATTCTTTCACACGTTTTTACCCGTTATTCCTAAGCGCAGGTCGTCTGAAAATTGCCCGAATATCTAATACCCTTTACAATACCCGTAATTAAAATACATTTTTCGACACCCCTCTTCTGCATGAGTTCCACACCCTTCATCGAAATGAAAGACGTTGCCTTCGCATATGGCGACCGTCCTATTCTGAACAACATCAACTTCAGCATTCCACAAGGCAATTTCGCCGCCGTAATGGGTGGTTCGGGCAGCGGTAAGACCACGCTGATGCGCCTGATTACGGGCCAAATTCACCCGCAATCGGGCAAAGTGCTGATTGAAGGGCGCGATTTGGCCGCATTTTCGGCGCAGGAGCTATACGAACACCGCCGCCGCATGGGCGTTTTATTCCAACATGGCGCATTGTTCACCGACTTATCCGTCTTCGACAACATTGCCTTCCCCATGCGCGAGCTGACGGATTTGCCCGAAGCGGTCATCCGCGATTTGGTGGTGTTGAAACTGAATGCAGTCGGTTTGCGCGGTGTTGAAAACCTGATGCCTTCCGAGCTTTCCGGCGGTATGTCGCGCCGTGTCGCCCTCGCGCGTACGATTGCGCTCGACCCTGAAATCATGTTGTATGACGAGCCTTTCACCGGCCTCGACCCGATTTCGCTGGGCGTCATCGCCCACCTCATCAGCCGCGCCAACAAAGCCCTGCGCTCAACCAGCGTCATGGTAACGCATGATATTGAAAGGTCACTGGAAATTGTCGATCAAGTCATTTTCCTGGCACACGGCGAAATCATGTTCTCCGGCTCGCCCGAAGAAATGCACGAACTCGACTCGCCTTGGGTACGCCAGTTTGTCGGCGGTTTGGCAGACGGCCCCGTCGCCTACCGCTATCCGGCGCAAACGACTTTAAAACAAGACTTGCTGGGCTGATGTTCAGACGGCCTGAAACTTAAACAAGGCCGTCTGAAAACCATTTAACCAATCAACTGAAACCTATGAATTTTATCCGTTCCGTCGGGGCAAAAACCCTCGGCTTCATCCAATCGCTGGGCAGCATTACGCTGTTTTTCCTGCAGATCCTGGCCAAATCAGGTACGGCGTTTACCCGCCCGCGCCTGAGCATCCGCCAGGTTTACTTTGCAGGCGTATTGTCTGTCCTGATTGTTGCTGTGTCCGGCCTGTTCGTCGGCATGGTATTGGGCTTGCAAGGCTATACGCAGCTGGCAAAATTCAAATCCGCTGATATTTTAGGCTATATGGTTGCCGCTTCCCTGTTGCGCGAATTGGGTCCCGTATTGGCGGCCATTCTGTTTGCCAGCAGCGCGGGCGGTGCCATGACCAGCGAAATCGGCTTGATGAAAACCACCGAGCAGCTTGAAGCAATGAACGTGATGGCAGTCGACCCTGTTGCACGTGTGGTTGCGCCGCGCTTTTGGGCGGGCGTGTTTTCCATGCCTTTGCTGGCTTCGATTTTCAACGTTGCCGGTATTTACGGCGCGTATTTGGTCGGTGTCGAATGGCTGGGTTTGGACGGCGGTATTTTCTGGTCGCAAATGCAAAACAACATCACTTTCCATTACGACGTACTCAACGGCTTAATCAAATCCGCCACTTTCGGCGTAGCTGTTACGTTAATCGCCGTACATCAGGGCTTCCACTGTGTACCGACTTCCGAAGGTATTTTGCGCTCCAGTACACGCACCGTAGTGTCTTCCGCCCTGACCATCCTCGCTGTCGACTTCATGTTGACCGCATGGATGTTTACCGACTAAAGGCCGTCTGAAACGACACTTAAAAAGAATGAAACAAGGACAATAGCACATGAAAAAAAATGCTTTGGAATTTTGGGTAGGACTGTTTGTCTTACTGGGCGCGGCCGCTATCGGCTTTCTTGCCTTCCGTGCCGCCGGCGGACAATCGTTCGGCAAATCATCACAAACCTACACCGTCTATGCCGATTTCAGCGACATCGGCGGTTTGAAAACCAACGCGCCGGTAAAATCCGCAGGCGTACTAGTGGGCCGTGTTGCCTCCATTCAGCTCGACCCTAAATCCTATCAGGCCAAAGTCGCCCTCAATCTGGACAGCCAATATCACTTCAGCAGCGACGTTTCCGCACAAATCCTGACTTCAGGATTATTAGGCGAACAATACATCGGCCTGCAACAAGGCGGCGATACTGATTCTTTGGCGGCAGGCGACACCATTACCGTCACCAGCTCCGCCATGGTTTTGGAAAACCTTATCGGCAAATTCATGACCAGCTTTGCCGAGAAAAACGCAGACAGTGAATCTGCCGGTCAAAACGAACAATAAACACATATCAACCCAATATTCAGGACACTCCCATGAAAAAAACTTCCTTCATCAGCGCATTGAGCATCGGCGTATTGAGCATCAGTATGGCATTTGCCTCTCCTGCCGACGCAGTCAACCAAGTCCGTGAAAACTCCGTTCAAGTGCTGAAAATCCTCAACAGCGGCGATGCCAACACCGCACGCCAAAAAGCCGAAGCTTACGCCATCCCTTACTTCGACTTCCAACGCATGACCGCTTTGGCCGTCGGCAACCCATGGCGCACTGCGACTGACGCACAAAAACAAGCGTTGACCAAAGAGTTCCAAACCCTGCTGATCCGCACCTACTCCGGCACCATGCTGAAATTCAAAAACGCCAAGGTCAACATCAAAGACAACCCAGTCGTAAACAAAGGCGGTAAAGAAATCGTTGTCCGCGCCGAAATCAACGTTTCCGGCCAAAAACCGGTTAACATGGACTTCACCACCTACCAAAGCGGCAACAAATACCGCGCATACAATGTTGCAGTCGAAGGCGCAAGCTTGGTTACCGTATACCGCAACCAATTCGGTGAAACCATCAAAGCCAAAGGTATCGACGGCCTGATTGCCGATTTGAAAGCCAAAAACGGCGGTAAATAATCCACTCCCGCGCCATGCCGCCTGATGTTCAGACGGCATGGTGCCTTACATCATAAAGACACCATGCAAACAGAAATCCGCAACGGCACGCTCTACATCAGCGGCGACGTTACCGTCAAAACCCTGACTGCCTCCGCCTTTGCGCGCTACGAACAACAATGCCGTCTGAAAGAAACAGACAGCATAGACTTCAGCCAAGTAGGCAAAGCAGATTCAGCCTGCGTTTCCCTGCTGCTCAACGCTCTGCGCCGGACAGACAAAAAATCGACCATTCAAAACATTCCTGATTCCGTCCGCGCACTGGCCGAACTTTACGAAATCAAAGACTGGTTGCAATCATGAAAAAAACCACCGCTTCACTCTGCCTCCTCATCAGCATAGCCTCTGCTCCCGCACTTGCCGAACGCAATCCGGCCGACCCTTACGAAGGCTACAACCGTACCGTTTCCAAGTTCAACGACAAAGCAGACAAATACGTCCTTTCCCCCGTCGCACGCGGTTATCGCAAAGTAACGCCCAAACCGGTGCGTACCGGCGTGAGCAACTTCTTCAACAACCTGCGCGATGTCGTCAGCTTCGGCAGCAACGTTCTGCGCCTTGACGTCAAACGCGCCAGCGAAGACCTCGTCCGCGTCGGCATCAACACCACCTTTGGCCTTGGCGGTTTAATCGACGTAGCCGGTGCAGGCGGCGTACCCAGCAATAAAAACACCCTCGGCGACACCTTCGCCTCATGGGGCTGGAAAAACAGCAACTACTTCGTTGTCCCCCTGTTCGGCCCATCTACCGTACGCGATACCGTCGGCAACGCCGTCACCACCGTCTATCCGGTTAAAAACGCCGTCTTCCACACCAGAGCAGGACGCTGGGGCACAATCGGCCTGCAGGCCATCAACACCCGTAAAGAACTGCTCGACCTGACCGACAGCCTCGAAGGCGCAGCCATCGACAAATACAGCTACACACGCGACCTTTACATGAAAGTCCGCACCCAACAAACCGGCGGCACGCTCCCTCAAAACGAAGACGACAACATCGACATCGACGACTTGGTGGACAGCAATGCTACTTCCGAACCGGTAGCAGCACCACAATCCGCTCCAGCAGAAATCCCCGATACAGCCAATCCCCAAACCCTGTATCAAACACCATCAGAAAACCTCTGATTGCTCCCAAAAATAAAGGCCGTCTGAAATTCAGACGGCCTTTATCCCCCAAAAGATAGCCAGTCCACCACCTTTGCTATATCATTCAACTATACAGAAACCAAGGAAAACACCATGTACGAAGTCAACCGCAGCGTCTTCCTGCTTATCCCCCTCGATCCATTTTGGAACTGGCTAAAATCCCTGCCCGGCAATCATCTTGACGGCCTGACGCTTGAAGATATCCAAGCCGATGCCAATTCCTACCTCGTTCGCCCGTGCGAAACTGCCGACGAAGTATGGGACGAGATCGAGGCGCGGTTTGAAGATATTTTTGCTGCCGAATTGGCCGACTGGTGCGAAGACGAAAGCGAATGGCCGGATTTAGATGCTGACATTTTCAACGAATGGTTCGACATCCAACTCTCCACCGTGATTACTGACCTCGAACACGAACCCATCGCACGCGAAGAGTTCCAACCCATCAATCTCAACTGATGAAACTGACCGTCCGCAACTACCACCTCGACGGCTACGGCCACGTCAACAATGCGCGCTACCTCGAATTTCTCGAAGAAGCGCGCTGGACGTTTTTTCAAGAGCATGACCTTCTGTCCGAACTCAAAGGCATCATGCTCGTTGTTGCACGCGTTGACATCCGCTATCGCCGCCCGTCGCTTGAAGGCGATGTCTTGACCTTTACAGGCCGTCTGAAAGACATCGGCACACGCCACATCATCCTCAGCCAAACCGCGACCCTGCCCAACGGCAAAGCCGCCATCGAAGCCGAAGTTACCCTTATGCCCGTCAGCAGCGAAAGCGGCCGCAGCATCAGCGTTCCCAAAACCTTAGCACATGCAATTCAAAACCTCGAATCATGAAAAAAATACTCACACTCCTTGTCGTTGCCACGATTGGCGCGCTTCTCACCTTCGTCCTTATCCCCAGCAACAAAGCCGCCCCTGATTTCGCCCTGCCCGACCTGCAAGGCAAAACCATTACCAACGCCGACTTGAAAGGCAAAGTTACCCTCGTCAACTTCTGGTTCCCCTCCTGCCCCGGTTGCGTGAGCGAAATGCCTAAAATCATCAAAACTGCCCAAGATTATCAAGGCAAAAACTTCCAAGTCCTCGGCATTGCCCAACCCATCGACCCTATTGAAAGCGTCCATCAGTACGTCAAAGAATACGGTCTTCCTTTCACCGTCATGTACGATGCCGACAAAACTGCCGCAAAAGCCTTTGGCACACAGGTTTACCCAACTTCCGTCCTGATCGACAAAAACGGTAACATCCTCAAAACCTACGTTGGCGAACCCAATTTCTCCCAACTCTATCAAGAAATCGACCAAGCACTTGCCCAATAAATCCCAGGCCGTCTGAAACCATATTTCAGACGGCCTAAAACCGAAATATCCTTTATAATAAGCAACATTTTATCCGTTCAGACACCAAGCTCCTCTATCAACAAAGGCCGTCTGAAACAACCGAATACCCGTAAGAGAACATCATGAAATTCATCGACGAAGCAAAAATCGAAGTCGCCGCAGGCAAAGGCGGTAATGGCGCAACCAGTTTCCGCCGCGAAAAATTTGTACCGCGCGGCGGCCCCGACGGCGGCGATGGTGGCAAAGGCGGCAGCGTTTGGGCAGAAGCCGACGAAAACACCAATACCCTCGTCGAGTACCGCTTTGTCAAACGCTACCAAGCCAAAAACGGCGAAAAAGGCCACGGCTCCGACCGCTACGGCGCGGGTGCGGACGACATCGTCCTCAAAATGCCCGTCGGTACCCTCATCCGCGACCTCGACACCGACGAAATCGTTGCCGACCTCACTTATCACGGCCAACGCGTCTGCCTCGCCAAAGGTGGTAAAGGTGGCTTGGGCAACATCCACTTCAAATCCTCCGTCAACCGCGCGCCCAAACAATCCACGCCCGGCGAAGAAGGCGAAACCCGTTCCCTGCAACTCGAGCTTAAAGTCCTCGCCGATGTCGGCTTATTAGGCATGCCCAACGCCGGTAAATCCACCCTGATTACCGCCGTATCCGCCGCACGCCCCAAAATCGCCAACTACCCCTTCACCACCCTGCATCCAAACTTAGGCGTCGTGCGCATCGACGAAAACCACAGCTTCGTCATGGCCGACATCCCCGGCCTGATTGAAGGCGCGGCAGAAGGTGCAGGTCTCGGCCACCGCTTCCTCAAGCACTTATCACGCACCGGCCTGCTGCTGCACGTCGTCGATTTGGCGCCCTTCGACGAAACCGTCAACCCGGCCGAAGAAGCACTCGCCATCATCAACGAATTGCGCAAATACGATGAAGAACTTTACGGCAAACCGCGCTGGCTGGTGCTGAATAAACTCGACATGCTTGACGAAGAAGAAGCCCAAACACGCACCGCCGCCTTCCTCGAAGCCATCGGCTGGGACTACCCGAAACCAGATGACCGCTTCCAATTCGACATGGAAACCCCGCGCCTCTTCCAAATCAGCGCACTGACACACCAAGGCACGCAGGAATTGGTACACCAAATCAACCAATACCTGACCGAGAAAAAACGCATCGCCGCCGAGGCCGAAGCCGCCGAAAAAGCCGCCGCCACGCAGCCGCAGACGGATACTTCGGTGTTGAAGGCAGAGTGAATAACGGCAAAGGCCGTCTGAAAGGTTTTTAGACAGCCTTATGCTCGACAGCCACGCAAGGACAAACATGATTACGCCCGAACAAATCCAAGCCCTCAAGCGCAAACAAGACACCCTGCAAAGCCTCTACCGCGCATGGATGGCCGAAAAGCGCAAATACACATCGGTGTATGTCGGCGACGAGCACGGCAATATTGTGGAATTACAGCCGGACGGCACGGAAAAGATAGTCGGCCATACACAGCGTTAAACCCAGAGCTGTTTTATTATTAGGTTAGTAAAAGAGTAAGATTTGATAAGGAAAAATAAATGGATAAACGATGGTGGGAATTTTATGCCTTGCGGTATGCGCTGGGCACAGTAATGGGTGTCTTTATACTTTTATATCTTTTTATTCATACTGATATTGCTACTAGATTTGGATTAGAAAAATTAGCTTTTCTTATTCCTAAAGATCCAAAAGATTTATCTTTTACTCATTTAGTTATTTTGGGTGTTTGTGGTTTGGCATATTGTTATTTATCTAGTGCGCCTATGTTGGTATTTCATGCATTAAGAGCAAATGTGTTTAAATCATCAAGTCATCAGTCTTCATTTTGGATTGGGTTGGTTACCATTGTAATCTCACTCGTAATAACTGCGTTTTTAGTATATAAAGGTTATACTTCTTCAGATAACCTGAAATGGTGGCAAATATTTTATTTTTTTATTTTATCTACCTTTTCTTCATTTACGGCTGCTTTATCCATTTTGGGTATATCTAATTCTAATTTTTTAATAGTTAATTTTTACAAAAAACTTGCAGAAAAACGACAGAGAAAACTAGATTATGTGGAGTCATATAGACATTTGCGAGAGCATGCGAATGCATTTGCTCTTGTATTATGTGAAATAATTTTTTGTTTGTTGTTCGTAACTGGTTTGAAGATTAGTGGAAGTGTTAATTTTGTTCCTCTACTTGTAATTCTTTGGCTATTTGGTCCAGCTTTGATATGGTTTGTGGCCAATGAGTTGGAAAGTGAACTTACTAAATAATTCTAATTTTTGAGAATCTCCATGCTAAACCTCTACAACACCCTTACCCGCCAAAAAGAAGCCTTTTCCCCCATCGATCCCGCCAACGTGCGCATGTACGTTTGCGGTATGACCGTTTACGACTATTGCCACTTAGGCCATGCCCGTGTGATGGTCGTGTTCGACATGATTGCCCGTTGGTTGCACGAGTGCGGTTATCCGCTCACTTATGTGCGTAATATCACCGACATCGACGACAAAATCATCGCCCGTGCGGCTGAAAACGGGGAGACCATTGGCGAACTGACCGCGCGTTTCATTCAGGCCATGCATGAAGATGCCGATGCTCTGGGTGTATTGCGTCCCGACATCGAGCCGAAGGCAACGGAAAATATCCCACAAATGATTGCCATGATTGAAACCTTGATTCAAAACGATAAGGCATACCCTGCCGCAAACGGCGACGTTTATTACGCCGTGCGCGAGTTTGCCGCTTACGGCCAATTATCGGGCAAATCGTTGGATGACTTGCGCGCAGGCGAGCGTGTGGAAGTGGACGGTTTCAAACGCGATCCGCTTGATTTTGTGTTGTGGAAAGCGGCCAAAGCAGGCGAACCTGCATGGGGAAGCCCTTGGGGTAACGGCCGTCCGGGTTGGCATATTGAATGCTCTGCCATGAGCGAAAACCTGTTTGGCGATACTTTCGATATTCACGGTGGCGGTGCGGACTTGCAGTTCCCACACCATGAAAATGAAATTGCCCAAAGCGTCGGCGCGACAGGCCATACCTGCGGCCATGACCACGCGCAAACCCATCACGGTCAAAGCATTGCCAGCCATGTCAAATACTGGCTGCACAACGGCTTCATCCGTGTGGACGGCGAAAAAATGTCCAAATCGTTGGGTAACTTCTTCACCATCCGCGAAGTGTTGAAGCAATATGACCCTGAAGTCGTGCGCTTCTTCATCCTGCGCGCCCACTACCGCAGCCCGCTGAACTACTCCGACGCGCATCTGGACGACGCAAAAGGCGCACTGACCCGCCTGTACACCACGTTGAAAAACACACCAGCGGCTGAGTTTGACTTATCTGAAAACGCCAACGACTACACCCGCCGTTTCTACGCCGCCATGAACGACGATTTCGGCACGGTCGAAGCGGTTGCCGTGTTGTTTGAACTGGCAGGCGAAGTGAACAAAACCAATGATGCGCACCTCGCCGGCTGTCTGAAAGCTTTGGGCGGTATCATCGGCCTGTTGCAACGTGATCCGATTGAATTTCTGCAAGGTGGTGCGGTTTCAGACGGTCTGTCCAACGAGGAAATCGACGATTTGATCGCCCGACGTAAACAGGCGCGCGCCGATAAAAACTGGGCGGAATCCGACCGCATCCGCGACCTTCTGAACGAACACAAAATCATTCTGGAAGACAATGCCGGCGGTACGACTTGGCGCCGCGGTTGATTTCATGGCATAGATAAAAGGCCGTCTGAAACTGTTTTCAGACGGCCTTTTATTTTGCTATTTCAAAAGGGGAGCAAACATCGCGCCCTTTATGTAAAACATCATTTCATTTATGCGCCGAATACTTTCAGACGGCCTTCGATTGGTTGGAAGGCTTTTTCGTCGGCAGGAGCCGCGATACCGCCAATCACCATTTGCGCACGCAGCAACCAGCTTTCCGGCAGGTTCCATTCTTTGGCAATGGCCGCATCAGGCAGCGGATTGTAGTGTTGCAGATTGGCGCCGACACCGGCAGCCGCCAATGTTGTCCATACAGCATATTGAACCATGGCATTTGCCTGATCCGCCCAGATCGGAAAGTTGGCCGCATAAGATGGGAACTGCTCTTGCAAGCCTTTGACAACATCTTGGTCTTCAAAGAACAAAACTGTCGCCGCGCCTGCTTTAAACAAGTTCAGTTTTTGTGCAGTGGCTTCAAACTGCTCGGCAGGAACAACCGCACGCAACGCTTCTTCGACAAAATGCCACACTTTGGCATGTTCTTCGCCAAACAATACGACCACTCGGGCAGATTGCGAATTGAAAGAAGACGGCGTATGCAAAACGGCGTGTTCGATGATTTTGGTTACTTCCTCATTGGACAGGGGCAGGGTATTGTTCAATGCATAGATAGAACGACGGGTTTCAGCAGCTTGTTGCAAAACAGAATAAGTCATGATCTTTTCCTTAAATTAATCTTTATCTTTACCAAAAACATTATCCAAAGCCCACGCTCCGCCGCCGGCTACTGCCAGATACAGGAACACGAAGCAGAACAAAACGGCAGATTCGCCCTGGTTGGCCAATGGGAACAAAACATTACCAGAGGACGCGTGCGCCATAAAGTAGGCGGCAGCCATCTGACCGGACAAAACAAACGCGGTCGGACGGGTGAACAGGCCCAATATCAATAAGATACCGCCGACAATTTCCAAAATACCGGCCACCAGCATCAAACCTTCAGGCGCGCCACCCATGGACATCGGAAAACTGAAAAACTTGGCCGTACCATGCAGCAAAAACAAATACGCCGTAACAATACGCAAGACGGACAATACAACAGGTTGGAATGATTTAAAGGCTGACATCTTAATAATCCTTATTTTAATGACTACCTGAAAGAGGTAAGAGCAATTTCAATAAGTGCAGTATAGATAATTCCCAGTAAGAGATATATACTCGAATTATTAATACAATGTTTCCTAATAAGAAATCATGGATACCCTATTCAGCCTAAAAGTTTTCCGCCAAGTCGTTCAAAGCGGCAGTTTTACCCGTGCCGCCGATCAGCTCGACATCTCCACCGCCATGGCCAGCAAACACATCAGCCATCTGGAAAACACCATTCAAGCCAAGCTCTTACACCGCAACAGCCGCAACCTCCACCTGACCGAAGCAGGCGAAGAATACTACCGCCAATGCAGCTACGCGCTGGATACCTTGGACACCGCCGCCCAAAAAGCGGCAGGCGGCGCCGATACGCCGCAAGGTATGTTGCGCGTAACCATGCCCCTGTGGTTTGCAGGCGGCAATATGAGCGCATGGTTGGCAGAATACCGCCAGCGTTATCCCAAAGTCACGCTCGACCTCGTCCTCGACAACCGCCATATCGACCTGATCGCCGAAGGCTTCGACCTCGCCTTGCGCGTTTCCAAAAC
Organism: Neisseria sp. P0014.S002; assembly: GCF_051958295.1. NCBI lineage: Bacteria > Pseudomonadati > Pseudomonadota > Betaproteobacteria > Neisseriales > Neisseriaceae > Neisseria > Neisseria sp. P0014.S002. The sequence goes on along the minus strand of NZ_JBQCVO010000002.1, from coordinate 190,300 downwards.
CCCCTCCCCTTCGCTGATCGTCAAACCGCTAGCCAAAATCGAGTTCGTCCTGCTTGCCGCCCCCGACTATCTTGCCCGACACGGCACACCCGACACACCCGAAGCCGTCATGCAGCACCAAGCTATCCTGCCTTCCTATACCAGTCAACAAGACTGGGAAATTACCCACCGTGCTACCGCAGAAAAAGCCATTCTCCATCTCTCCCCGATTATCCGCAGCGACAACACACTGATGATCCGCGAGCTGATTAAATCAGGTGCAGGCATAGGCTATCAGCCCCTTTGGGCAGTTCGGCAGGAATTGAAGGACGGCACATTGATCCAACTCCTGCCCGATTACACCATCTGGACAGACCAACTGAACGCCACTTATGTCGACAGGGCCTTTCTCAGCGCGAAAGTGCGCAGCTTTATCGACTTTCTCAATGAAAAAATATCGGAAGGATAAACATCAAGGCCGTCTGAAACACTTTTCAGACGGCCTTTAATCAAAGCAACAATCCAATCAATAATTGGTCGAGCAGAACTGTTCGCGTTTGTCCGCATCGGCGGCATAGCATGTCAAACCCATGCCTGACGCATTGCTGTTGTTCGCTTTCGCACCCGGTTTTTTGTTCACCAAAACCTTACCGTTTTTTCCGATTTCAACGGTTACGCCTTTGCCGTTTTTCAGCTTCCATTTCAACACTTGCGCATCGGCACTTTGGCATTTGCTAACCGTACAGCCGCCTTCTGTCACGACATTGCCGTTTTTATAAATCACGCACTGCTGCTGGCTGTCGGTACAGGCCGCATATGCAGCAACGGAGAAACAGGAAATCAGCGCGGCAAACAAAACAGGTTTCATGGTTTGAACTCCTAAGATTGTGATGATGGGTTTGTGATATTTGGAACTATACGCTTATTTATATCGGCAAGCCATCAAGTATGATGGTAAATAATATATTGATTTAATATTGTATAAATTCAAATATTATCAATTGGTTGGTAGTAAGATACTCATCAGCGCAATATTGATATAGTAGTTGCTTCTACCTATCTTTTCTTTGTGAAGGAACCCGCCTTCTGTCAGTTCGTCCAGATACTTGGCGGCACTGGGGCGAGAAACGTTCAGCGTTTTCATCAGGAAATCGATTTTTGTGTAGGGATGGTTGAATAGGTGGTTAATCAGGTCTTGACTGTAGAAGCTGAATTTGTGCCTGATACGATGTTTGTAGTCCAGCATCGCCTGATGGATGTGTTGCACGGTATCGATGCCGTCCTTGGCGGTTTGTTCCACGGCTTCCAACATATACAACAGCCAATCTTCCCATTCACCCGTATCGCGTACATATTGTAACAGTCGGTAATATTCGCTTTTGTTCCGTACCAGATAGCGGCTGAGGTATAAAACGGGAATATCCAGCAACCCGGTTAAAACTAGATACAGCACATTGATAATCCTGCCTGTTCTGCCATTACCGTCGTAAAACGGGTGAATGCTTTCAAACTGGTGATGGAGCAACGCCATACGGATAAGCGGATCGATAGGTTTTTCCGTGTTGTCGTTGTTGATAAATGCTTCCAATCTGCTCATCAGGCAAATGATGTCGTCCATATGTTGCGGCGGCGTATAGACGGTTTCGCCTGTACGGTCGTTTTTCAGCATCGTCCCCGACTGTTTACGGAATCCGGCATGGTTCTTTTCCAACTCGGCCTGTATCGTCAAAATATGATTGTTGGTCAGAATTCCGTGTTTTTGGATAAGGTCGAAGCCACAATGCAGTGCTGAAGCATAATTCTGCACTTCTTTGATGGCAGGACTAGATGAGCTTGCCGATACTCCTGCGCGGAACAGTTCGTCATGGGTGGTAATGATATTTTCGATTTCGGAACTGTCTTTGGCTTCCTGCAAAGACAGCGTGTTAATCAGAATGCCTTGGTTGGGAATACTGCGGCAGATGCCTTTTAATTCGGCTAGATAACGATGGGCGGAAGCCAGTTTTTTCAAGACGGCAACAGAGTCGAAATCTATTTCAGGAGGGAATTGTTCGATCGAGTACATTTTAGGATTTCGGTTAAATAATAAAAAAATTCCGTTTTTTTGCTATATCGCTTCGATATGATAAAAAAACGGGATTTTTTTTACAATTTAATTTTATTTATTTGTTTCAAAGAGGTTTTACTTTAAATAGCACTTCAGACTACTGTTGCCGCTTCAACTTCGCAAATGCATCTGCCATTGCCGAATTGGTTGGGGCACGCTCGTTACGTTGGGGTTTGCGGTCGCGGCGTTCTTGATGTCGGGTTTCAGACGACCTGTTGCCTTTGGCTGCGCCGCTCGGTTCGTCATCCAGTCGCATGGTCAGCGCAATGCGTTTACGCGCAGCATCAACCTCTAGCACTTTCACTTTCACCACATCGCCGGCTTTCACCACTTCGCGCGGGTCTTGGACGAATTTATTGGACAGGGCGGAGATGTGTACCAAGCCGTCCTGATGGACGCCGATGTCCACGAACGCGCCGAAGTTGGCGACGTTGGAGACCACGCCTTCGAGTATCATGCCGACTTGCAAGTCACTGATTTCGTGAATGCCTTCGGCGAAGGAGGCCGTCTGAAACTCGCCGCGCGGGTCGCGGCCGGGTTTTTCCAACTCGGACAGGATGTCCAGAATAGTCGGCAGGCCGAAGCGTTCGTCGATGAAATCGGACGCTTTGATTTGCTTCACACGCTCGCGGTTGCCGATGAGTTCGGCGGCAGTAATGCCTTGTTGCGCCAGCATTTTGGCGACGACGGGATAGGCTTCTGGATGAACGGCGCTCGCGTCCAGCGGCTCTTTGCCGCCGTTAATCCGCAAAAAGCCCGCCGCCTGCTCGAAGGTTTTTTCACCCAAACGCGGTACTTTCAGCAATTTTTTGCGGCTGTCGAACGCGCCGTTTTCATCGCGGTAGGCGACAATGTTTTGGGCAAGGGTTTGATTCAAACCGGAAATCCGCGCCAAGAGCGGGGCGGACGCGGTGTTCACGTCCACGCCGACGGCATTCACGCAGTCTTCGACCACCGCGTCCAGCGATTTGGCGAGCTGGCTTTGGTTCACGTCGTGCTGATACTGGCCCACGCCGATGGATTTGGGGTCGATTTTGACCAACTCGGCAAGCGGGTCTTGCAGCCTGCGGGCGATGGACACTGCGCCACGCAGGGAAACGTCCAAGTCGGGGAACTCGCGCGCCGCCAGTTCGGACGCGGAATAAATCGACGCGCCGGCCTCGGAAACGACGATTTTGTGCAGTCCCATTTTCGACATTCCACGCACCAGTTCGCCCGCAATTTTGTCGGTTTCTCGGCTGGCGGTGCCGTTGCCGATGGCGATGAGCTTCACACCGTATTGTTTAATCAGGCGCGACAACGTTGCCAACATATTGTTTTCTTGATGCAAATAGACAATGACGGTATCCAGCAGCTTGCCCGTGTCGTCCACCACGGCGCATTTCACACCGTTGCGGTAGCCCGGATCGAGACCCAAAGTGGTCAGCCGTCCGGCGGGTGCGGCGAGCAACAAGTCTTTGAGATTGCGGGCGAACACGGTAATCGCGTCGGTATCGGCGGCTTCTTTCAAACGATTTAGGGCTTCAAGTTCCAACGACAAAAAGATTTTCGCGCGCCAAGTCAGGCGCACGGTATCACGCAGCCATTTGTGGTCGTCTGAAACTTTGAAACGGCGGGCAATGATTTGCTCGTATTCGCTTTGCTGGGTAATCGGCGTGTCGTCGGGCTGGTATTTGAGCGCGATGTTCAAAATGCCTTCGTTGCGGCCGCGCAAAACAGCCAGCGCGCGGTGGCTGGGCATGGTGCGAATAGGCTCACGATGGTCGAAATAATCGCTGAATTTTTCGCCTTCGGTTTCTTTGCCTTCAACGACTTGCGCGTGGATTTCAGCTTCGTTCCACAGCTTGTCACGCAGCGTACCGATGAGTTCCGCGTCTTCGGCAAACTGCTCCATCAGGATCGCACGCGCGCCGTCCAACGCGGCTTTGGTGTCGGGAACGTTTTCGTTCAGGTAGCCTTGCGCGGCGGCCTCCACGTCCTGCGGCTGCTCGGCAAGCAACACGTCCGCCAGCGGCTGTAAACCGTGTTCACGCGCGATTTGCGCTTTGGTGCGGCGTTTGGGTTTGTAGGGCAGATACAGGTCTTCCAGCGCGGTTTTGTTGTCGGCGGCTTCGATTTGCGCTTTGAGGTCGTCTGAAAGTTTGCCTTGCTCTTCAATGCTTTTTAAAACAACGGCTTTGCGCTCTTCCAATTCGCGCAGGTATTGCAGCCGCTCGGCAAGCTGGCGCAGTTGCGTATCGTCCAGCCCGCCCGTGGCTTCCTTGCGGTAGCGGGCGATAAACGGCACGGTTGCGCCGTCATCTAGCAGTTCGACGGTGGCATTGATTTGCGCGGTAGTGGCGGAGAGTTCTTGAGAGAGGATTTGAGTAATGTTCATCAATAAAATTCCAACGGACAGGCCGTCTGAAATTTCAGACGGCCTGATTTAAAAACAATCGCTTTAAGGCAGCGAATTATAATATTCGTAGGCTTTGTCCATATCTTCAAACTGGTACATATGTCCTTTTTCCAGCACCATCGCATTATCGCAATATTGCTTCATGGCGCTGTGGCTGTGCGACACCAAGATGATGGAACGGTCTTTGCGCTTTTCAAACAACTCGTACTTACATTTATCAGCAAAGCGCGAGTCGCCAACTGCAATCACTTCGTCAATCAGATAGCAGTCAAACTCTACCGCCAACGACAAAGCAAATGCCAAACGCGCCTTCATACCTGAAGAATAACGCTTGACCGGCTCGTAAAGATATTGACCCAGCTCGGAAAACTCTTCGGTAAAGTTCTTCACATAATCGATATCGACATTGTAAATCCGGCAGATGAAACGCAAATTATCCATACCGGTCAGACTGCCTTGAAACGCACCTGAGAATGCCAAAGGCCAAGAAATACTCATCGTCCGCTTGATTTCGCCCGTAGTCGGCGGCTCAACGCCACTGATCAAACGGATGAGCGTCGATTTACCTGCACCGTTACGGCCGAGAATACCGATTTTCTCGCCCTTCTCCATTTTGAAGTTGATATCGTGCAAGACTGTCCGCCAACCTTGGCGGGTCAGATACCGTTTGGAAACGTGTTCAACTGAAATCATTGCGGCTCAACCCCTTTGCTGAATCTCGCCACCATCGCCAAACCAAGCAGCAGCAAAACCAAGTTACACAACAAAATATACCAAGGATTTTCGTAAGTCGTGACGCTGTCGCCAAAATATCCGGCACGGAACATTTCTGTACCATGCACCATCGGAATCATCAGCACATAGTGTTGTAACTGCTGAGGCAGGTTGTGTACGAAGAAAAACACGCCGGATAAAGGCATCATCACAAAACTGATGGTACTCCAAACCTTACCAAACGGTTCAAAGTGAAACGCCACCGAACAAATGACCAGCCCCAATCCAACGGCAAACATTGCCATCAAAAGCCAAGCCAACAACATATAGAAAATATCTGCCGGTACATCAATCCAACCGATGACGACCAATGCGAACATAATCACGACCTGCGCAATGGTGGCACCGGCAATCTCCAACAACATACGCGCAAAAATGGTATCCAAAACGCGTACATTTCGGTGATACAGCAAGCTTGTATTGGCCGAAATCGAACCGATAGCACGATTGGAAGCATTACGCCACATCATCATCATCGGATAGCCTGTCAACGTGAATGCCACGATATTCAAAGCTGACACGTTGTGCATGCGGAAAAATTTCCACATCAACACCATAACCAAAGTCAGCAGCAAAGGTTCGACAAACAACCACAAAAAACCAATGTTATTACGACCGTAGCGAGTAATAATTTCACGCATTAAGAGTGCGCCGATTACCCTTTTTTGGATAAGCAGCGACTCCAAAAACGATGTTTTATGTAGCTCTTTCATCAGTTTTTATGCTCACGGATACTTGCAGACAGCAACACGGCAATGCCATAGACAATCAAACCGATGACAAACGTTGCCACGATGTTGTACAAACGGTTTGGCTCATGTGCCAAGTCAGGTTTGTTCGGCTGGGAAATCACTTCCAGATACAATTGCTGACGATCTGCTTCCGCTTTTGCACTTTCCAAAGAAGTCATCGCCGCAGCCAATTGTTTCTCAGCCAATTCATTTTCCAAATACACGCGTTGATATTCCGCCGCCTGATTGGACAACGAACCCTCACCTCCGCCGGAAATCGCTTTCATTTGTTGCGAGATTTCTTTACGCAAGCTTTTCTCGCGCGCAATCAAACCTGGAATTTGCGGGTTTTCAGGCGTAACGGCTTTTACCTGGTCAAGCTGGGTTTGAATGACAATCAACTCGTCCTGCAATTTGGATACCAAACCCATTTGCACATCGGATTGCGCCTTCAAGTCAAAAATACCGTTGGACACACGGAATTTTGTCAATTGGGCAGAAGCTTCTTTAACTTTCTCTTCAGCCGAATTGACCACTTCCTGAGCATAACGAATCGTATCCTGACGCGCACGCTCGTTCAGCTGGTTGATCAATACCTCACCCTGTTTGAGCAAAGCATCATTGATCTTTTGAGATTCACCGGCATTGAACGATGTAACGCTCAAATTGGAAATGCCTGAGACAGAGTCAAAATGGATGGATACCTTATCGCGGTAGTATTGATAAAACGCTTCATCCTCGCCACGCAGGCCAAAACCATTAAAACGGCTGAAGATGTCGCCTTCTTTTTCATAAAAATCACGAACGGGCATTTTCTTACGCAACGCGTCCAAAGCTGAACGCGACTGCATATATTCCTGCACGGTATAAATATCGTCTTGCGCACGAGAGAAACCAGACCCCTGCAAAATGGCACCCAAGCCGTTCAAAGACGATTGGCTCTTAGGAGAACGCACCACAAAGCTGGACTGGGATGTGAACTGATCGGAAGCAAATATTCCGTAATACACACCGGAACACAAAGTCGGCACGATAACCGTTACCCAAAGCAACGGATTAATCTTACGCAACCAAGACTTTTTGGCCTTTTTCTTTTCGGGAGCCGGTTGTTCCGGTTTCACATCCACATTTGCAGAAACTTGCTCAGACATTATTTTCCCCATTAGTTCACTAAATTATTAATACTGTTCGCACCGCTAACCACAGGCGAGAACACAAATGACAAGAACTTGCGTACTTCGGCCATCGGCGCATTCGATACGTACACCACGTCCTTATCCTTCACAGGGAAACGCTGCATCCAAAACATAGAATTCGCATCTGCCAGGTTCAAACGGTAGACCACAGGAATCTCCGCACGATCGCCATAACCCTTTTCAACCCATTTAGATTGTTTCTCAGGAGGCAGCTCGGATAAAGGCGCATAACGGAATACAAATACACCGCGCGCATCTGCACTATAATCCTGCAAGCCGCCCATACGTCCCACAGCCTCAGCCAAAGACAAGCCCTTCACAGAGAAACCAATCTGCTGCGTATGACCGACCGCACCCATAGACGTAAACGTGCTCGGATTAGTAATCATTGTGACTACATCACCGCGGCGCAACAAAATATTTTGACGCGGATGCGCCACCAAATCTTCTAATGCAATCGTTCTGACAACATTGCCGCGTGTCAGTTGTACGTTCGTATCCTGTACATTCGCAGTCGAACCGCCCACGGCCGCCACCGCATCCAACACGCGCTCGCCTGCAGCCGTCAAAGGCATACGCACACTGTTACCCGCACGGATAACCGATACATTCGCCGCATTATTTTGCACCATGCGCACCATTACCTGCGGCTGGTTCGCCATTTTTTTCAGACGGCCTTTAATAATGTTTTGCACCTGAACCGGTGTTTTACCGAGGACAGACACATCGCCGATAAACGGCACAGAAATCGTACCTGAAGAGCTGACCATCTGTTCGGGCAGCTTCGTTTGCTGCGCATTACCCGAACCGGTAGACGACAAAGCCCCACCGAACAACACAGCCGGAGGAGCTTCCCAAATCGTAATGTCCAGCACATCACCTATATTAATAGCCCCTATTAATGACGTACCATCGCCCAACTGAGCAAATGACTGATTAACTTGCGCTTGATATAGCGACTGAGCTACCGCACCATTCACATCAATCAATTCCACCTCCGGTACTTCGGCTGTAGCCTGCTGTTGCCCCAAAGCAACAACATTTCGTGTACTTGGGCCGGAAGTAGGAAGAGAAGAGCATGCAGCCAACAGACTGACGCACAACAATAACATGCCCCTGCGGGTAAGACATTCTGCTTTCAACATTGATTAAATCTCACTATACTTTTAATTACGCACAGCCATTATAACACCTGATGAAATATTAGGCCGTCTGAAACCTGACATAAGTATCAAAAACATCACATTACAGCGAATACCGTCATGAGAAAACTTAAAAAACTGATTCGACAACCAGGTGTATTCTTCCGCGACTATCTCAACAAAAGATACCCTGTCCGCAACGCCGAACAGCGTACAACAGAGTCGGACGAACCGGTCATTATCGACAACACCCTGTATTTAGCCGAACTTGAAAATAGTATCAACCTTCCCCCTATTAAAGTTGATGTCGTTTTCACATGGGTAAATAACCAAGATCCCCAATGGCAACAACGCCGCCGCCAACATAGCCCTACTGCCGAACAAAACGCACTTCACAATAATGACGAAGCCCGTTTCAGTAACCACAACGAACTTTACTATTCACTTCACAGCGTGCGTACCTTCCTGCCGTGGGTCAACCATATCTACATCATTACCGACAACCAACGCCCCGACTGGCTCAATCCTGCCGACTATCCCAACGTCAGCATAATAGATCACCGTCAAATCATTGCCCCGCAATACCTGCCCACCTTCAATTCGCATGTAATCGAAGCACACCTGCACAACATTCCTAATCTAAATGAACACTTCATCTATTTTAACGATGATGTATTTGTTGCCCGACCATTACCGAAGGAACATTTTTTTCACGCCAACGGCATTGCTTCACTATTTATTGCAGACAAAAGCCTAAAACAAATGTCCGAAAGAGGAACCGATACACCCACTCTTTCCGCCTCAAAAAACTGTATCGCACTATTACAACAGCACTACGACTGCCGCATCGACCGTCCGTTAGTACACACCTATATCCCACTGAATAAAAGCAGCTTTCAATTTGCTTGGCAGCACTACCGTACTGAGATTGAAGCCTTTTTATCCAACCGTTTCCGTTCCAACCACGATCTGAATCTTGCCACCTTCCTCGTACCTTGGCTGATGTTTTTAAACAGGAAATCTACAGTAGGTAATGAAATATGTTATTATTTTAATATCCGTTCCAACAAAGCGCCTGCCCAATATATCAAGCTCTTAGAAAATAAAAAAAATGGGCGGCAGCCACACTCTTTTTGTGCCAACGATTTTCACAGCCAGCAACAGATTGAAAACTACCAGGACAAACTAATTCAAATGCTGGAAAATTACTTCAAAACCAAATAAAAATAAAAGGTCAAAAAAATGAACAATAAAAAATTTCGGAAGCTCTTACGAGACCCTAAACTCTTTTTCCGCGACATGTACGCCAAACGCGTAATGAAACTCAAAAAATACCTTCCCTTAAAATACGAAGGTAATAATCAATTTACAATCGTTTCAGCCGTTTATAACGTCGAAAAATACCTTGATGAATACTTTGACAGTATCGTCAAACAAAGCTTGAATTTCAAAAAACACATTCAAATCATTCTAGTAGATGATGGGTCAACCGACCATTCGGCAGAAATCATCAAACGATGGCAAGCCAAGTTTCCAAAAAATATTCATTATTTTTACAAAGAAAATGGCGGTCAGGCCTCAGCACGCAATCTGGGTTTGCAACATACACAAACTGAATGGGTAGTATTTACTGACCCTGACGATTATCTTCACCCTGACTACTTCAAATCAGTAGATACGCAAATTAGCCAACATCCGTCGGCAGTAACTGTAGCTACTAATATGAAGTTTTTCTTTGAAAATCAAAATATCATTAAAGATAGTCATCCTCTAAGATTCCGTTTTGATAAAACCCACGTTATTGATGTTGCCAAGCTCGATAAATTTATCAATATGTCTGCTGCCTCCACCTTTTTCAGAGTCAGCCATATTAAAAAACAGAATTTGGTGTTTGACCACAATGTTAAGCCAAACTTTGAAGATGGCAAATTTATTGCAGACTATTTATTAGATTTGCAGGACGCAAAAGCTGTGTTTGACAGAGATGCCGTCTATTTCTATCGCAAACGTGAAAGCGGCACATCCACTTTAGATACTTCTTGGCAAAAAGTAGAAAAGTTTTCTAATGTTTTTGAGTATGGCTTCTTGCCTATGCTTCAAAACTATAAAAACCGCTTAGGGCATGTACCCTCCTCAATACAAAAAACCGCATTATATGATATGGCTTGGTATATTCAACAATTACTTAATAGACCTGAACGTCTAGATTTGTTGGATACTAAACAAAAATCACATTTTTATGATCTAATGCAGCAGGTTTTTAATTATATTGATCAAAAAAATATTATGGAATTTGGCTTAGCAGGAGTATGGCTATTCCATAAGGTTGGTATGCTTGGAATGTTCAAACAGAGCGAGCCACCATTCCAAATCGCCTATATTGAAAATATTGATCGTGAACGCAAACAGTTCCTTATCAGCTATTTTACCTATTTTGACCAGCCATATTCTGTACAGGCCGATGGGCATGAGCTTATTCCTGTCTATGCAAAAAGCGTGGTCAATAAGCTAAATGAACAATTATTTGTTTACGAAAAACGTTTGTGGGTTCCCTATGGTGATGTTGCAGACAACGCCAAAATTAATATCCTACTAAACAAAAAAGCAATGCGGATTTCGATTAAAGGTAAAACCTTTATGCACGGCATTGCATTAAATGAACTTATCGGTTTATTTACGCCGTCTGAAAAATACCTTTCAGACGGCAGTTGGCTCTTAATGGATAGGGAAACTAAAGCTGACGACAACGCCGAGCATTTTTATCGTTATATGATGCAGAACCACCCAGAGCAAACTTGCTATTTCGTACTTAACAGAACTGCCCCAGACTGGAACCGTCTCGAACAGGAGGGCTTCAAACTTGTAGAATTCGGCGGTAGTGAATATGAACAACGTTTGCGTAAAGCTGAAAAAATCATTTCCAGTCATTTGGAAAAACACATCAACAATTATTTTGGGGATTTATACGAACACAGCAAAAAATTTGTCTTTCTTCAGCACGGAGTAACCAAAGACAATCTTTCTGCATGGACAAATAGCAAACAAAACCTACACTGTTTCATTACCACTACTGAGCCAGAAAGCCGCTCAATTAAGGCTGATTTCAATACCTACAAACTGACCGAAAAAGAAGTAGCACTAACTGGATTTCCACGCTACGACTCCTTACTATCAAAAAATAAGCCCGACAGTCGCAAGATCCTGATTATGCCAACTTGGCGCAATAACATTGTCGGTCAAAATATCGGTACAGGTAGCAATACTCGTACGCTCAACAGTGCTTTTATGGAAACTGACTATGCCCGTTACTGGCAGGCTCTGCTTCACGACCAGCGCCTGAAAGAAATGGCAGAAACCTACGGCTACGAAGTAATTTTTGCACCACACCCAAATATCGAGCCCTATTTGGAAGTAATGAATGTCCCTACCTATATAAAAATCTGGAGTGGACTGCGTGAAACTGAAAGTATTCAAAATCTTTTCGGACGTTGCGCCGTATTGATTACTGACTACTCATCAGTAGCATTTGACATGGCCTATCTGAATAAGGCAATTATTTACTATCAATTTGATAAAGAAGCCTTTTTCTCTGGTACACACACCTATCAAAAAGGCTATTTCTCTTACGAAACTGATGGATTTGGCCCTATTACCATCAATCAGCATGAAACGCTGACTGAATTAGAAAACATTTTAAAATCAGGACATGCTAAACCCGAATATCTTGCTCGCATCCGCGATACTTTCCCCTTCCAGGAAGGTGGCAACTGCGAACGTGTGTATCAAGCTATTACTGCTCTTGACCATGCCGAAACCGCTGACAATCTGCCGATTTTAATCAATATGATTGAGCAAGCAGAAAATCATCAGGTATGGGACTTGGCTGCAAGCCGTATCCAAACTCTGCTTGATACAGGCCGTCTGAATGCGGAAGAAACAGCTGATTATCGCCATCGTTATCTGAACGCTTTATTTGAGAGCAAACAGTTTGATACTTTGCAAAACCTGTTACCCGATTATCCCGATACCGCTGATTACTGGCATGCGAAAATGGACTTATATATAGGTAATGCTGTTAAAGGGGCGGAATTTTTTGCTGAAAACGAGCATATAGGAACGCAAAATGATTTACTTGTCGCGTTACTTGCAGCCTCGTTTCACCAAGCAAAAAGGCCGTCTGAAAAACTGTTTGCCCGGATAGGTACAGACTTACCCGACTCATATCAACCTTTGTTAGCCGTAGCACAAAAGCTATCGGAGCAGAATTATTTTGTAGCATTAGCTTTACTGAAAACGTATATTGATAGCTTGGATGATCGCACAAAAGGTTATCTCAAACCCGAGCTATTGGCTTCTTACCTCTGCATGAAACTTGGTAACTTACAAGGCGCGCATCAGTATTTGGTTTCTTTTGAAAACCATACTCAAAATGATCCAAGTTGCCGTATCGCCATTGCAAGACTGGCAAAATTACGCGGTGATTCTGAAAAACTATTTACCCAGCTTAACCGTGCCTTTGAAGAAAATCTGCTCTTAATTCCTGAAGATTTAACAGTCGATTATCTGAAAAAAATGTACGCCACCGGCAACACTGACGGCGAAGGATATCTATTGGCTCAACTGCGCCAAAAATATCCTGAGAATCCGTCTTTGGCCTTGTATGAAGCTGAAAAACTTGCCCAAAACCAAGATTGGGAATCTGTCACCAAAATATTGACTGATTTTGCACAAACCTCACCGGAAACGATGTATCTTTATACAACTGCTTTATGCCGTCTGAAAAACCATCAGGCAGCACAACGTTATTTTGACAGCCTCTCTCTACAAGACACAGCAGCATATTGGAAACTGGCAGCTGAAATAGCCGAAGCTAAAGGTGACAAGGCATTACAGGCTGAGTGTCTGAAAAAACAATTGGCTTGTTTAGAGTAATCTCTGTCTTATCTTAAAAAAGGCCGTCTGAAAACTTTTATGTTTTCAGACGGCCTTTACTATTAGATGCACTAATCAAGTTCTACTGTTGAATTGATATAGGTAACATGATTCATTTCTGCCAAATCCTTACCTTCATCTATATCTGTGTATAAAACATTATTGCGTTCCCAAAATACATCTTTGCGTATGACTTTAGCCGGCACGCCTGCAATAACACAGTTATTAGGAAAATGTTTTTTCACTACCGAAAATGCACCAACAATACTACCGCTACCAATCTTTGTACCACCCCAAATTGTTGCGCCATAGGCTACCCACACTCTGTCTCCAATGGTAACGTCTTTAGAAACATTTAAACGTTTTCCAGTATGAACATCATAAATCGGGTGTGCATCATCAGTACGGATTTGATTATTAGTGGCAAACATACAATCTTCACCAATGGACAAGGTTGTATGTTCGGCAACAGTAATATAAACCGGATTGGTACTGGTAGTTTTACTGCCGATGTTAATCGTACAGCCTACTCCCAAACACCATTGGCCTTGCATAGAAACATTCTCGCCAATATAGACTTTGCTGTCCTTGCCTAAAAATTCCAAAAACACATTACGCAAGTTTGCATTAGGGTGGATAACAACTTCATTCCCACCTCCTCCTAGAAATTGGAAATGACAGTTTCGCAGATTATCAGGTGCAGTAATTTTATTTCCGGAAGTATCAATATAATTGCCTGACATCACTTCTTTTTTACGGCTGTTAACTACTGGCCGTTCAGAAAAATATTGTTCCGCACGCTCGGCCAATTTGATAAAGACCGCACAGGTTTGGGCAAAATCCAAAGTACTGACATCATAAATATATACATTATCCCCATCCTGCTTAGATAAGCTGAAGTTTGGAAACATTTCTCCGATATTATCTATCTCACTTTTATTACGATAAAACAGGAAAATCTTCTGCCAATCTAAATTTAAGCTGACAGAAAATGGTGTTTCACGGTCAGATTTGAAATTGCAGTACACATTCTGCTGATAATAAATATCAACAGACGTATTTTTTAATTTGATATTTTTAAGAATTTCTTGCTGAAATTCTTCAGTCGTTTTATCTACCATTACATTCCCCAAACATGATAAATATGGTTCAAATATTAAAAAAATAGACAGTAAATTTTAAACTTACTGTCTATTTACTTCACATTTAGTTCAGATTAATGTCCGAATCAGTGATATGGATGTCCAACAGCAAATTATTGATAATGGTATTGGACAAGAATACTGTGTTACCTGAAAAATCTATGTGCTTTTGAATTTTTTCAAAGTCAAACTCGCATAATACAACTGTAGGCAATGCTTCTTTCAGCTCTTTAATATCCGGATAAAACTCTGATACTTTAGCCGATGAAATGACCACTTGATTTTCAAGGTTATGATCAATTACATCTGGTAGCTTTTTGAAAGTCTCCAAAATCGGCGTACGGATAGAGTGCAGATACAATGGATCTTTGCCGCCATAGTATTTATGGTTGCCCAAAAATGGGTCGATTGCAAAGGTTTTGTACCCACCAATTAAGCCGTGATATACCGCTCCTGTACCGCCTGATGATGCACCGCAAATGACTACGTTTTTCTTATCTACGCCATAAATATTCATCAGGCTCTTAATGAAACGCTGGATATTGTCTTCGATATTTTCATCAAACTTTGTATTCAACCCGTGACTGCCAAACGCGTCTGATACATCAGCCATACGGATGATATAAGTATTTGGCATAATGCTGTTGCTGATAAATGGAAATGGGTGGCTATAATAACGGTCAACCATATTCTCATTGCTCTTATTGGTATAAGAGAACAACACCAATAGGTTTTTCTTGTTGGCACTCAATACTTTCGGTGCTTCAACAGTATAAATAACATTTTCCAACTCATGGAAAGAGTCTGGGAAATAAGCCAAAAGATCTTTATAACTGTGCTTGTTCACACGACGGAACACACTTACGCCCATTTTGTGTTCAACAGCTAAAAAGCCTCTATTATTTAGCTCATAAACATAATCACTTAGTCCATGATTCCGAGCATAGCTTAGGAAAAACTCATTACTGTCGCCTTTAACACCAATATATTCAACTTCCGGCTTATCCAAATACTCGGCTAAATTAATGCCTTTATTTTTTTCAACATTCAGGATGTAGCATAATTCGCTGCCAAGATAAATGGAAGTAACTTCTAAAATCTCACTAAATTTATCCTCGATTTTTGCCCAATCGGCTTCAGCAAATTTAAAAGACAATACTGTCTTTTCTTGATTAACCGATTGTGGGTAACTTCCATAAATTTCTGAAATATATTTCAGAAATTTATGGAAGCCGGAAATCTTAGAAATTTTGCTCTTATTACGCTCAATAAAGTTAAAGGTTTGTCCTACTGCCGTATAACTGACGCTGACAAAATAGTCGTTCAACAGAAAATCAAACACTATACTTTGATTGTTATAAATCCAAGCGTTAACCTTTTGAGGATCAATCTTGGCTTTTCGTAAGATGTTTTGCTGAATTTGATATAAATCCATTTTATAAACCCTGCTGATATTTTTCCAACAATGCTTTTTTGTCGGTTTTGTGGTTGGTGCTGACTGGAATTTCATCAATGTGAATAAATTCAGACGGCATCATGTAAGACGGTAAATTTTGTACTAATGCGTCTTTGATCGCCTGAGTATCTGCACTTTGCTTGGCTGTATAGAAACACACCAAACGCAATACTGCACCTGTGTTGCGTTTCAAAGCCACTACTGCCACATTATCAAAGGCAAATTCCTTAAGGTTAAGGATTTTTTCTTCAATTTCTGAAAGTTCGATACGGTAGCCATTGAGCTTAATCTGCTCGTCTTTACGGCCTTGTACGTAGAACAATCCATTTTTTTCAAAACCGTAGTCACCTGTTTTATAAGTACGGTTATCTGCACTGTGTACTACCAAGCGTTTAGCATTTTCAGTTTCGTTGTTCAGATAGCCACGCATCACATGGTTGCCACTAATCCAAATCTCTTCGTCAACAATCTCTAATTTGGAATTAAGCACGGCAACGCCTACAGGCAACTCTTCTTCTGCCGCCAGCATATCAGGTGTAATATCAACGTAAGTTGTTGCTACAGTAGCCTCAGTCGGACCATAGGTATTGATAACACGGACACCGGGAAATTTTTGAAAAATCATATTTACTACTGGTTTGCCAAGTTTTTCGCCACAGAACAAAAATTCTTTTAAACTCGGTAAAGTAGCCTGACTGCATTTAGGGTTAAGCAGCTGCTGCATGGCAAAAGAAGGCGTGGAAACCCAAGTAGTAATTTGTTGTTTGGCCAAAAAATCAATCCAGGTGGCAGGATTAGAAATAGCATCACGACTGTTCATAACAATGCAACCGCCGTAAGCCAAGTTGCCAAAGATTTCGTACATTGACAAATCAAACGCAAACGGAGCCTGATTCATAAACACATTAGGTGCGGCTAAATTAAGCTGCTCTTTCATCCATTTCATCAGGTTAAACACGGCTTCACGACCGATTTGCACACCCTTAGGTGCGCCGGTTGTTCCTGAAGTAAACATGATGTAAGCCAAATCTTTTTCAGCCAACTCTACTTCTTCATCAGTCTGCTTTTCAAAAGTTTGCGTTGCCGAACGGTACACAAAGCGTGCTTTCGACAGTTGGCAGATATTGTTCAGACGGCTTTCAGGATAAATACTATCCACCGGAATAAAAGGGATTTTGTTTAATAAGCAGGCATAAATTGCCACTGCAAAATCAATTTCTTTATGGCCGTGCAACACCAAAGGAATGTTTTTGGTAATATCTGCTATGCTTTTGTAAGCCTCGATAAATGTGGCTATTTTTACGCGCAACTCTTCCCAAGAACATTCCTGAGTATCATTAACTAACGCTTTTCCCGAAGTTTGGTTGAAACGGTATTCCAAAAAATCATCAAGATTTTGGAATTCATTTAATTGTTTCATGATTTAGCCTTTGTAATTATTTTCAACATATTGAATAATATTGGCTGAATTTGCCAAAATATCAACCAGTTGCTCAAACGGCAAATCAACATCAAATTTTTGTTTGATGGCCATAACCAAATCCATTGCGCTCACGGAATCAATAAGTCCTGTAGACAACAATTCTTCATTTGCTGACACTTGTTTTTGTGCAACTTGTGAAATCAACGCCAAAACTTCGTTAGATACTGACATGGTAAGATCCTTTTATTAAAATTGAAATGATAACGCTTTGCACCCTGTGCATAACACTGTGATTATCCCATATTTTTTTACTTTTCAGGTAACTAAATATACAATATCCAAATAAAGCAATCCCTCTTTGACAACATTTACATCAGGTCATCTGAAAGCGTTTGTATTTTCAGCCAACCGGTTTCACGACTTCCAAACACAATTTTAATTAAGGAAAACCAATGACTATTCTTATTACCGGCGGTACCGGCTTCATCGGCTCCCATACCGTTGTTTCCCTGCTGAAATCAGGCTTTAATGCTGTGATTTTGGACAATTTGTGCAATTCATCTGCCAACATCCTCCCGCGCTTGGAAAAGATTACCGGCAAGTCTGTGCCTTTTTACCAAGGGGATATTCGTGATCGTGAAGTGTTGCGTCAAATCTTTGCAGAACACGATATTGATGCCGTCATTCATTTTGCCGGCTTGAAGGCAGTCGGCGAAAGCGTGGCCGAACCAATGAAATATTATGACAACAATGTGTCGGGCAGCTTGGTTTTGGCTGAAGAAATGGCGCGTGCCGGCGTATTTAAGATTGTGTTCAGCTCATCGGCTACGGTTTACGGCGATCCGGGCAAAGTGCCTTATACGGAAGATATGCAACCGGGGGATACGACCAGCCCTTACGGCACGTCTAAGTCTATGGTGGAGCGCATTTTGACGGATATCCAAAAGGCCGATCCGCGTTGGAGCGTGATTTTGTTGCGCTATTTCAACCCTATCGGTGCGCATGAAAGCGGTTTGATCGGCGAGCAGCCAAACGGTATCCCAAACAATCTGCTGCCTTATATCTGCCAAGTGGCTTCAGGCAAGCTGCCGCAATTGTCGGTTTTCGGCGACGACTACCCTACTCCCGACGGTACGGGCATGCGCGACTATATCCATGTGATGGATTTGGCGGAAGGCCATGTGGCGGCGATGCAGGCAAAAAGTGATGTTTCGGGCGTACACCTGTTTAATTTGGGTTCGGGACGTGCTTATTCGGTATTGGAAATCATCCGCGCCTTTGAAGCGGCCTCCGGCTTGACCATTCCGTTCCAAATCAAACCGCGTCGCGATGGCGATTTGGCCTGTTTCTATGCCGACCCTGCCTACACCAAAGCGCAAACCGGTTGGGAAACCAAACGCGATTTGGCGCAGATGATGGAAGACTCATGGCGTTGGGTCAGCAACAACCCAAATGGCTACGACGATTAAGTTGACCTGATACAGGCCGTCTGAAAGAGATGTTTTCAGACGGCCTCTTTATCTGAAAAACACACTTTCTGTCTGCTATAATCCGTTTATATTATTTTGACTATCCTCTGAAACTTATGAAAAAAATCCTTGTTACCGGCGGTGCGGGCTTTATCGGTTCTGCCGTTGTCCGTCATATTATCCAAAACACCCAAGACTCTGTCGTCAATGTCGATAAGCTGACTTATGCCGGCAATTTGGAATCTCTGACCGAGGTGGCCAATAATCCTCGCTATGCTTTTGAGCAAGTGGATATTTGCGACCGCGCCGAACTCGACCGCGTATTTGCACAACACCAGCCTGATGCCGTGATGCACTTGGCTGCGGAAAGCCATGTCGACCGCTCTATCGATTCGGCAGGCGAATTTATCCAAACCAATATCGTCGGTACATTCAATCTGCTTGAAGCGGCCCGCGCCTACTGGCAACAAATGCCGTCTGAAAAACGCGAAGCCTTCCGTTTCCACCATATTTCCACCGATGAAGTCTATGGCGATTTGCACGGCACAGACGATTTGTTTACCGAAACCACGCCATACGCGCCGTCCAGCCCCTACTCTGCCTCTAAAGCGTCCAGCGACCACCTTGTCCGCGCATGGTTGCGTACTTACGGTTTGCCGACCATTGTAACCAACTGCTCCAACAACTACGGCCCTTACCATTTCCCGGAAAAACTCATTCCGCTGATGATTCTGAACGCGCTCGACGGCAAACCGCTGCCCGTTTACGGCGACGGTATGCAAATCCGCGACTGGCTGTTTGTCGAAGACCACGCGCGCGCGCTGTATCAGGTTGTTACCGAAGGTGTTGTCGGCGAAACCTACAATATCGGCGGCCACAATGAAAAAGCCAATATTGAAGTCGTCAAAACCATCTGTACCCTGCTGGAAGAGCTTGTTCCTGAAAAACCGGCAGGCGTGGCGCGTTACGAAGACTTGATTACCTTCGTGCAAGACCGTCCCGGCCATGACGTGCGCTACGCCATCGACGCTGCCAAAATCGGCAGGGAGCTGGGCTGGAAACCGCAGGAAACGTTTGAATCCGGCATCCGCAAAACAGTGCAATGGTATTTGGACAACAAAACCTGGTGGCAAAACGTATTGAACGGCAGCTACCGTTTGGAACGTTTAGGCACCGGTAAATAAGTTTTCAGACGGCCTGTTCCCATATTAGGCCGTCTGAAAATCACGCAAACACACACTACTCAGGAGAAAACCCATGAAAGGCATCATCCTTGCTGGCGGCAGCGGCACACGCCTCTACCCCATCACACGCGGCGTATCCAAACAACTGCTGCCCGTGTACAACAAGCCCATGATTTACTATCCCCTGTCCGTATTGATGCTGGCAGGAATCCGCGATATTTTGGTAATTACCACGCCCGAAGACAACGCCTCTTTCAAACGCCTGCTCGGCGACGGCAGCGATTTCGGCATTTCCATCAGCTATGCCGTGCAACCCAGTCCGGACGGCTTGGCACAGGCATTTATCATCGGCGAAGAATTTATCGGCAACGACAATGTCTGCTTGGTCTTGGGCGACAATATTTTCTACGGTCAGTCGTTCACCCAAACCCTGAAACAGGCTGCTTCTAAAAAACACGGCGCCACCGTATTCGGTTATCAGGTCAAAGACCCCGAACGTTTCGGCGTAGTCGAATTTGACGAAAATTTCAACGCCCTGTCTATCGAAGAGAAACCGCAACAACCCAAATCCGATTGGGCGGTAACCGGCTTGTACTTCTACGACCAACGCGTCGTCGAGTTCGCCAAACAAATCAAACCGTCCGCCCGCGGCGAATTGGAAATTTCCGACCTCAACCAAATGTATTTGGAAGACGGTTCATTGTCGGTGCAACTTTTGGGACGCGGTTTTGCATGGCTGGACACCGGCACTCACGAGAGCCTGCACGAAGCCGCTTCATTTGTGCAAACCGTGCAAAACATCCAAGACCTGCAAATCGCCTGCCTGGAAGAAATCGCTTGGCGCAACGGTTGGCTTTCCGATGAAAAACTAGAAGAGCTGGCGCACCCAATGGCGAAAAACCAATACGGCCAATATTTGCTGCGCCTGTTGAAAAAATAATGTTTGAGGCCGTCTGAAACTTTTCAGACGGCCTTTAGATGAAAGATAAACGATGAACATCATTGATACCGCCATTCCTGACGTAAAACTGCTTGAGCCCCAAGTCTTCGGCGACGCGCGCGGCTTTTTTATGGAAACCTTCCGCGACGAGTGGTTCAAAACCCAAGTCTGCGACCGCACCTTCGTGCAGGAAAACCACTCCAAATCCGGCAAAGGTGTATTGCGCGGCCTGCACTATCAAACTGAAAACACACAAGGCAAACTCGTGCGCGTGGTTGTCGGCGAAGTATTCGACGTGGCCGTCGATATGCGTAAAGACTCCCCCACTTTCGGCAAATGGGTAGGCGAAATTCTGTCCGCAGAAAACAAACGCCAACTATGGGTACCCGAAGGTTTCGCTCACGGCTTCTATGTACTGAGCGATGAAGCCGAGTTCGTCTATAAATGCACAGACTATTACAACCCAAAAGCCGAACACTCGCTAATTTGGAATGATCCGACCGTCGGCATCGACTGGCCGTTGCAAGGCGAGCCGAACCTGTCGCCTAAAGACTTGGCCGGCAAAGTATTGGCCGAAGCCGTAACGTTTTAAAAAGTTTTAAAAATAATTCAGGCCGTCTGAAAGAATGCTCCTCTTTTCAGACGGCCTACAATCCATTAATAACAATAATCGACGAAAACGCATTGTGAAAAACGCCTACATCCCCTCTCGCGGCATCCGCAAAATCCCCCATCTCTCCACCCTATTGCCCGAGTTTCATATCTGCAAAGATGGAAAAGGAGCAGAGGCTGTTGTCGGCTGGGGTTTGCGCCCGACGACACACAAAGCGCGTGCGTTTGCTGCCGAACACCAGCTTCCCTTTATTGCTTTGGAAGACGGCTTTTTACGATCGCTCGGACTAGGCGTCTCCGGTTATCCGCCCTACTCTATCGTCTATGACGACATCGGCATCTACTACGACACCACCCGTCCTTCGCGTTTGGAACAACTGATTCTTGCCGCCGATACCATGCCGTCTGAAACCTTGGCTCAGGCGCAACAGGCGATGAATTTCATCCTGCAACACCACTTGTCCAAATACAACCACGCGCCCGAACTTTCAGACGATCATCCTTTACGTTCCCCATCCAAACCTGAAACCATCCTCATCATCGACCAAACATTCGGCGATATGGCCATTCAATATGGCGGCGCAGATGCCTCTACGTTTGAACTGATGTTTCAGACGGCCTTAAATGAAAACCCGCAAGCCGATATTTGGGTAAAAACCCATCCCGATGTTTTGTGCGGCAAAAAACAAGGCTATCTGACCCTGCTGGCGCAGCAACACCGCGTCCACCTTTTGGCAGAAGACATCAATCCGATTTCTTTGTTGCAAAACGTCGATAAAGTTTATTGCGTTACCTCACAAATGGGTTTTGAGGCGCTTTTGTGCGGCAAACCGCTGACCACCTTCGGCCTGCCGTGGTATGCCGGATGGGGCGTGAGCGACGACCGCCACCCAAAAATCGACAGCCTTGTTCAAACCCAACGCCGCGCCCCCCGCAACTTGCTGCAGCTCTTCGCCGCAGCCTATCTGCAATACAGCCGCTACCTCAACCCCAATACCGGCGAAGCAGGCAGCCTCTTTGATGTCATCGACTATCTGGCGATGGTCAAACGCAAAAACAACAAATTGCGTGGCGAGTTGTATTGCGTCGGCATGTCTTTGTGGAAACGCGCGGTTGCCAAACCGTTCTTTAACGTACCCTCATGCCGTCTGAAATTTATCTCCTCCACAAAAAAACTGGCCGGGGTCAAACTGTCCGATGATGCACGCATCCTTGCTTGGGGCAACGGCAAAGAGGCCATCGTCCGCTTTGCCGAACAACACCACATCCCCCTGCTGCGCATGGAAGACGGCTTTATCCGCTCGGTCGGACTCGGTTCTAATTTAGTACCGCCGCTGTCGCTCGTTACCGACGATATGGGCATTTATTTCAATGCAGAAACCCCGTCCCGTCTCGAACACATCCTGCAAAACCAAAACTTCGACGATCAAGACTTTCAGACGGCCTTGAAGCTGCAAAAAATGCTGACAGAAAACCACATCAGCAAATACAACGTCGGCAGCTCAGACTTCACCGTCCCGTCAACCGACAAAACCGTGATCCTCGTTCCCGGCCAAGTTGAAGATGATGCGTCTATCCGCTATGGTTCGCCCCAAATCTATCGCAATCTGGATCTACTCCGTACCGTACGCGAACGTAATCCCGATGCCTATATCATCTACAAACCGCATCCCGATGTAGTCAGCGGTAACCGCGTCGGCAATATCTCCCCTGAAGATGCGGCACGATATGCCGACCAAACCGCCGAGCAAGCCGATATCCTGACCTGTCTCCAATACGCGGACGAAGTTCACACCATGACTTCGCTGACCGGTTTTGAAGCCTTGTTGCGCGGCAAAAAAGTCAGCTGCTACGGCCTGCCTTTTTACGCAGGTTGGGGGCTTACCCAAGATCTGCTGCCCATCCCGCGCCGCAGCCGCAGGCTTGAACTTTGGCAGCTGATTGCCGGCACACTCATCCACTATCCCGACTACATCCACCCCGAAACCCATCAGGCCATCAATGCGGAAACCGCAGCCCAAATCCTGATACGTCAAAAAAATATGCAAAAAAACAACAACGGATTACATCGCGGGTACTTTGCTAAAAAATTAGGTAAAATCAAACAACTATATCGATCTTTCAAATAAATACCATCTAAATTAACAATGCGTCATAAACTTGCCTCTATTGAGGCATCATTGCCTTTGCATCGTTAATTCTCTTGGCGTATGCTTGAAAGTTCAACCTAAAACTATTACATAAAAAACAAAACCACATTGCGACATGAAACAGCCCGTCCTCCAAAACAACCTGCAAAACCTGCTTGAAAGCGCAGAAAATATCCTGCTGCTTCAAGGCCCTGTCGGCGATTTTTTTCTGCGCCTTGCCAACTGGCTGACTGAAAACGGTAAAACTGTACATAAATTCAACTTTAATGCAGGCGACGACTATTTTTATCCGCCCACTCAAGCTCATACCATTGTTTTTAACGACGACTACGATGCCTTTCCTGAATTTTTGCAAGAATATATCGTTCAGCATCACATCCAGGCCGTTGTCTGCTTTGGCGACACACGTCCTTATCACGTCATTGCAAAACGTATTGCAAACGAAAACCAAGCGAGTTTCTGGGCGTTTGAAGAAGGCTATTTCCGCCCCTACTACATCACATTAGAAAAAGACGGCGTCAACGCATTTTCCCCGTTGCCGCGCCGTGCCGACTTTTTTCTTGAACAATTCCCTAAGCTTGCCCAGCAAGAATATAAAGCGCCAACGCCGGTACGCGGCGGGTTTACGCCCATGGCAAAAAACGCCATCCGTTACTATATCGAGTTGTTCCGCAATCCACGCAAATACCCCGACTACATCCACCACCGCGCGCCCAATGCCGGCCATTACCTCAAACTATGGTCGCTCTCCATCCTCAAGCGTTTAAACTACTATATTGAAGACATCCAAATCGCCAAACGTGTGGAAGCAGGCAAATACGGCAAGTTTTTTATTGTTCCCCTGCAGGTATTTAACGACAGCCAAGTCCGTATCCATTGCGACTTTCCCAGCGTCCGCAGCTTCCTGCTCCATGTTTTGAGTTCATTTGCCGAACACGCGCCTGCTGATACCAACATCATCATCAAGCATCATCCGATGGACCGCGGCTTTATCGACTACTGGCGCGACATTAAACGCTTTATCAAAGAACACCCCGAACTCAAAGGCCGTGTGATTTATGTCCATGATGTCCCCCTGCCCGTTTTCCTGCGCCACGGCCTCGGCATGGTCACCATCAACAGCACCAGCGGGCTGTCCGGACTGATTCACAATATGCCTGTCAAAGTGCTCGGTCGTGCCTATTATGATATTCCCGGCATTACTGACCAAAATACCTTGGCAGAATTTTGGAATCATCCGACACCGCCTGACAAAGAGCTGTTCCATGCCTACCGAATGTACCACCTCAACGTGACCCAAATTAACGGCAACTTCTATAGTCAGGTGTTTTTCCCCAACAAAAAAACCTCCGACTCTTCCTCTCCAACAACCTGACTTAGCGAAAGAAAAGCTCAGGCCGTCTGAAATGTTTTTCAGACGGCCTGAAGCAATCAATATCTTAGCTACTGCCATGTAAATAAAACACAAAACCCTGCATTTATCATTAACAATAAATTACAAAAACAGTATAATGACCGAGCTGTCATGAGCGCATACCGACTCAACCTGAGCCTTTTGTAACGCACAAAATATGGATGTACCCCCAGGCAAAACAATATAACAAGCCAAGCATCCTAAAGATAAGCCAGCAAGGCAATACACTCTACAAA
The DNA here is from genome assembly GCF_051958295.1 of Neisseria sp. P0014.S002. Taxonomy (NCBI): domain Bacteria; kingdom Pseudomonadati; phylum Pseudomonadota; class Betaproteobacteria; order Neisseriales; family Neisseriaceae; genus Neisseria; species Neisseria sp. P0014.S002. Next base: position 165,015 of record NZ_JBQCVO010000002.1, on the reverse strand, counting down.
ACTATGCCGAGCAATATTTTTACAAAGCCCTCAACCGGTATCGCCGCCCATATGCCGCAGCATCCGTCTTCCACTTTATATCCGCCCGCAAACCATGACCGCCGCTCCTGATATCCTCTACCGGCAAGCCGCCGCCCTTTTGGAACAATCCAATACCGCCCAAGCCCTGCCCCTGCTGCAACAGGCCGCAGAGCAGGGATATACGGAAGCTGCTTTTGTATTGGGCGACCATCTGCTGCAAAACGGTCATCCGGAGCAGGCACTTCCATGGCTGGAAGCCGCCGCGGCCCAACGCCATCCCAAGGCACTCTTTATCCTGCTGCAACAACGCGAACGCAACGGTACCCCGACCGGACAGCTTCTTAACGAATACGCCTGGCTGGGTGAGCAAGGTTACCTCGAAGCCCAACTAATCCTCATGCGTTACCATGCGCAACGCAACGATCCACAATCTCTCTACTGGGCAGAGCTTGCCGCTGCCCGATATGCCGCGCCTGCGTATTACCATCTGGCACGCCATCATCAACGCCAAGGCGACGTTACGACAGCCATCGAACAATACGAAAAAGCGGCCGCGCTCGGCGTGACTGCCGCCTACTGGCAACTCGGTCAAATCTACTTCTACGGTACAGGTGTCAGCCCCAACCACGCAAAAGCCGAACAATATCTCAGACAAGCCGCGCAAGCCGGCCACATCGCCGCACAAATCCTGCTGGCCGACCTTCTTGCCACCCAACGCAAACCCGAAGCCTTAGAATGGTATCGTCGTGCCGCCGATAAGGAGCAAGCGGAAGCACAGGCCAAGCTGGCCCAATACGCCCTGACCGGCGAACTTTCCGAACGCGATCCGTTCCAAGCGGCGCGCTATGCCAAAGCTGCTGCCGAGAAAAACCATCCCGAAGCCCTGAAAATCATGGGCGACCTCTACCGCTACGGCCTCGGCATCAAAGCCGACAACCATATCGCGCACGATTACTACCACCGTGCTGCCGCACTGGGTTCTGCCGCTGCGGCACAAAAACTCATCAGCGACGCCGCGCTGTACCATCCGCAACAATACGAACAAATCAAAACTGCCGCCCTGCAACAGCAACAAACCGAGACCACATACCGTTTGGCGGAGACACAAGCCCACGCCATCGGCCGTCCCGCCGACTACAATGCCGCACGCAAAAATTACATGGAAGCTGCCGAGTTCCACCATAAAAACGCGGCGGCAGCCTTAGGCCGCATCTACCATTACGGCCTCGGTACAGCGCAAGATCCTCGGGCGGCTGCACACTGGTACACCATCGCTGCCGAACAAAACCACCCTTCCGCCCAATACCACCTCGCCTGTTTTTACTATCACGGACAAGGTGTAGGCTGTCATGTTCCGACCGCCTGCTACTGGCTGCAGGCCGCCATCAGCAACGGCCACACTTCGGCCGAATCATTAACATCCCTATTAGAACAATGGCGCCGCGAAGCACATCATGCCATCGGACAAAAGGCCGTCTGAAAAGATTTACACTCGCATTTTTTGACAATCTTTAACTATTCCCCTAATATTTGCCAGTTATTTTTCACGGACACGTCATTGTTTTCATTTCTTTCTGAAAACACCTTGTCCGCGCATCAATACCATGACACTCGGCGGATAACGCCAAGCGTTGAAACACACTACATCCGGAACAAAACGGATGCTCGAAAAAACATTTCTAGGAGGTGAAACAACATGGAATGGGAATTCAACAGTTATTACACACTGATTGCCGCCACGCTCGTGTTGCTGGTTGGTAAATTTCTGGTTCAAAAAATCAAATTCTTAAGAGACTTCAATATTCCCGAACCGGTCGCCGGCGGTTTGGTTGCCGCTATCGTCCTGTTCGCCCTGCACGAAGCCTACGGCGTCAGCTTCAAATTTGAAAAACCGCTGCAAGATGCGTTCATGCTCATCTTCTTTACATCCATCGGTTTGAGCGCCGACTTCTCCCGTTTGAAAGCGGGCGGTTTGCCTTTGGTTATCTTTACCGCCGTGGTGGGGGCATTCATTATCGTCCAAAACTTCGTCGGTGTCGGCTTGGCGAGCGCATTGGGCTTGGATCCGCTGATTGGCCTGATTACCGGTTCGATTACCCTGACCGGTGGCCACGGTACCGCCGGTGCATGGGGTCCTGACTTTGAAAGCAAATTCGGCCTGACCGGCGCAACCGGCTTGGGTATGGCTTCTGCAACATTCGGCCTGGTATTCGGCGGTTTGATCGGCGGTCCTGTTGCACGCCGTCTGATCAACAAAATGGGCCGTAAACCTGTCGTCAAAACTGCCAAATCCGACGACAACGATGTTGCCGACGACATCTTTGAACAAGCACAGCGCACCCGCCTGATTACTGCCGAGTCTGCTGTCGAAACCCTGGCTATGTTTGCCGGCTGTTTGGCATTTGCCGAAATCGTGGATGGCTACGACAAAGCCTTCTTCGACTTGCCTAAATTCGTATGGTGTCTGTTCGCAGGCGTGGTCATCCGCAATGTCCTGACCGCAGCCTTCAAAGTCAATATGTTTGACCGCGCCATCGACGTATTCGGTAACGCTTCCCTGTCGCTCTTCCTTGCCATGGCTCTTCTGAACCTGAAACTGTGGGAGTTGACCGGCTTGGCAGGCCCTGTAACCATCATCTTGGCCGTACAAACCGTCGTGATGATTCTGTACGCAACCTTCGTTACCTACGTCTTCATGGGTCGCGATTACGACGCTGCCGTATTGGCGGCCGGTCACTGCGGCTTCGGTTTGGGTGCCACCCCGACCGCCGTTGCCAACATGCAGTCTATTACCCAAACTTTCGGCTCGTCGCACAAAGCCTTCTTGATTGTACCTATGGTCGGCGCCTTCTTTGTTGACTTGCTCAACGCCGCCATCCTCTCCGGCTTTGTCAGCGTCATCAAAGGCTGATACTTCTGACATAGAAAAGCACTTGCCGCATTTACTTGCTGCAAGTGCTTTTGTTATGATAGGCACGTCAGGCCGTCTGAAAGGCCGTCATCTTCAGGAGTACCTATGTACAAAAAAACCGCTTCCGTATTGATTTTAAGCACGATTCTTCTTGCCGCATGCAGCAAAGAAGAGCCGAAAGCCGCACTTGATTGCGCCCAACCGGCCACACTGCAAAACATCCGTACCACCATCGAAGACACCCTCAAACAACAAGCGCGCTCCTTTGCCCGCAATGACAACCGCCAATTCGTCGATGCCGACAAAATCATCGCCGCCGGCCTCGAATTAGAAACCCTGCTTGAAGACCCCAAAGAAACCGAAGACAACGGCAAAGCCATCTGCCGCGCCAACCTCAAAATCCGCATTCCTGATACCATCCTCAAAACAGCCATAGACAATAGCCCGCTGATTTACGGCAACACCCCGTTGTCCGACATGCTTGAACAAAAACTGATGGGTAGCAACCTGACTTTTGAAAACAACACGTTCAGCACCACCCTGCTCTACACCCCCGACAAAGACGGCAAACCGGTTCTCGAAGACAATACCCTGAGCACCACGGCCCAAACCCTTTCCGCCACCCTGCTGCCCTACGGCGTGAAAAGCATCGTCATGATAGACGGCAAACCTGTATCCAAAGAGCAGGCCATCAAGCTGCTGCAAAACCAAAACACAGAAGAGCCGCCGACTGTCAATCCGCAAGACATCCTCGAAAACAATGCCGCCAGCCAAGCCGTCGGCTTGACCGATGATGACGACAATTCAGACTACGAAGTCCTGCGTCCTGACCATGAAACCTCGCGCAACGAGCCGCCCGGCCTCAGCCAAAGCGAACTCGACAACGCGCGCGCGCAAAACCGTCAGGCAGACGGCGAGATTAACGACCTCTGGGGCGGCATGGACAGCGATGTCAAACAACAAATCCTCGGCGAACAACGCGCCTGGATTCAAAGCAAAAAACTCAACTGCCAACAAGCCGCCGCGTCCGCAGACAACGCCGCGCAAGCAGAATACCTGCGCCTGCAGTGTGAAACCCGCATGACCCGCGAACGTACGCAATACCTGCGCGGCTATTCCATCAACTAAAACTGATAAGGCCGTCTGAACATTCAGACGGCCCACAAGAAAGCACATCACATCATGCAATACCGAATCCACCGTGAAGGCGATGCCCCAAACACACCATCTTCAGCCTCCACACCCGTTGACAACTGGGAGCGCAACACCCTGCGCGAAGTCCTCCTCGCCGCCTACCAAGAACAGCGCCGCGCCCGCATTTGGCGCAATATCTGGCGCGGCGTCGCCGTCCTCATCTTCCTCAGCCTGATCTTCGGCCTCGCGGAAGAAGAAGGAAAAACCACGAGCATCCATGCCCGCGGCGAACATACCGCCGTTATCGACCTGACCGGCGAAATCGGCAACGACATCGACGACCAAGTCCAAATCCTGCGCGACAGCATGGAAGCCGCCTATAACAACGGCAACGCCAAGGCCATCATCATCCGCGCCAACAGCCCAGGCGGTTCGCCTGTCGTGTCCAACACCGCCTTTAACGAAGTCCGCCGCCTCAAAGCCGAACACAAAGACATCCCCGTTTACCTCGTTGCCGAAGACATGTGTGCTTCCGGCTGCTACTACATTGCCGCCGCAGCCGACAAAATTTACGCTGATCCTTCCAGCATTGTCGGCAGCATCGGCGTGATCGGCGGCGGTTTCGACTTTACCGGCATGATGGACAAAGTCGGTGTCAAACGCCGTCTGAAAACCGCCGGCAGCAACAAAGGCATGGGCGACCCTTTCACGCCTGAAACGCCGGCACAAACCCAAATTTGGGAAACCATGTTGGGCGATATCCACCAAGAATTTATCAAAGCCGTCAAACTCGGCCGCGGCGCGCGATTGAAAGACAAACAATATCCCGATGTTTTCAGCGGCCGCATCTACACCGGCAAAGAAGCCAAACAGGTCGGCTTAATCGACGATTTCGGCAGCATTTACAGCGTCGCCCGCGATGTTGTCAAAGCCCCTGAGCTGGTCAACTACACGCCGCAAGACGATTTCAGCAAAATGCTCAGCCGCCGCTTCGGTGCGGAAGTGAAGGCCAAAGTCAAAGAAACTTTGTCTGAAATTTGGTAAACCAAAAAACCAAAAGGCCGTCTGAAACCCAATTAGGGCTTCAGACGGCCTTTTGATATGGTTTTTAAAATAAAGTGCTGATTATTGTCCAAACATTTATCGACCTCATCAAATCGGCAGGCAAATATTTCCTGATGATGCTCTTACAAGAACACTTTACGCCGACAAACGATTAAACCTCCACGCTTCAGACGGCCTGCTGCATATTGTGCGCCATATCAAGCGCGGCACGGACAGCGGTAATCAGGCTGCCGGAATCGGCTTTGCCTGTGCCTGCCAAGTTCAAAGCCGTGCCATGATCGACGGAGGTGCGGATAAAGGGCAGGCCGAGGGTGATGTTCACGCCTTCGCCGAAACCGGCGTATTTGAGCACCGGCAGCCCTTGGTCGTGGTACATGGCAAGGACGGCATCGGCATCTTTGAGCAGGAAGGGTTGGAACACGGTATCGGCCGGATAAGGGCCGCGTGCGTCTATGCCTTCGGCCTGCAGGGCATGAAGCGCCGGAATAATAGTGTCGATTTCTTCGTGTCCCAAATGGCCGCCTTCGCCCGCGTGGGGATTGAGGCCGGTAACGAGGATAACCGGTTTGGCTATGCCGAACTTATGGCGTAGGTCGTGTTCAAGAATGCGGACAACCGACTCGATTAAAGGCTTCGTGATGGCGGCGGAAATATCTTTAAGCGGCAGATGAGTAGTCACTAATGCAACTCGCAATCCGCCGCCGGTCAACATCATGACGACTTGTTCGGTATGGCTTTTTTCGGCGAGGTATTCGGTATGACCGCTGAAAAAGCCGTTGCCTGCGTGGGCATCGTTGATGATGCCTTTATGCAGCGGCGCGGTCACCATGCCGGCAAACAGGCCGTCTGAAATACCTTGATACGCGGTATCCAGCAGTCGGAGCACATACGCGGCATTGGCAGGATTGAGTTCGCCCGCCCGACACTCGGCATCTAAGGGAATATGCAGGACTTCGAGTTCGCCCTTGGGCAACGGTTCAGCCGCTTGGGCTTGAAAATCGCGCAAGATGACGGATTTGCCGAGCTGTTCGGCCCTGTTTACCAACAGGTTTTTGTCGCACAAAACAACGGGGCGGCAAGGAAGGTCGGCGAAAGCCAAATCAAGGCAGATGTCGGGGCCGATGCCGGCCGGTTCGCCGGATGTAATGGCGAGAATGGGAGCAGTCATGGTGTTTCTCGGTACGGGTTACAGTATTTAGACAACAGTCAGGCAAAATGCCTGCCCTACTTTTGCAGATTAACACAAATACAAAAAGGCCGTCTGAAAACAGTTTTTGCTTGGTCAAACTGTTTTCAGACGGCCTTGGCTGTTTACCGTTTTACACTTAAGAACGGCGGCCGATCATGCGGTATAAAACGTCGTGGCCTTGAATGCGGTGAACCACAACCATGACAATGTGGCCGGCGACAAGCGCAAAAAGCAGCCAGCCGAGTTTGCCGTGCGCCATATTGCCGAGGTTGGACATCCATTCGATTTTTTCAGGCGAACCCTGCATCACTTGGACGCCGAATACTTTCAATGGGCCGCGACCGCCGCCGTATTGGCGGATCATGCCGATAACGGGAACGGCGAGCATAAGGACGTAAAGGGCAAGGTGGCCTGCTTTGGCGGCAAAGCTGTCGGCGGCAGGACGTTTGGACGCATTGAGCAAAGCCCAAACAATGCGCACGGCAATCACCAGCAGCGTGATGAAACCGATGGATTTATGCACGCCGAAGAGCGATTTGACCCATTCTTCGCCATCGTAGATGGTCCAAACGGTAATGGTGGAGAGGATGCCGATAAAACCGAGTACGGTCAGCCAGTGCAACGCGCGCGCGACGGCATCGTAGGTTTGTGGACGTGTAGCGGTCATAATGTTTCCTTGTTTTTGATTTGTTTGGTTTTTTGAATCGGCGGCATTGTAACAAAAATGCCCAACCAATTATGTTGCCTTTTTGAAGAGACTTCGTAAATGTTTGGAAAATTTGAAGAAACGGCGGTTTTATCCGTCAGGCTGCACAGGCCGTCCGAAAACAAGGGCAGGAATACCACCTTCTATGCCGAACTCGGGCTAAAATAGGCGTTTTTATTCTCGGGTACGCATCGATGCAGGTTTGGATTCGGCGGTTTGCGCTGTTGCTTCTGCCTTTAGGTTTCTTAGCGGTCATGGTGGCCGCACCTTTGCTGTCGCTGGCGTTTTACGACGGCGAAGGCGCTTGGGCGGAAGTGGTGGCTGATGACTATATGCGCCTGCGCTTGGGCTGGACGGTGGCGCAGGCGGTTTTGACCTGCGTCTTGGTCACGGCTTTGGGCGTGCCTGCGGCATGGGTGCTGGCACGGATGGACTTTGTCGGACGACGCACGGTTTTGCGCCTGCTGATGCTGCCTTTTGTGATGCCGACCTTGGTGGCGGGCATGGGCGTGCTGGCCTTGTTTGGCGCACACGGTATGCTGGCGGCAGGCTGGCAGGATACGCCGTGGCTGCTGATTTACGGCAATGTGTTTTTCAACCTACCGGTTTTGGTGCGCTCGGCGTATCAAGGATTTGTGCGCGTGCCGCAGGCGCGGTTACTGTCGGCGCAATCTTTGGGCGCGGACGCGTGGCGGCGGTTTGTCTGGGTCGAATGGCCGGTGGTGCGCGCGTGGGTTGCCGGCGGCGCGTGTCTGGTGTTTTTATATTGTTTTTCAGGCTTCGGACTGGCCTTGCTGCTCGGCGGCGAACGTTTTGCAACGGTGGAAGTGGAAATCTACCGGCTGGTGGCGTATGAGTTGGACATGGCGCGTGCGTCGGTGTTGGTGTGGCTGGTGCTGGCGGTTACGGCGGCGGCAGGCGGTTTGTATGCGTATTGGAGCAGGCGCGTGGCTGTGGATAAGTCGGTCTCGCCTTTGCCTCCGCGTGCGCCGATATGGGCTTGGGAAAAATGGCTGACGGCAACGGTATTGGCCATGTTGGCAGTGTGCTGCCTGCTGCCTTTGGCTGCTGTGTGGCTCAAGGCGGTATCGGCTGGCTCTTCGTGGGCAGTCTTGCTGGAAGCGCAAACGTGGGCGGCTGTGTGGAACACCATCCGTTTCTCTGCATCAGCCGTGGCGGCGGCAACGGTTTTGGGCGTGCTGTATGCGGCGGCGGCACGGCAAATAGCGTGGTTGCGCGCGCTGATGTTTTTGCCGTTTATGGTGTCGCCCGTGTGCATCGCGTTTGGCGTTTTACTGCTCTATCCGCAGTGGACGGCTTCGCTGTGGCTGCTGACCGCGACTTACTCGCTGTTGGCGTATCCGTTTGTGGCCAAAGATGTACTGGCCGCGTGGGATGGTTTACCCAAAGATTACGCGGCGGCGGCGCGTACCATGGGCGCAAACGGTTTTCAAACGGCCTGTTATGTAACTGCGCCTTTATTGAAACCGGCTTTACGGCGCGGCCTGACTTTGGCTTCGGCAACGTGTATCGGCGAATTTGCGGCCACATTGTTCCTGTCGCGCCCCGAATGGCAGACGCTGACCACTTTGATTTACGATTATCTCGGACGCGCCGGTGCGGACAATTACGGACGGGCGATGGTGTTGACGGCGGTATTGACCGCTTTGGCTTTGACGGCATTTTTGCTGGTGGACGAAGCAGAAGGGCAAAAGGCCGTCTGAACGTGGTTGGCTCAAACTCCCTTCACTTTCACTACACTCTTGCCGCGCCTTGTATCGAAAATTGATTGAATCCGCTATATAATTTGTTTTTAACCGCACTCAACACGACCTATCATGACCGACTTAGAAACTAAACGCCTTGAAACCCAAGCCATGCTGGACAATGCCGACTTGCTGTTTGACCAAGAACAATGCCGCGCGGCCTTGCAAAAAGTTGCCGACGACATCACCCGCGACTTGGGCGGCAAATACCCCCTGCTCCTGCCTGTAATGGGTGGCGCGGTGGTGTTTACAGGGCAGCTGCTGCCGCTGTTGCGCTTTCCTTTGGACTTTGACTACGTCCACGTTTCCCGCTATGGCGACAAACTCGCAGGCGGTGCGTTCAACTGGAAACGCATGCCCGACCCCGAGCAAATCAAAGACCGTCATGTAGTCGTTCTGGACGACATCCTGGACGAAGGCCACACCATGGCCGCCATTCAGGAAAAACTGTTGGAAATGGGCGCGGCAAGCTGCCGTGCGGCCGTATTTGCCAACAAGCTGATCGACAAAGAAAAACCGACCATAGCCGATTATGTCGGTTTGGACGTACCCAACCGCTACGTCTTCGGCTACGGTATGGATGCCGCCGGCTGCTGGCGCAACCTCGGCGAAATCTACGCCTTAAACAATAAATAAGACAAAGGCTGTCTGAAAAATCTTCAGACGACCTCAACCCCCATGCTAGGAACACATCATGATAGGTTTGTTAATCATTACACATGAAACCATAGGTGAAGCCTATCGCGGTTTAGCCGACCATTTCTTCCCCAACGGCTTCCCCGAAAATCTCCACATCCTCGGCGTACAGCCTAACGAAGATCAAAATGACATCATCAACAACGCCATCGCCGCATTGCAGGAATTTCCCGACAACCGCGGCGTGCTGATCATGACCGACATCTTCGGCGCAACCCCGTGCAACGCCGCACGCCGACTGGTGCGCGAAAACAAATCCGCCATCCTGACCGGCCTCAACGCCCCGATGATGATTAAAGCCATCCAATACTCATCACAAGCCGAAAACCTCTCTGACTTCACCGAAACCGTCAAAGAAGCTGCCATCCGTGGCATTTTCGCCATTACATCCGCACCTGAAGACCTGGTGTGCAAAGAAAACGGCTAAGGCCGTCTGAAAACATTCACTTTACGAACATTTAGGGGACATCCATGCTCAAACAAGAAATCGAAATCATCAACAAACTCGGCCTGCACGCGCGCGCCTCCAGCAAATTCACCCAAACTGCCTCCCAATTCCAAAGCGAAGTCTGGGTCACCAAAAACGGCAACCGCGTCAACGGCAAAAGCATCATGGGCCTGATGATGCTGGCCGCCGCCAAAGGCACCGTGATTGAGCTGGAAACAGAAGGCGCAGACGAAGCCGCTGCCATGCAGGCGTTGACCGACCTCATCAACGACTACTTCGGCGAGGGCGAATAATGAGCATCGTCCTACACGGTGTAGCCGCGGGCAAAGGCATTGCCATCGGCCACGCCCACCTTATCACGCGCGGCACAACGGAAGTCCCCCAATACGACATTGATCCCGACAAACTCGATGCCGAAGCTGCACGTTTCGACAACGCCATCAAAGCCACGCGCAAAGAACTGGAACAGCTGCGCGGCGCGATTCCCGAAAACGCCCCGACCGAATTGGGCGCGTTCATCTCCCTGCACCTGATGCTGCTGACCGACGTCACCCTCTCGCGCGAACCCATCGACATTTTGCGCGAGCAGAAAATCAACGCCGAATGGGCATTGAAACAACAAAGCGACAAACTCGCCGCCCAGTTCGACAGCATCGACGACGACTACCTGCGCGAACGCAAACAGGACATGCTCCAAGTCGTCCGCCGCATCCACAACAACCTTGTCGGCCAAAGCAACGAAATCAACCTCGCCGGCAACCTGTTTGACGACACCGTCCTCATCGCGCACGACCTCTCGCCTGCCGATACCGTATTGTTCAAAGAGCAGCACATTACCGCCTTCGTAACCGATGCCGGCGGCCCGACCAGCCACACCGCCATCCTGGGCCGCAGCCTCGACATCCCTTCCGTCATCGGCCTGCACAACGCCCGCAAACTCATCACCGAAAACGAAATCGTCATCGTCGACGGCATCAACGGCGTCCTCATCATCGATCCCGACGAAGTCGTCCTCAACGAATACCGCCGCCTCGCCCGCGAATACCGCAGCCACAAGCGCGAACTCAACAAAATCAAAAAAACCGCCGCCACCACGGCCGACGGCATCAACATTGAGTTGCTCGCCAACATCGAATCCGCCGAAGACATCAAAGCCCTGCACAACTTCGGCGCAGACGGCGTCGGCCTGTTCCGCAGCGAATTCCTCTACCTCAACCGCGACAACATGCCGACCGAAGACGAACAATACGAAGTCTATGCCGGCATCGTCAAAAAACTCAAAGGCAAAAACATCACCATCCGCACTGTCGATTTGGGCGTCGATAAAAATCCGCGCTGGTTCGGCCAAAACAGCACACCCAACGGCAGCCTCAACCCCGCACTCGGCCTGACCGGCATCCGCCTGTGCCTCGCCGAGCCGGTCATGTTCCGCACCCAAATGCGCGCCATCCTCCGCGCCGCCGCCCACGGCCCCGTACGCATGATGTGGCCGATGATTACGTCTATTTCCGAAGTGCGCCAATGCCTTATCCATCTGGACACGGCCCAACGCCAACTGACCGAACGCGGCGAAACCTTCGGCCCGGTCAGCATCGGCTGCATGATCGAAATCCCGTCCGCCGCCATGACCGTCGGCAGCATCCTCAAGCTCGTCGACTTCGTTTCCATCGGCACCAACGACCTGATTCAATACCTCCTGTCGGTCGATCGCGGCGACGACAGCGTCAGCCACCTCTACCAACCCGGCCACCCTGCCGTCCTCAAAACGCTGCAACACATTATCCGCACGGCAAACCGCATGGAAAAAGGCGTGTCCATCTGCGGCGAAATGGCCGGCGATACCGTCTTCACCCGACTGTTGCTCGGCATGGGCCTGCGCCGCTTCTCCATGAACCCCAACAACCTGCTTTCGGTTAAAAACATCATCCTGCACAGCCACACCGGCCATCTCGAAAACGATGCCGCCAAAATCCTGCGCTGCGAAGACCCGGAAAAAGCCGAAAAACTGATTAAAATCCTCAACCAAAGCGAACAGGCGGAATCACAGGCCGTCTGAATCTCTAAAAAGGGCGTGTTTCGATACACGCCCTTTTTATTCGTCCCCATTTTTAGTTTATGCCAGATTCTCCCTCAAGCCCTCTTCTTCCCTATTTCGCCATTTCAAAAACCAACCTTTTTCACTTTTCCCAAACACTGCTTACAGGCCGTCTGAAAAATATAGGGCGCAAGTGAAATAAAACTTTTATGCCCACACCAAAGGCCGTCTGAACCCTGATTGCAAGGTTTCAGACGGCCTTGTTTTCAACCGGATACCTTTTATTTTTTTGCAATAAATGACCCTTTGCCTATCCATTCCAGCTACTGCCCACCATGGCTTTAGGCACCCCATATCATTCCTTTTTACTAGGTCTTCAGTACATCCAAGCCCTATATAAACACTATCCCTTCGTTTTAATGATGAAACTTTTTATTCCGAAATATGTCTATCCCTACATTCACTTGAAAAAAGATTCAATACCTTGTAAATTTATAAAAAGATAGTAATTATCATCATATTTTAAAGGAATGATTCATGAGATTTACGCAACTTTCTGCTTTGATTGCCGCCGCCGCTTTATCAGTCGGCTCCGTATCCGCTTTTGCCAAACCCGTTCAGCTGACCGATATCCTCGGCCGTAAGGTAACTGTCGACCTGCCTGCCAAGCGCGTGGTGTTGGGCTTCTATTACCAAGACTACATGGCCATCGGCGGTAAAACCGCGCTGGACAACGTCGTCGGTTTTTCCAAAGCAGTTTGGGCCGACTGGGCACCGCCAAGCTGGGCGGCATTCAGCAAAGCCGTGCCTAAACTGAATCAGCTGACCGACGTGGGCGAAGTGGAAGTCGGCACGTTCTCGATTGAGAAAGTATTGGCACTGAAACCCGATTTGCTGGTTTTGGCCGAATGGCAATACAAGGCTTTGGGTTCCGATCTCGACCGCATCAACAAGGCCGGCATCCCCATCGTCGTGTTGGACTACAACGCGCAAACAGTGGCCAAACACGTTCAATCGACCAAACTCATCGGTACATTGACCGGCCAGCAGCAAAAAGCCGACAAACTGGCGGCAGACTACAAACGCGTTGCCGACACCATCCAAGCGCGCGTGCAAAAAGCCAACCTGCCCAAGCCTAAAGTCTATATCGAGTTCGGCAACAAAGGCCCTACCGAACACAGCGTTACCTTCGGCAAGAGCATGTGGGGTTCGATGGCGACGCTGGTCGGCGGCAACAATATCGCCGCTTCTTCGGTCGAGTTCTACGGCCCAATCAATCCTGAAAAAGTCCTCGCCGCCAAACCCGACGTGATCGTGATTACCGGCCGCGAAACCGAATTGAAGAAAAACCCTGCCGCCATGGTGATGGGCTGGGGCATTCCAAAAGCCGAAGCGGAAAAACGCTTGGCAGGCTTTGCCAAACGCGCCGGCTGGGCAAACCTGCCTGCGATTAAAAACAACCGCCTCTACGCCGCCTACCACGCCAACTCGCGCACGCTGTCCGACAGCGCGTCGATTCAGTTTATGGCCAAAGCGATTTATCCGCAGTTGTTTAAGGATTTCAACCCTGAGAAGACCTATCTGGACTTCTACCGCCAAAACCTGCCCGTCGTACCGAACGGCACGTTCTACCTCTATCCGAAAGGACAATAAGGTAATTTAGATTTTCAGACGGCCTTTTAAATCGGAAGGCCGTCTGAAATTTTTGCGGAAGAAAAAGGCAAACCTGTTTCTCCCCTTTCACAACACTCTTTTTTAAAGGTTTGAAACATGAATGATTCGGTTGTCGCCGAGATTGTGAAAAACCAGCGCAAGTTGGAAGGCAAGCGTTGGTTGATTGTGTTGATGTTTTTAGTCATCGCCGCGGTCAGTTTCCTATTCGACATCGCCACCGGCCCAGCGATGACGGACACGCTGCCTGTCGGCGAAGTGGTCAATGTTTTGCTGGGTAAACCCGGAGTCGATGAAATGAACCGCCTGATTGTGATGGATCTGCGCCTGCCGATTGCGGTAATGGCCTTGGTGGTCGGCGCGGCTTTGGGTGTCGGCGGCGCGGAAATTCAAACGCTCTTGAACAACCCGATGGCCAGCCCTTATACGCTGGGTTTGGCGGCGGCGGCGGGTTTGGGCGCGTCGGCGGTGATTGCGTTCGGCGGTTTCGGGCTGCCGGAAACGGTCGCTGTTCCCATCGGTGCGTTTGTGATGACCATGCTGGCTTCGGGCATCTTGTTTCTGTTTGCTTCAGCGCGCCGTTTCAACTCGGCGATGTTGGTGTTGGTGGGGATTGCGCTGTTGTTCCTGTTTCAGTCGATTTTGTCGCTGATTCAGTTTATCGCCGCGCCTGAGATTTCGCAGCAGATTCTGTTTTGGCTGTTCGGCAGTTTGAACAAGGCAACTTGGGAAACAGTCATCGTTACGGCGGCGGTTACGGCAGTATGCGTGTTTCTGCTTTCGCGTGATGTGTGGAAGCTGACCGCGCTGCGCTTGGGCGAAGAACGCGCTGTCGGGCTGGGCATTAATCTGCAACTTTTGCGCCTGAAAACGCTGGTGTTGGTAGCCGTCATGACTGCGACGGCAATCAGTTTTGTCGGCGTCATCGGCTTTATCGGCTTGGTTGCCCCGCATGTGGCGCGGATTCTTTTGGGCGAAGACCAACGTTTCTTCCTACCCGGCGCGATGCTGGCGGGGGCGGCGTTTTTATCGGTGGCGAGCGTGTTATCCAAGGTGATTATCCCGGGCGCGCTGTTTCCGGTGGGCATCGTTACGTCGTTTGTCGGCGTGCCGTTCTTCTTCTGGATTGTATTAACGAAACGATAGGCCGTCTGAAATGTTGAAACTTGAAAATGTCCATATCCGGCGTGGCGATTATGTGGTCGCCGACAGTATCGATTTGACGCTGGAACAAGGCAAAGTCTATTCCGTGCTCGGCCCGAACGGCACGGGCAAATCCTCGCTGATGAAAACGATTTTCGGCGAAGTAGCGCACAAAGGCGCTATCCGCTACGGCGACGAAGCGTTGAGCAAAATTCACCTGCAAAGTTGGCGCAAACGCATAGGCTATATGCCTCAGGACACCGCCGCCGAAGCCTCGCTGACCGCGCTGGAAGTCGTCCTACTCGGCCGCATGGACGCGCTGCATATGCACGTCGGCGACGAACTGCTGCACGAAGCCGCAAGTATCATGGCGGAGCTGGGTATCGGCCATCTGGCGCACCGCGACGTCATGCGGCTTTCCGGCGGACAGCGGCAGCTCGTGATGTTTGCCCAAGTCATGCTGCGCCGCCCCGAAATCCTGATGCTGGACGAGCCGGTCAGCGCGCTGGATATGCACCATCAGCTCAATCTTTTGGAGCGCGTGGTGCAATACACGCACGAACACAATCTGGTTACGCTGATGGTCTTGCACGATTTGAGCCTCGCCGCGCAGTTTTCAGACGGCGTGATTCTGCTCGGCGAAGGCAAAGTACAGGCGCAGGGTGCGCCGCAGGACGTGTTGCAGGCGGACATGATCGGCAGGCTGTACAAAGTGGACATCGAACTTTTATACGACAGCAAAGGCCTGCCCGTTATCCGCCCGATGCGGCAATCCTAGCTGGGAAATCTGCCATCAAGAAACCAGCCCCCGCAATCATTTTATACTCTTCACAAAAAGGACTCCCCCCATGAAAAAATCACTCTTCCTCCTGATGCTGACCGCTTCCCTCGGCGCATACGCCGCCAACCACGAAATCAAAATGCTCGACAACGGCAAAGACGGCAGCATGGTGTTCGAGCCCGGCTACGTCAACGCCAAAGTCGGCGATACTGTTACCTTCAAAGCTACTAACAGCGGCCACTGGGTGCAAAGCAAAGCCCTGCCCGACGGTGTTGCCGACTTCCTTTCCGAGGACGGTAAAGACTTCACGCTCAAGCTCGACAAAGAAGGCGTGTATGTCTATACCTGCCCGCCGCATCGCATGATGAACATGAGCGGCGTGATTCAGGTCGGCAAACCGGTGAACAAAGCCAAAGCACAAGCCGTTGTCGATGAAATGGAAAACCGTGCCATGCAAAGCAAAGGCCGTCTGAAAAAATATATGGCGCAAGTGAAGTAAACGCGTTTATGCCTGTATTAAAGGCCGTCTGAAACCTTTCAGACGGCCTGTTTCCTTTGCGTAAAACACGCATCAAAGCTATATCTTCCGTTTCAGTTTCCGATAAAATAGGCCTATTCCGACACAAGACCCGTAAGCATGATACGCCGCCTTTACGCCACGCTGTGGCACCTCGCCCCTTTCCTGATCCGCCGCCACCTGCGCCGCCGCGCCCTCAAATCCCCAGCCTATCTCGAGCATTGGGACGAGCGTTTCGGGCAGGCGTATCCCAATCCCGTACAACGCCCGATTTGGATACACGCAGTATCCGTCGGAGAAACGCGTGCGGCCGAACCTTTAGTCCAGGCATTGCGCCGCCATTTTCCCGACTCGCCGTTTTTGATTACCCAAATGACGCCGACCGGCCGCGCCACCGCGCAATCCCTGTTCCCCGATGCGCAATGCCGTTACCTGCCCTACGACAAATCCGAATGGGTCGCCCGATTTTTAGCCGAACACCGCCCCATCTGCGGCATTTTGATGGAAACCGAAATCTGGCCCAACCTGATGCACGCCTGCAAAGAAGCAGGTATTCCCCTCTTTTTGGCCAACGCACGCCTCTCTGAAAAATCCCAACGCGGCTACCTCAAAATCCGCAAGCTGGTCGAGCCTGCCATGCAGAGCCTCTCCGGCTGCTTTGCCCAAACCGCCGCCGATGCCGAACGCCTGCACCTTATCGGCGCGTCCAACGTCCACGTCTGCGGCAACACCAAATACGACATCGCGCCCCCCGACGACTCGCGCCCGCTTGCCGTCGCCTTTAAAGAACGCATCGGCGCACGAGCCGTCGTCGTCTGCGCCAGCACGCGCGTGTACAAAGGCACAGACGAAGCCGAGCTGCTCCTCAAAGCATGGCAGAGCTACCGCGGCAATGCCTTGCTGGTCATCGTACCGCGCCACCCTGAAAATTTTCAGACGGCCTACGATACCGCCAAATCGCTTGGTTATACCGTCCAAAAACGCAGCGACGGACAACCCGTTTCCCCCGATACACAAGTTTGGATAGGCGACAGCATGGGCGAGCTTGCCGCCTACTACCTCAGCGCAGACATTGCCTTCGTCGGTGGCAGCCTCGTTGATGCCGGCTGTCAAAACATCATCGAACCCATCTCCTGCCGCGTCCCCACCCTCTTCGGCTACTCCAACTACAACTTCGCCCAAGCCTGCAAAGGCGCAGTCGAAGCCAAAGCCGCCGTCCGCGTCGAAACCGCCGAAGCCTGGTACAGAACCACGCGCCAATACCTCGACGACGAAACGCTGCGCCAACAGCTGATCAGCCACACCGAGCAATTCATTTCGCAACACCAAGGCGCCAGTGCCAAAATTGCCAAAGCGATTGCAGATTGTTTGAATCAGCGTTAAGAGATAAAAAGGCCGTCTGAAACCAAAGTTTCAGACGGCCTTTTCTCAACCTACAAACTTAGCGTCCTGCTTTCAACACGCGGCGTGCAAATACGAACATACCGAAAACAAAAAACGCCAAGCCCAGCCATTTGGCGGCCGTATCCCAGTTTTCCAAGTTCAGGGCCAAAGGCGCATCCGAACCGCCGTTGGTTACGGAGAAGGCGATGATAAACGCCATAATCACACCGATCAGGCTCTCGCCGACAATCAAACCGGCGGAGAACAGCGTACCGATACGTTCCGCATTTTTCAGACGGCCTTCACGGTTTTCTTGACGGCGGGCGATAACGGATTTCAACACAGCCGCCAATACCGCACCGATCACAATCGGCATATTTATAGACGGCGGCAGGTAAATGCCCATGCCCACGGCCAATACCGGCAAGGCACGCTTACCGCCGGAGGATTTGCGCAATGTGAAATCGACCGCGATCAACACCACGCCGATGGCCACGCCGGTGAAAATATAATCCCATTGCAGATTGTGCGAGAAAATACCTTGGGCGATGGTGGTCATCAAAGTTGCCTGAGGCGCGGCAAGGGCTTGGGCCGCATCCATGCCTTCACGCGGCATTGCGCCGGTAAAGCCGTAGGCTTCATACAAAAGCTCCAACACAGGCGAAATCACCACGGCACCGACAACGCAGCCGACAATCAGCGCAACCTGCTGTTTCCAAGGCGTTGCTTTTACCAGATAACCTGTTTTCAAATCCTGCAGGTTGTCATTGGAAATCGAAGCCACACAAATCACAGACGCGCCGCAAAACAGCGTCAACGCCAGCAGGAATTTACGGTTTGCCTCGTCCGCCATCAGGCCGCCGGATTCGCCGACCAGCAGAAATAATGACGATAGAGACGATGCCCACACCCGAAATCGGGCTGGAAGACGAACCGACCAAACCGGCCATATAACCACAAGCAGCGGCCACCAAAAAGCCGATAATCGAAGCCAGCAGCGTACATACAACCACCAACAGCCAAGCCAAACCGCCGGAAATATGCGAGTCGCCGATAAAGTGGAAGAAAGACACGCCCAACACCAGCATCATCGCCAACACCCAGGCAATCATCGCCTTAGGCGACAAATCCTGTTCCGTGCGTTCGGTCATCTGCGCGCCGCCGAAATTGCGGAAAGACAGGCGCATACCCTCGACCATCGGTTTCATCAAAGTCAACAGCGTCCAAATAGCCGCAATACCGATCGTACCCGCGCCGATAAAACGGACTTTTTCCTTCCACAAAGACATCGCAAAAGGAATCATCTCCATATCGGCAGGTTGCGGAATATGCGCCGACAGATAAGGCACGGCCACGCCCCAGGCAATCGAAATACCCAGCAAAATCGCGATACCGCCGGTCAGGCCGACCAAATAGCCCGCGCCCAGCAAAGCCAGTGAAAAGCCCATCGGCACTTGGAACACCGACGCGCCGCCTTTAAACCAAAAGCTCGCGCTGTCCGCCACCACACGCAAACCGCTTGCGCAAAAGCTCATTAAACCAGCCAATGCACCGCCCGACATCAACTCCTTGATACCGCTGCCGCCTTCCTGTTGGTCCGCATCATGGTCGCCGACCTTCAAAATCTCAGCCGCCGCCACGCCTTCCGGATAAGGCAAATCGCTCTTCACCACCATCGCATAACGCAAAGGCACAGTGAAAATCACGCCCAAAATACCGCCGGACATACACAGCAGCGTAGTCTGCCAAAACGGAAAGCCCGCCCAATAACCGGCCATCAGCAAACCCGGCAAGATAAAAATAATACTGGAGAGCGTACCCGCAGCCGAAGCCTGAGTCTGCACCATATTATTTTCCAGAATATTACTGCCTTTAAAAAACTTCAAAACCGCCATCGAAATTACCGCAGCCGGAATCGAAGACGCAAAAGTCAGACCCACCTTCAAGCCCAAATACACATTGGATGCCGTAAAAATCACCGTAATCAACGCGCCGAGTATCATCCCCCGCAGCGTCAGTTCACGGAAACTCGCATAAGGATCAACCGCCTGTTTCATAAAAATCTTCCTGTATCAGGTAAACAATCAAATCAAAACTTTTCAGACGGCCTTTTGATACATCCATCAGGCCGTCTGAAAAGCCTCTCTCTTACCATTTTAATAAACTATCCGATTACACGCAAAAGCCCTATTTATTTTCATTTGATGTCAAACAATAAAATCATATCGATACAGACGTTTGGGGCAGTTTAACGGTTTCAGGTAAAATAACGCCAAATTCATCAATCGTTCAGAAAGCCGCCGCCATGTATTCACTCGTCCGCCCTATCCTGTTCCGCTTCGATGCAGAAAAGGCCCATCATTTCACGCTCAACAGTTTGCGTACCGCCGAAAAACTCGGCCTGCTGCCCAAAGTGGACAGCCACACCCGACCAACCGAGCTGATGGGTTTGCAGCTGCCCAATCCGGTCGGCTTGGCGGCAGGTTTGGACAAAAACGGCGAGTGTATCGATGCGTTTGCCGCTTTGGGCTTCGGCTTTGTCGAAATCGGCACGGTAACGCCCAAGCCGCAGCCGGGCAATCCGCAGCCGCGCCTTTTCCGCGTTCCCGAACACCAAGGCATCATCAACCGCATGGGTTTCAACAACCACGGCATCGACGCGATGATCCGCAACATTGAAAACAGCCGCTTTAAAGGCATTTTGGGCATCAACATCGGCAAAAATGCCGTTACGCCGATTGAAAACGCGGCCGACGATTATCTGATTTGCTTGGAAAAAGCCTACGCCCACGCAAGCTATATCACGGTCAATATTTCCTCCCCCAATACGAAAAACCTGCGCGCCTTGCAAGGCGGCGACGAATTGAGCGCATTGTTGGAAGCCTTGAAAAACAAGCAGGCGCAACTGGCTGCCGCTCATGGCAAATATGTGCCGCTGGCGGTCAAAATCGCGCCGGATTTGGACGAAGCGCAAATCGACGACATCGCCCATGTGGTCAAATCCGTGGAAATGGACGGTATCATCGCCACCAACACAACCATCGACAAATCAAGCTTGGGCAGCCATCCGCTCGCAGGCGAACAAGGCGGCTTAAGCGGCTTGCCCGTACGCGAGAAAAGCAATCAGGTGTTGAAACTTTTGGCGGAACGCATTGACGGCAAGCTGCCGATTATCGGCGTCGGCGGCATTATGAACGGCGCGGACGCGGCAGAAAAAATCCGCTTGGGTGCCAGTGCGGTTCAGGTGTACAGCGGTTTGATTTATCGCGGCCCTGAGTTGATTAAAGAGTGTTTGGCTGCGTTGAAATAATACTTTTCCAAAAATAAGGCCGTCTGAAAGATTTCAGACGGCCTTTTGCTATGCTCTCATTCTTCAAACAGATTGCCTTGTGCCAATAAGGTTTTGACCGGTGCGAAATCGCGGCGGTGTTCCGGCAAGACGCCGTATTGTTTCAACGCGGCCAAGTGTTGCGCCGTGCCGTAGCCTTTGTGGCGGTCAAACCCGTATTGCGGATAGCGTTTCGCCAATTCATACATTTCCGCATCACGCGCGGTTTTGGCCAAAACCGAAGCGGCAGAGATCTCGATGATTTTGCTGTCGCCTTTGACCACGGCTTCGGCAGGGACATTCAAATCTTTCGGCACGCGGTTGCCGTCTATCCACACTTTGTCGGGCACGACCGACAGCCCCTCGACTGCGCGCTTCATAGCAGCCATGGTTGCGTGCAGGATGTTCAGTTGCAGGATTTCGTCGGGGTCGGCAAAGGCAATGCTCCACGCAACCGCCTGTTCCTTAATCATCTGCGCCAACATATCGCGCTTTTTTTCGCTCAGTTTTTTTGAGTCGGTCAAACCCGGCAGGTCAAAATGTTCCGGCAAAATCACTGCCGCCGCAAATACGCTGCCGGCCAAAGGGCCGCGTCCCGCTTCGTCCACGCCTGCGCTTAAAACCGTCGCCATTTCTTCACCGCCTGTTTGATTCAAAGCCGCCATTATATCCGCTTGCGGCAGATAAAATCCGCAATAGGACAAGCCGTTTGGGGGCAGTTCAAATTTCATCTGCTTTACCAATCAGTTATAATTTACATCCCCACATACCCAATACGTCTTACAACATGCCTGCCCAATCCGAACGCCTCCATTTTTCCGAACGCTGGCTCAACGCCTACGAACGCTACCGCTATCGCCGCCATATCCACGCCTTCCGCCTCGGCTTGGCAATCGTGTTTTCCACCCTGTTGGCCAAAGTCTTCCACCTGCAACACGGCGAGTGGATCGGCATGACCGTCTTTGTCGTCCTCGGCATGCTGCAATTCCAAGGCGCGATTTACTCCAAAGCAGTCGAACGCATGCTCGGCACGGCCATCGGTTTGGGCGTCGGGTTGGCCGTTTTATGGTTGAACCAGCATTATTTGCAAGACGGCGTTTTCTTCTATCTGATTATCGGTGCCGCCAGCGCAGTGGCCGGTTGGTCTGCGGTCGGCAAAAACGGCTATGTCGCCATGCTTGCCGGTTTGACCATGTGCATGCTCATCGGCGACAGCAGCCACCACTGGCTCGACAGCGGCCTGATGCGCGCCATGAACGTTTTGATTGGTGCCGCCATCGCCATTGCCGCCGCCAAACTCCTGCCCCTGCGCTCCACACTCATGTGGCGCTTCATGCTTGCCGACAACCTCACCGACTGCGCCAAAATGATTGCCGAAATCAGCAACGGCAAGCGCATGACCCGTGAGCGTTTGGAGCAAAACATGATTAAAATGCGCAAAATCAACGCCCGCATGGTCAAAAGCCGCAGCCATCTGGCCGCAACATCCGGCGAAAGCCACATCAGCAACAATATGATGGAAGCCATGCAACATGCCCACCGCAAAATCGTCACCACCACCGAGCTGCTCCTGACCACCGCCGCCAAACTGCGCGCGCCCACGCTCAACGAAAGCGAAATCCGCCTGCTCGACCGCCACTTCAACCAACTCCAACGCGAACTGCGCCTGACCGTCCGCCTCATCAAAGGCCATTACGCCCGCCGCATCCGCATCGATACTTCGCTCAATACCGAACTAAGCAAACCGGCTGCCCGCCTGCATTACGACTGGCAAGGCTTCCTCTGGCTCAGTACCAATATGCGTAACGAAATCGCCGCATTGGTGATCCTGTTGCAACGTTCGCGCAATAAATGGTTGGACAAAAAAGAGTTACTGCGCCTCAAAGAACACCTACGCAACGATAACCGATCCGGAGCAACAATAGGCCGTCTGAAAAACACAAACTCAAAATAAAAGACAAAAGCGAATTAACCGCCGATGACATCGGCCAATAAAAAAGGCCGTCTGAAACCCAATGGTTCAGACGGCCTTTCAATCAATCCAAGCAAAAATAAATGCCGCATAAAGCAAAATCCCCTGCGATTGCAGGGGATTTTTATATTTGGTTGCGGGAGCAGGATTCGAACCTACGACCTTCGGGTTATGAGCCCGACGAGCTACCATGCTGCTCCATCCCGCGTCAGAAGTTGTAACTATACGGAAAGACGAAATCGCTGTCAAGCGTTTTTGACAGAAAATGCGAAAAACGCCGCTTTACAAAAAACCATCCGCATGGTTTAATTTTCGTTAATAAAGAAACAGGGGTGCTGCTTTCAAACCAAGCGGCTGAGAAATACCCTTTACACCCGAACAGGATAATACCTGCGTGGGGAGTTTCGGCAAATGTGATTTTAAACGGTTGATTGAAGATATCCACAAGGCCGTCTGAAAAAAAGCAATGCTCCTGTTTCCATTTCATAACCGAGAAACAGGAGCAATTTTTATGACTACCGCTAAAAAAACCGGCGATGAGGCGCGCCGTCTTTCCGACTTGAGCGAAGACATCGGCATCCGCTTCCAATATCCCAATTCCGATCGCGTCTATATTCCGGGCAGTCGCGCCGACATCCGCGTGCCTTTGCGCGAAATCCGTCAGGACGACACCTACACGGCGCAAGGTACGGAAGCCAATCCGCCAATTCCGGTGTACGACACCAGCGGCGCATACGGCGATCCGGCGGCGCACATCGACTTAAAACAGGGTCTGCCGCACGTCCGCACCGCATGGCTGGATGAACGGAGCGATACCGAAATCCTGCCCAAGCTTTCCAGCGAATACGGCACCGAACGCGCGCACGATCCGAAAACCGCCCATCTTCGCTTCAACCAAATCACCCGTCCGCGCCGCGCCAAAGCCGGCCGCAACGTAACCCAGCTCCACTACGCCCGCCAAGGCATCATCACGCCGGAAATGGAGTTTGTCGCCATACGCGAACGCATGAAGCTGGATGAACTTTTCAGACGGCCTGAATACGCCAAACTCTTGAAACAACACGCAGGGCAAAGTTTCGGTGCGAATATCCCGACCCACCCCGACCAAATCACGCCCGAATTCGTGCGCCAAGAAATCGCCGCCGGACGCGCGATTATCCCTGCCAACATCAACCATCCCGAACTCGAACCGATGATTATCGGCCGCAACTTCCGCGTCAAAATCAACGGCAACTTGGGCAACTCCGCCGTAACTTCCAGCCTGACCGAAGAAGTCGAAAAAATGGTGTGGTCGCTGCGTTGGGGTGCGGACACGATTATGGACTTATCCACCGGCGCACACATCCACGAAACGCGCGAATGGATTATCCGCAACGCGCCCGTCCCCATCGGCACCGTGCCTATTTATCAGGCTTTGGAAAAAACCGGCGGCATCGCCGAAGACCTGACTTGGGATTTAGTGCGCGACACCTTAATCGAGCAGGCAGAACAAGGCGTGGACTACTTCACCCTGCACGCAGGCGTGTTGCTGCGCTATGTACCGCTGACGGCAAACCGCCTGACCGGCATCGTATCGCGCGGCGGCTCCATCATGGCGAAATGGTGTCTCGCCCATCATCAGGAAAACTTCCTCTACACGCATTTCGACGAAATCTGCGAAATCATGAAAGCCTATGATGTATCGTTCAGCCTCGGCGACGGCCTTCGTCCCGGCTGCATTGCCGATGCCAACGACGAATCCCAATTCGCCGAACTGCACACCTTGGGCGAATTGACCGCCAAAGCGTGGAAACACGACGTACAAGTGATGATCGAAGGTCCCGGCCATGTGCCGCTGCAACGCGTCAAAGAAAACATGACCGAAGAGCTGCAACATTGCTTTGAAGCGCCTTTCTACACCCTCGGCCCGCTCGTTACCGACATTGCACCCGGCTACGACCACATCACCTCGGGCATAGGCGCGACCAATATCGGCTGGTACGGCACGGCCATGCTCTGCTACGTGACCCCGAAAGAGCATCTCGGCCTGCCCGACAAAGAAGACGTGCGCACCGGCATCATCACCTACAAACTCGCCGCCCACGCCGCCGACCTCGCCAAAGGCTGGCCGGGCGCGCAGTTGCGCGACAACGCCCTGAGCAAGGCGCGTTTCGAGTTCCGTTGGCGCGACCAATTCCGCTTAAGCCTCGACCCCGAACGCGCCGAGAGCTTCCACGACGAAACCCTGCCTGCCGAAGGAGCAAAAATCGCCCACTTCTGCTCGATGTGCGGCCCTAAATTCTGCTCGATGAAAATCACGCAGGAAGTGCGCGACTACGCCGACAAGCAAAAAGCCCAGCAGCAAGGCATGGAAGAAAAAGCGATTGAGTTCGTCAAAAAAGGAGCGAAGCTTTACAGTTAAAACATAAAACGAAAAAGGCCGTCTGAAACATTTTCAGACGGCCTTTTTAGTGAATAGCCTTTAAGCCAAAGCAATACGCACTACAGTTGCTTATTTTTCCACCCTGCGGAAATGGTGCGGACGGAAGCCGAGTGCGGCGAGGGAAACGAAGTAAAGGCCGCCGCCCAAGGCAATCAGGACGCAGAGTTGTCCTGCTTTTTTAAAGCCGCCGACGTGCACCCATTCAAACGGCAGATAAGATTGCGCCAGCCACAAACCGCCGCCCATGACGACCAAAGAGATGGCCATTTTGACCAAAAATGCAGCCCAACCTTTACCGGGGCAGTAGATGCCGTGTTTGCGCAAAAGGAAAAACAGCAAACCTGCATTCAGACACGCGCCCAAACCGATAGCGAGGGACAGGCCGACGTGTTTGAGCGGCGAAATGAAAGCGAGGTTCATCAACTGCGTGCAAATCAGCGTGAAAATAGCGACTTTAACGGGGGTTTTGATGTTTTGGCGGGCGTAGAAACCGGGAGCCAACACTTTAATCATAATCAGACCGATCAAGCCGAAGGAATAGGCAATCAGCGCATATTGGGTCATTTGCGCATCGTGCAGCGTAAATTCACGGTACATGAACAAGGTCGTAACCAGAGGGAAAGACAACACGGCAAGACCGACGGCGGCAGGCAGGGTCAGCAGCATACACAGGCGCAAACCCCAGTCGAGCAGGCCGGAAAACTGCTCGGTATCCTGACTGGCTGCGTGTTTGGACAAGGTAGGCAGCAAAATCGTACCGAGTGCCACGCCCAAAACGCCGGTCGGCAATTCCATCAGTCGGTCGGCGTAATACATCCATGACACGCTGCCGGACTGCAAAAACGAGGCAAAAATGGTGTTGATAACCAAGGAAATCTGCGCCACGCTCACGCCCAAAATAGCCGGCCCCATCTGTTTCATTACGCGGTTGACCGCTGCATCTTTAAAGCTGAGTTTGGGCATTTTCAAGAAGCCCAGTTTCGCCAACCAAGGCAGTTGGAACACCAGCTGCAACACGCCGCCGACAAACACCGCCCACGCCAATGCCATAACAGGCGGATCGAAATACGGTATGAAAAACAGGGAAAAGACGATAAAGGAGATGTTTAAAAATGTCGGTGTAAAGGCGGGAATGCCGAATTTATGATAGGAATTGAGTATCGAACCGACAAAAGAGGATAGTGAAATCAATAAAATATAAGGAAACGTTACCCGCAGCAGGTCGATGGAGAGCTGGAACTTATCGGCATCTTTGGCAAAACCGGGCGCGGAAACATAAATCACCCACGGCGCAGCGAGGATGCCCAGCGCGGTAACGATGACCAACACAAACGACAACATACCGGCCACATGGCGTACAAACGCCTGCGTGGCTTCAGGCGAACGGGTTTCTTTGTATTCCGCCAAAATCGGTACAAAGGCTTGGGCAAATGCGCCCTCTGCAAACACGCGTCGCAGCAGGTTGGGCAGTTTGAACGCGACAAAAAACGCATCCGTCGCCATGCCTGCACCAAACGCACGGGCGATAATCGTATCGCGCACAAAGCCCAAAATGCGCGACACCATCGTCAGGCTGCCAACCTTGGCCAAGGCTCCCAATAAATTCATGTGTTTTCCTTACTTGTCTTTCAGGCCGTCTGAAAATCCGGCTTCCTCCAATACTGCCGCTGCCGCCAATGCCGCCGTATCTTTTTTCAACAGCAGATGCAAGGCGTGGAAATCCTGCTCCAACGCGGCCACGGCTTCAGGGCAGTCATACCAGTCTGCCACGGCCTGCGCCAGTTTTTCAGGGACGGCATCGTATTGTAGCAGCTCGGGAACGGCGGCTTTACCCAACAGAATATTGGGCAAACCGACATGCGGCACTTTGATTTTATTTTTCACATACGCATAAGTCAGCGGCGAAATTTTGTAGCTGATGACCATAGGCCGTTTACACAAGGCCACTTCCAAAGTCGCCGTACCGCTGGTGACCAATACCACGTCGGCAGCAGTGCAAACCGTATCCGACTGCTTCTCGGTCAACGTGATGGGAAGGGCTGAGAACTCAGGCTGCGCCAAAATTTCGCCAATGCGTTTGCGCGTTGCGGCCGTCGCCACCGGCAGCAAAAACTGTGCCTGCGGATAACGTTTCAGCAGCAATACGGCCGTCTGAAAAAACACCGCCGCCATGTAATCAATTTCGCTCACACGGCTGCCGGGCAATATGGCAAACACGGGCACGTCCGCAGGTACACCCAGCTTCTGCCGCGCCGCCGTCCTATCCGCTTCCACGGGCATGGTTTGCGCCATCGGATGGCCGACAAACTCAGCCTTGCCTCCGGCATCGATATATAACTGCGGCTCCATCGGAAACAGGCACAACACGCGGTTGACCTGATGCACGATTTTATTGACCCGTTCGCGCCGCCATGCCCAAACCGACGGGCTGACGTAATGAATGGTATGAATACCTGCCTGCTTGAGCTTTTCCGCCACGCCGAGATTAAAGTCCGGCGCATCGATGCCGATAAACACATCCGGCTTGAGGCGGATTAAATCGCTCACTAGCCCTTTGCGGATTTTCAAAATTTGCGGCAGGCGTTTGATGACCTCAACAAAACCGCGCACTGCCAGCTTTTCCTGATCGTACAAACTTTCGAAACCCTCCGCCTTCATGCGCTCGCCGCCGATGCCGGTAAACCGCGCATTCGGGCAACGCGCCTTAATGGCACGGATTAAGTGTGCGCCGAGCAAGTCGCCGGAAGCTTCGCCGACGCTGATGGCGATAAGGGGGGAAGGATTGGAATTCATGTGTTGAGGTTTAAACGCTAAAAGATTTTGTGGCGGTCATTTGCCCGCCCGTTTTCAGACGGCATCGGCGGCAAACGGACAGGAAACCTGCCCTACTGCGCGGATTTTTGCAATCCAAAGGCCGTCTGAAAAAGTTTCAGACGGCCTTCAATCCATCCATCAACGGATAATGCCGCGTGTGGATTGTGCAAAAAAGTCTTTAAATACCGCCAATTCGCTTTGGGTTTCGGCGCGTTTCAGAATCTCTGCCTTGGCTTCTTCAAATGGAATGCCGCGATGGTAAATGGTTTTATACGCATCTTTGACGGAGGCAATCTGTTCGGCGGTGAAACCGTTGCGGCGCATACCTTCGCTGTTGAGGCCGGCCGGTTCGGCGCGGTAGCCTGCGGCCATGAAGTACGGCGGTACGTCTTTGTGTACACCGGCGGCAAACGCGGTCATGGCGTAATCGCCGATTTGGCAGAATTGGAACACCAGCGTGTAGCCGCCCAAGACGACGTAGTCGCCGATGATCACATGCCCTGCGAGTGAGGCGTTGTTGGCGAAGATGGTATGGTTGCCGACCACGCAGTCATGGGCGAGGTGGCAGTAGGCCATAATCCAGTTGTCGTCGCCGATACGGGTTTCGCCGATGCCGGTAACCGTACCGAGGTTGAACGTCGTAAATTCGCGGATGGTGTTGCCGTTGCCGATAATCAGCTTAGTCGGCTCGTCGCGGTATTTTTTGTCCTGCGGAATTTCGCCGAGGCTGGCAAATTGGAAAATGCGGTTGTTTTCACCGATGGTCGTATGGCCGTTGATGACGACGTGCGGGCCGATTTCGGTATTCGCACCGATTTGCACATTGGGACCGATGATGCTGTATGGGCCGACTTTGACGCTGGAGTCGAGTTCGGCTTTAGGGTCGATGACGGCGGTCGGATGGATAAGGGTCATGCTGTCTCCTTGCTGTCTGATACAGGTATTGCCTGTAAGATGCCGTCTGAACTTTCAGACGGCCTGTCCCATTCTTACACCACGCGTTTGGCGCACATAATCACGGCTTCAACGGCAACTTGGCCGTCGACTTTGGCAACGGCGTTGAATTTGCCGATACCGCGTTTGTTGGTCAGCAGCTCAACTTCAAAAACCAGTTGGTCGCCGGGGATGACTTGGCGTTTGAAACGGGCGTCGTCGATACCGGCGAAGAAGAAGAATTCGTTTTCTTTGCGGCCGCCTTCGCTGAGGATGGCGAGTGTGCCGCACGCTTGCGCCATGGCTTCGATAATCAACACGCCGGGCATCACGGGTAGGTCGGGAAAGTGGCCTTGGAACTGCGGCTCGTTCATGGTGACGTTTTTAATCGCAGTCAGGGTTTTCATCGGTTCGAACGCAGTAATGCGGTCGAGTTGCAAAAACGGATAACGGTGTGGGATAAGTTTTTGAATGTCTTTGGCTTCGATCGGGAGTTGTACGTCCATGATGTTCGTCTTTCCTTGTTTGTATTGGGTTTAAACGTATTTGGATGCGGGGCGCGGACTGTTTGCGCCGCCTTTAGGCTTCGTCGCTGTCGGCAAGCTGTTTTTCCAGCGTTTTGAGGCGTTTGTTCATTTCGCTCAAACGGTGGATATAAACGGCATTGCGCGCCCAGTCTTTGTAGCCTGACATCGGGAAAATACCGGCCAGATGCTGGCCGCTTTCGGTAATGCTGTGGGTAACGGATGTACCGCCGCCGATGGTGGTTTTATCGGCGATTTCGATGTG
The DNA here is from genome assembly GCF_051958295.1 of Neisseria sp. P0014.S002. Taxonomy (NCBI): domain Bacteria; kingdom Pseudomonadati; phylum Pseudomonadota; class Betaproteobacteria; order Neisseriales; family Neisseriaceae; genus Neisseria; species Neisseria sp. P0014.S002. The sequence continues at coordinate 135,291 of NZ_JBQCVO010000002.1, read as the reverse complement.
TCCGACCGTGCCGACGCCGCCGCCGATAATACAATAATTGCCGATGGTGACACTGCCGGAAATACCGGTCTTGGCGGCGATAACGGTATGCGAACCGATTTTGCAGTTGTGGCCGATTTGGACTTGGTTGTCGATTTTGGTGCCGTTGCTGACGGTCGTGTCGCTCATTGCACCGCGGTCGATATTGGTGTTTGAACCGATTTCCACATCATCGCCCAGTGTGACTGCGCCGGTTTGCGGAATTTTAAACCATGAATCGCCGGTGAAGGCCAAGCCGAAACCGTCCGCACCGATGACGGCGCCGCTGTGGATTTCAACACGGTTGCCCAAAGTGCAGCCGTAATAAATGACAGCGTTGGGATGCAGCACGACTTCATCGCCCAACATGCAATCGTGTTGGACAACGGCATTGGCCAAAATACGGCAGCCTTCGCCCAATACGGCATTCGCGCCGATATAGGCATTCGCGCCGATTTCGCAGCTTGCCGGCACTTTGGCGCTGGCCTCGACAACGGCAGTCGGATGTACGCCGCCCTGCGCTTTGACAATCGGCGAGAACAATCGTGCCACTTTGGCAAAATAAAGATAAGGATCGGCAGCCACAATCAGGTTGCGGCCTGCAAATTCGTCTGCGGCTTTCGGCGACACAATCACTGCGCCTGCCTGGCTGTCGTGTACTTCGGCTTTGTATTTCGGATTGGCCAAAAAGCTGATGTGTTCCGCCTGCGCCTGATCCAACGGACGGACGGCGGTAATGGCGATGTCTTCGCCTTTCCATTCGCCGCCGAGCTGGGAAACGATTTGGGACAGGGTGTATGCTTGTGAAGTCATGATAATCTGCCGTCAAGATGTCAGGCCGTCTGAAAGATGCCGGTTTGGGTTTCAGACGGCCTTAGGTTTGTCTGTATGGTTACATTCGCTGCCGAGCAGGGTCAGTGAGCATTTAGGGCTTTGATAACGCTGTCGGTAATGTCGTAGCGGCCGTTGACGTAAATCACGTCCTGCAAGATGAAGTCGTAACCTTCGCGCTTGGCCAAATCGACGATGACACGGTTGGCATTTTGCTGGAGCGCGGCGAATTCTTCATTGCGGCGCAGGTTGTAGTCTTCTGCCAACTCGGTCTGCTGCTTGCGGAATTTCTGTACCAGATTGCGCCATTTTTGGGTTTCCGCTTCCCTTTGGTTGTCGTTGAGCTTGTCGCTACTCAGTTTTCGCTCCAAAGCCTCGCCTTCCTGCTGCAGCTTTTGCAAGGCGGTTTGACGGCTTTTGAACTCTTTTTCCAAAGTCATCTGAATGTTTTGCGCCTGCTTGGATTCCTGATAAACGCGCTCGGTATTGATAAAACCGATTTTCTGCACGCCATCCGCCGCCGCTTGCGGCAACAGCACGAAACCCGGCAGGGCTACGGCGAGGACACGGAGGGTGTCGGCTATTTTACTCATGATAAAAATCCTTGCTTGAAAACAAACGGGCGGTTTGCAATAAGCTTGCCGCCAATCTGCCATGAGGCCGTCTGAAACGGACAAACCCGGTTTCAGACGGCCTAAACATCATCAGAATGTCGTACCGAGTTGGAATTGGAAGCGTTGGATTTCGTCGCCTTCTTTCTTCTTAATCGGATAAGCATAACTGAACTTCATCGGACCCAGCGGAGAGAGCCAGGTCACGGCAGCACCGGCAGAGTAACGCAATTCGTTTTTGAATGTCGATTTGTGCGTTGTGCCTACGCCATACACGTTTTGGAGCGCGCCATTGGTGTAATAAGAATTGCTGCTGTCGCTGTAGGTTTTGTCGTCCCACACACTGCCCGCATCGGCAAACAGGCTCAAACGGACGGTACGCGAGTCTTTAATGCCTGGCATCGGGAAGAGCAACTCTGCGGAAACGTTGGCTTTTTTGTTACCGCCGTAGCTGATTTTCTCGCCGTATTCGTCATAGACTTTCGGGCCCAGCGTACCGCTTTCAAAGCCGCGGACAGAGCCTAAGCCGCCGCCGTAGAAGTTTTCAAAGAACGGCATGGTTTTGGTTTTGCCGTAGCCGTTGCCATAACCGACTTCGCCACCCAGCATCAGCGTGAAATCTTTGCTCAACGGGAAGAACCAAGTTTGGTTATGGGTCAGGGTGTAGTATTGCAGGTCGCTGCCCGGCAAAGCGATTTCGCCGTTTACGCCGGTCAGGTAACCGCGGGTCGGCCACAAGGCATTGTCGGTTTTGTTGCGGCCCCAGCCGATGGTACCTTTGTACAACCAGCCTTTGAAGTTGCCTACGCCGCTACCGTCGCCCTTACCGTATTGGTTGATAAAGTCAGCATAGCGTTTAGGCGCGCCTTTGTAGGTGTTCACGGTCAAGCGTTCTGCGGCCAAACCGAAATTCACACGGTCATATTCGGTAACCGGAATACCGATACGCAAACCGCCGCCGAAAGTCGTGGTTTTATATTGTTTCGCGCTGGAAGAAGCTTTACGCGGGTCGTAAGTCTTGCCGTAAATGTCGTAGCCCAAGCTTACGCCGTCAGGTGTAAAGTATGGGTCGGTAAACGACAACGAGCCGTTTACTGTGGTTTTACTACGGGAAGCACGCAGGGCAACGGATTTACCCGTACCGAACAGGTTATCTTGAGCCACACCGGCAGACATCACCAAACCGGTATCCTGAACCCAACCTGCGCTCAAGTCGAGCGAGCCGGTAGAACGTTCGGTCAGGCTCATGTTCAGGTCAACTTGGTCAGGCGTATTGGCCACAGGAACAGCATCGAATTGAACGTTGTCGAAGTAGCCCAACAACTCAACGCGCTCTTTAGAACGTTGCAGTTTGGCAGAGTCGTAAGGCGCCGATTCCATTTGGCGCAACTCGCGGCGGATGACTTCGTCACGGGTTTTGTTGTTGCCGGTAATGTTGATTTCATTTACATAGATTTTGCGGCCCGGTTGAACGGTCAACACAAAATCAACAGTATGCGTTTCGGCATTTGGAATCGGTTGGACATTGATTTCGCTGAATGCGTAACCTGCCTGACCCATGCGGTTTTGGATGGCTTCGAGCGAATTGGACATTTGCGCGCGCTCGTACCATTTGCCCGGCTTCATGGTCAGCAGTTTTTCCAAATCTTCTTTCGGCACTTCCAGCGTATCGCCTTCGATGCGTACATTGCCCCAGCGGAAGCGGTCGCCTTCGCTGACGGTTACTTTAATGGTCTGCTTGGTTTTGTCTTCGTTGGTTTGGATATCGGTATCCAAAATGCGGAAGTTGAAGTAGCCGTTGTTTTGATAGAAATTGGTAATTTTTTCCATGTCCTGAGCAAATTTTTGCTCATTGAACTGGTTGCTCTTCGTGATCCAAGTCCACATGCCGCCTTCGCTCAGGGACATTTGTTTCATCAGACGGCGGTCGGAATAAACTTCGTTGCCCTCAAATGAAATATCGGTAATCTTGGTAGATTTGCCCTCTTCGATGGCAATATCAATAGACACGCGGTTGCGGGCGAGTTTGGTCACAGTCGGAGTGATTTGGACAGACTGTTTGCCACGACTCAAATACTCTTCTTTCAAACCGGCAACGGCTTGGTTCAGCGTTGCTTGGTTGAAGTATTGGGATTGCGCTAAACCAAATGCTTCAAGGTTTTTCTTGATGGCATCGTTTTGCAGCATTTTCGCGCCGGTAATATTGAGTGAGCTGATGGTCGGACGCTCAATCACGGTCAACAGTACTTGATTGTCCATGGTCTCGACGCGTACGTCGTCAAAGAAACCGGTTGCGTAGAGTTTTTTGATGATTTCTTCACTGCGCGCATCATTGAAATTATCACCGACTTTAACGGGCAGGTAGTTGAAGACGGTACTCGGCTCGGTGCGTTGCAGGCCTTCGACGCGGATGTCCTGAATGGTAAAGTCAGCCAATGCCATTGGCGACAGGCTCAATACCATTAAAGCGGAAGCAATCTGGTTCAGTTTCATAAATTATCCAAACAAACGGTTGATGTCATTAAAGAAAGCCACAGCCATCATCAAAAGCATGGCTGCCAGTCCGAAGCGCAGGCCGACTGCCTGTATGCGCTCGCTCAAAGGCTTTCCGCGTATCCATTCGGCGGTATAGAAAACCAGATGTCCGCCGTCTAAAACGGGCACGGGCAAAAGGTTCAACACGCCTAAGCTGATGCTGACCAAGGCCAGAAATTCGAGGTAGCTCTGCAATCCGAGTTTGGCGGATTGTCCGGCAACATCGGCAATGGTCAGGGGGCCGGAAATATGGTTCAAAGAGGCATTACCTGTAACCAGTTTTCCGAAAAATTTGAGGGTCGTCCACGAATAGTTGACGGTTTTGTTCCAACCCAATTCAAAGGCTTGGGCAACGGAAGGCGTATAACGGTAGCGGATGGTTTTATCCCACTCTTTATCCGCCTGGGCGGCAAGCCCTGCTCTACCCACCAGCACGCCTGCCGACTGCTCGACGCTGTCCGGACGGATAGCGGTCGCCAGTATTTTACCGTCGCGCTCGTAAGTCAGTTCGATTCGTTTGCCGGGGCTGGCGCGGAAGAGTTCCGTCCATGCCTGCCAGCTTTCGATGGGTTTCCCATCGGCGGTCAGCAGTTTGTCGTTTTCCTTCAAACCTGCTTTTTCGGCCGGACTATTGGCCAAGACTTTGCCGATGCGGTTAGTAATTCTAAAAGGCAAAAGGCCGATGTTGCCTTGGCTTTTCGCAACTTTACCTGCTTCAGGTGTGCCGGCAGCATCAATTATGCGGATGGCTTGGGTATTAGAGGCCGTCTGAACAGCGACTTTTACAGGGCCGGCTTCAAGGTTCAACACCATCTCGGTTTGCGCATCGCTCCAGTCTTTAACGGCGATTCCGTTGACCGATACAATTTTATCGCCTGCCTGAAAACCTGCTTTGGCGGCAATACTGGCAGGCTCGACCATGCCGACATAGGGACGCAACTCGGTCACGCCGAAGGAAAAGCTCAAACCGTAAAGCAAAACGGCCAAAATCAAATTGGTCAAAGGACCGGCGGCGACAATGGCGATGCGCTTGGCCGGATGCTGCTTGTCAAAGGCGTACGGCAAATCTGCGTCCGCCACCTCGCCTTCGCGCGTATCGACCATTTTAACGTAACCGCCCAGCGGAATCGGGGCAAGACACCACTCGGTATCGCCGCGTTTTCGGGTGAAAAAGGGCTTACCGAAGCCGACGGAAAAGCGCACGACTTTAACACCGCACCAGCGGGCAACAATATAGTGTCCGAACTCATGCAGGCTGACCAAAATCAGAATGGCGACGATAAAGGCTAAAAAGGTTTGCAAAAAAATCCCCTGAATGGAATGTGATGATCAACGGATAAGGCCGTCTGAAAACCGATTATAAAGGCAGTTGTTCCATTTTGTCTGCCTAAATGCCAAGCGGTTGACGTTTCAGACGGCCTGTCATTGAAGCTTTATTGTTTGCCGATAAAGGCTTCTGCCTGTCTGCGTGTTTGCACGTCTTGCGCCAACAGGCTTTCGATATCATGATGGCCGTCTGAAAAATCTTGTGCAAGGCAGTAGGCAACGACTTTGGCAATATCGGTAAACTTGATGCGTTTATCTAAAAAAGCGGCCACGGCAACTTCGTTTGCGGCGTTCAACACGCAAGGTGCGGCGCCGCCTGCATTCATGGCCTGATAGGCAAGTTTCAGACATGGGAAACGGTCAAAGTCAGGCTTTTGGAAGGTCAATGCGGACAACGCGCCGAAATCCAGCTCGCTCACGCCGGAATCAATACGTTCGGGCAGGCCCAAGCAATAAGCAATCGGCGTACGCATATCGGGATTACCCAACTGCGCCAATATCGAACCATCTCGATAACGCACCATGCTGTGTATCACGGATTGCGGATGGATGACGACTTCCAGTTTTTCCGGCGGACAGTTAAACAGCCAATGTGCCTCAATCAACTCCAAGCCCTTATTCATCATTGATGCAGAATCGACGGAAATTTTGCGCCCCATGCTCCAATTCGGATGCTTGACCGCCTGCTCGGGCGTAATGCTGTCAAATGTACTTAAATCGGTGTTAAGGAAGGGGCCGCCCGATGCGGTCAGAATAATCGAATTGATACCGTGCTCATTCAGACGGCCTGTGTAATCCCTTGGCAATACTTGGAAGATGGCGTTGTGTTCGCTGTCAATCGGCAAGACAGTGGCGCCATTTTGACGGGCGGTTTCCATAAACAATGCGCCGGAAACCACCAGCGTTTCTTTGTTTGCCAGATAAATGGTTTTGCCTTTTTGAGCGGCAGCCAAAGCCGACGGCAAACCGGCCGCACCGACAATGGCGCACATCACGCCGCTGACTTCATCGGCAGAAGCTACGTCAATCAGGGCTTGAGAACCATATAAGACCTGCGTACTGATGCCTTCTTGTTTGAGTTTCTTTTCCAGCTCGGCTGCATGGCCGGCATCGCCGACAACGGCATATTCCGGGCGGAACTGTTTGCATTGCGCCGCCAGCTTGTCCACCTGCCTATGCCCTGCCAGCGCGAACACGCGGAATTTCTCGGGATGGCGGGAGACAACGTCTAAAGTGCTTTCGCCTATGCTGCCGGTACTGCCTAATATGGTCAGAACTTGTTGTGTCATGGTGTGTTCTTTATGTGCTGTGCAAACGGTATTCATTGTGTTTGAAATAGATTTCTTTGCCGTTTTCAATTTTCAGACGGCCTTTTGCCTCCCAGCTGAAAAGGCCGTCTGAAAGAATTACTCAATGCCGTATTCGATGGTAACAACCAGTCGGACTTGTTTGCCGACGGTGCTTTTATCGTAAGAACCGCCGTACTCGTCGTCCTCGCTGCTGCCGGTGTCGGCATAGATATTGAACGAGCCTTGCGAAGCAGAACGCATGGCACCCACTTTGCCGCCGCCGGTTTTGGCAAATTCGGCCGCGCGTTTCTGCGCATCCTCCGTCGCCTGCGTAATCAAATCGCGTTTGATGGTTTCCAAATTTCCCAGCAAATATTGCGGATTATCGAAGCGGATAAATTCGTTTTGCGCACGAAAATTCAAAATGGCACGCTGGGCGGCTTGAATTTTGTCCAGTTTTTTGGTGTTAACCACAATATTGAGGTCGCCATCGTAGCCGTTGGGCGTGCGGGTTACGTTGCCCAGTTCATCGCGGGTTTCATTGAAAACGCGCGACACTTCGGGCAGGCCCACTTTCATTTCAGCCGCCGTAAAGCCTTGCTCACCCAAAAATTTAGACAGCTTCTTGCGTCTTGCCGTCAGCAAATCCAAAACTTCCTGGTAGCTCTCGCCGTGCGCGTTCACGCCCGTATTCCACGTCGCGCTGTCAGATTGGAAGTTTTTCTCCGCCAAACCTTTTACGGTAATCGTCCCCGGTTGGCGCAGATTCTTAAACTGCACGCCCAAAATAAACGCCGCAGCCATCAATCCCAGTGCCAACAATACGCCCAAGATCGATAAAGATGAAATCTGTTTTTGTTCTGACATAATCAGCTCCCCCAACCATGTGAGACAGGCGGTTTAAAACAAATATACAAAGGCGGCATAAATGCTGATAACGGCAATCAGGCTGTCCACGCGGTCGAACACGCCACCGTGTCCCGGCAACAGATTGCTGCTGTCTTTAATACCGGCCGCACGTTTGAGCCAGCTTTCCAGCAAATCGCCGCACACGCTGACAACGGTCAGAATCAAGCCGATCAAAATAGTTTTTAACCAACCGGCTTCAAAAGCCAGCCAACCTGCTTTCCATACGATGGTCATGTATACGGCAACGCATAATGCACCGCCGATCGCACCTTCCCAGCTTTTACCCGGGCTGATGGTCGGCGCAATTTTGCGCTTGCCAAACGACTTGCCGCAGAAATACGCGCCAATATCGGCCACCCACACCAAACCCATAATTGCCAATAAAGACAGCGCATCTTCAGGCTGAGGGCGTAGGTAAACCAATGCGAACCAAAACGGCATCACCAACAACCAACCGACCGTGTAAGCCTGCCAGCCGCCGTTTAACTTCCATTTCGCTTTCAGCCACCAAGGCATGACAATCAGCCAAAACGCCAATACGACATACCAAACCAAATCAGGCAGCTGCCAACCGCCGGCATAAGCAATCACACCAAACACCAGCGTTGAAGCCAGATAATGATTGATTTTCAGCTTGTCCAAGCCGCTCATGCGGGCATATTCCCACAAAGTCAGCATAGCAATCAGGCCGCAAAACGCCGCCCACAGCCACATAGGTGCATAAAACAGCATACCCAGCATCAGCGGCAAAAGCCACAGCGCCGTTAAAATCCGTTGTTTCAACATAGTTCTCAACCCCGTTGCTGCTCAACCGGCAGCTGTTCGGAAGTCCGCCCGAAGCGGCGTTCCCGTTTTTGGAACGAAGCAATCGCCTCGCTCAGCGATTTCTCATTAAAATCAGGCCACAGCGTATCCGTAAAATACAATTCCGCATACGCCATCTGCCACAGCAGAAAATTACTGATGCGCGTCTCGCCGCCGGTACGGATAAACAAATCCGGCTCGGGTGCATCGCCCAACATCAAATAGCGCGACAACGCCTCTTCCGTAATCTCAGTTACACCCTCGGCAATCAACTGATTTGCCGCCTGCAAAATATCCCAGCGGCCGCCATAATCGGCAGCAATGCTCAAAGTCAAACCGGTATTATTTGCCGTCAACGCCTCTGCCGCCTCAATCCCCTTCAGGATTTCAGCATGAAACCGCTCACGGCTGCCGATGACTCTCAAGCGCATATTGTTGTCGTGCAAACGGCGCACCTGCTTTTGCAAAGCCTGCAAAAACAGCCCCATCAGAAAAGAAACTTCTTCCTCGGGGCGTCGCCAGTTTTCAGTCGAAAAAGCAAACACGGTCAAATACTGCACACCCAGTTCAGCACAATGCTTCACCATGTTCTCCAGCGCATCCAAGCCGCGCTTATGCCCCATCACACGGGGAAGAAAACGCTTCTTTGCCCAACGTCCGTTGCCGTCCATAATCACAGCAATATGTCGGGGGATGGCAGAGTGTTCCAAAATCGTCTGCGTACTGCTTTTCATGTCTGCCTTTCAGGGAGCAAACCGTCCAAAGGCCGTCTGAACGGTTTGCACACAGGATTAAATTGCCATCAAATCTTCTTCTTTGGCAGCCAAGAGCTTGTCTGCCTCAGCAATGTATTTGTCGGTCAACTTCTGAACCGCTTCCTCGCCACGGCGGGCTTCATCCTCAGAAATCTCTTTGTCTTTCAACAATTTTTTGATGTGGTCGTTTGCATCACGGCGCACATTGCGGATAGACACACGGCCCTCTTCCGCCTCGCCGCGTACTACTTTGATCAAATCTTTACGGCGTTCCTCAGTCAACATAGGCATAGGGACACGGATCAAATCTCCGACAGAAGCAGGGTTCAGGCCCAAGTTGGAATCACGGATCGCTTTCTCGACTTTTGCAGCCATATTGCTCTCGAACGGTTTCACACCAATCGTACGCGCATCCAAAAGCGTCACGTTCGCCACTTGGCTCACAGGCACCATGCTACCCCAGTATTCCACTTCCACTTGGTCGAGCAGGCCGGTATGCGCACGGCCGGTACGCACTTTAGCCAAGTTTTCTTTCAACACTTCCAGAGAACGCTGCATTTTGCCTTCAGCTGTCTTTTGAATATCATTAATCATCTTATACTTTCAATTTCATAGGAATAAAACAGGATTAACCGAGAATAGTACCGTTAAACCGCCCTCACGACAAGGCTTTACGCCCCAACAGCCTTGTTTTCTAAACGATATTTAACATCGAACAAAATAAAGGCCGTCTGAAAATCTTTCAGACGGCCTTTTCCTTATTCAAATCCTACTCTCTATTCCGCTCATTCCAAAAGTAACGCCATACGAAGCATGGGAAAGCAAAAATCAGGTAGAGGCAGACAACGGTCGCATAAAACTCCCAATCTTGGGCATGTACGGCTCCGGCGCGTGATTCGAGAATATAGGCGAGGATCGCGGTAAGAAGGAAGCCTGCCAGCAATTCGATCAAGTGATGGCCGATGTGTTTGCGTTTCAGGGCGATGATGCCGAAGAATTTGGTGGTAATAAATGGTGCGTTGGCAAAGATAAGTGCCAACAGCAAAAGAATGTACATGGATGCGGTCATGGTGGTCTTTCTGTTTTCAGACGGCCTGTGTGTGATTTTAACATGTTAAATGGGCATTCTCGCCCATCATTATCCGTGGAATATTCAATATCTTGATGATACCCGCATGATTGTTCAAAGGCTTGAGGCCGTCTGAACTTTGGGTATATTTCATCCGAATGCGAATCCTAACAAAAACGGCGGCTTTGGAACAGCCGCCGTTGTTTTTGTTTGAAGCTTACAGGGTATTTTCCAATGCTTTGGCACACCAGTCGATAACGGTTTGCGGCATGATACCCCAGAGGAGCAGCAGGAAGGCATTGACCGTCAGGACAAATTTGGCGGCATAGTTGCTGCCGACCGGCTGGTCATGGTCAGGCGCATCGAAGTAGATGACTTTGACCACGCGCAGGTAGTAGAACGCGCCAATCAGCGACATGATGACGGCAAATACAGACAACCAAACATGGCCTTGTTTCAAGAGTGCCATAATCACGCCGAATTTGGCGTAAAAACCCATCAGCGGCGGAATACCCGCCATGGAGAACATAGACAGCAACATCAGGAAGGCAAACCATGCATGGCGTTGGTTAAGGCCTGCGAGGTCTTTGATGTTTTCACATTCAATATCTTTGGTAGACAATACCATCAAAACACCGAAGCTGACTGCCGCCATCAAAGCATAGGTAATGGCGTAATACAAACCTGCGGTAAAGCCAACTGCGCCTGCCATAAACGCCAACAGGATAAAGCCCATGTGCGATACGGTGGAGTAGGCAAGCATACGTTTGATATTGGTTTGCATGATGGCGGCAAGGTTACCGACCACCAAAGAAGCAACGGCAAGGATGGCCAACATCGGCGCCCAGTCTGAATGTATGGTATCCATACCTGTAATCAGGATACGGAATGCGAAGACAACGGCGGCAATTTTCGGAGCCGTACCCACAAAGGCGGTAACAGAGGTCGGCGCGCCATCGTACACATCGGGTACCCACATATGGAATGGAACCGCACCCAATTTAAATGCAATGGCAACCACAATAAATACCACGCCTAATTTCAGCAGCCATTCATTGGCCTGCTTATTAGCTGCAGAAGCCAAGACTGAAGCAAAATCAAGGGAACCGGTGGCACCGTAAACCATGGAAATACCATAGAGCAGCAAACCAGACGCCAACGCGCCCAATACAAAGTATTTCAGCGCAGCCTCGGCAGAGCGGCCGGAATCGCGGCGCAGGGCAATCATGGCGTACAGCGACAAAGACAACAATTCCAAACCGATATACGCGGTCAAAAAATGTGCCGAGCTGACCATGACGCTCATACCTAACAGGGCAAACAGTGACAGGGTGTAAAACTCGCCTTTGAAGATTTGGCGGTCTTGGTTGTACGGTTTACTGTAAATAAACAGACCAAACGTCAACGCATACAGCACCAGTTTTGCCAAACGGGACATGCCGTCTGCAATATACATACCGTGAAAGGCATCGACACTGCCCTGCTCCCATACCGCCAATTGGGTGATGGCCACGACAATGACCGTTCCCAAACTCATCAAATGGGTCAGATAGCAGTTTTTATCGCAAATCCACAAGTCTGCCAGCAATACGACACCCAATAGCGCAAGCAGCACGATTTCGGGCATGGCGGGTATTAAATTCAAATCAGACCAGTTCATTTACACACCTCAAATCTTGCTTTGTGCCACATGGGCAATCAAATCGTTTGCCGCTTGATGCACCACTTCGATAAACGCTTGCGGATACAGACCCATGCCCAAAACAGCAACCGCCAAAATCGCCAAAATCGCAAATTCGCGGCAATTGATGTCTTTCATTTCAGCAACGTGCGGATTGTGGATCGCACCAAAAATAACACGTTTGTACATCCACAGGGTATAAGACGCACCGTAAATCAGGGTCATAGCAGCCAACGCGCCTACCCAGAAATTCACTTTAACCGCGCCCATAATCACCATAAACTCGCCCACGAAGCCGGAAGTCGCAGGCAAACCGGCATTGGCCATACCGAACAACATCATAAACGCCGCAAACTTGGGCATTACATTTACCACGCCGCCATAATCGGCAATATTGCGGGTATGCAGGCGGTCGTACATCACGCCGATACACATAAACATCGCGGCAGACACGAAACCGTGGGAAATCATTTGAATGATTGCACCTTTCAATGCCCAGTCATTCAGCTGGCCGTTCACAAACAGGAACATGCCTAAAGTGACAAAACCCATATGGCTGATGGAAGAGTACGCCACCAGTTTTTTCATATCGGTTTGCACCAAAGCCACCATACCGATATAAATCACGGCAATCAGGCTCAATACGATGATTACAGGGGCAAAATAGCGTGCCGCGTCCGGCATAATCGGCAGGATGAAGCGCAAGAAACCATATGCACCCAGTTTCAGCGTGATCGCCGCCAACACCATCGAACCGCCGGTCGGCGCTTCAACGTGGGCATCCGGCAACCATGTGTGCACAGGGAACATCGGCACTTTTACGGCAAATGACAGGAAGAACGCCACAAACAAAAGCTGTTGTACGCCCAACGGAATCTGTTTGATGTTTTGGAAATCGACAATATAGAAGCTGCCTGTTTGATAGTACAGGTAAACCATGGCAACCAGCATCAAGAGCGAACCCATCAGCGTATAGAGGAACAGCTTGACCGACGCATAGACGCGGCGAGGCCCGCCCCATACACCGATAATCAGGTACAGCGGAATCAGCATACCCTCGAAGAACACATAAAACAGAATCGCATCCTGCGCGGCAAACGCACCGTTAATCAAACCCGACATCATCAGGAATGCCGCCATATACTGCGCCGGACGTTTCTGAATGACTTCCCAACCGGCCAATACCACCAACAGCGTAATAAACGCATTCAAGATGATAAAGAGCACTGAAATACCGTCCGCACCCAATGCGTAGTTGATTTTCAGAAGCGGAATCCACTCGTGGAACTCGGTAAACTGATAGCCGCCGCTCAAACGGTCGAAACCGGTAAACAAGGGCAGCGTTACCAAGAAACCGGCAAGCGCACCCATGAAGGCAAGCACACGCGCCAGTGGCGCACGGCTGTCTTTACCGGTCGCCAAAACCAGCACACCTGCGGCGATGGGTATCCATATTGCCAAGCTGAGTAGGTAGTTGGAAAACATAGTGGTTAACCTGTGGTTAAAATAAAAAATATAGTTGTATGGGTTGGTTTTTCAGACGACGTTTTAAGAGGTCGTCTGAAAAAGATTATGTGTATTTTACGTATAGCTGAATCAATAAAACCGTATATCTGCCGTTATTCTTTCATTCCATTGCCGTCTGAAACCCTCTTTTCAGACGACCTCAAACACTGCCTTCTTTCTCGATCACCAAAATCCGCGCTTCGCCGCACGGATGGGCGACGTGTTCCGTACCGATTCCTGCATAGAAGATGTCGCCGCTTTTCAACCGAACGATGCGTTCTTCGCCGTTTTCTCGGTAGTACATATCGACTTCGCCGTCCATCACGGCAAACACTTCCTCGCCGTCGTTGACGTGCCATTTGTAGGGCTGGTCCGTCCAGTGCAAACGCACGGTGGTGCCGTTCATATTGGCAATGTCGAATGCGCCCCATGCGCGGGAAGCGGTAAATTCGGCGGAGCGGATGGTTTGTGTATCGGGCATTTTCGTGTCTCTTTGATTCTGGATCTAGATAAGCCTAGCGATACAACTGTTTATTAAATCCCGTACCTATCCAAGTAAATCAATTATGAACGAAATGCTGCCTACGCCCCGCCTACTCGGTTGGTTTCCATCTCCAGTGTAATGAACGCATCAATCATACTGCGCCAAACTGCTTCGGCTACTTCGGGCGACAAACCAGCCTTTTCGGCATAGGCGCGGCGCGAGGCAATCACTTGAGCCACCCGTTCGGGCGCTGAAACCGCCTGCACATCGTTTTTAGGTTTCAGACGGCCTGCCTGCCGTACCAGCTTCTGCCGGCGGGCGAGTAATTCTATTAATTCCTTGTCCAAACCGTCGATGGCTTCACGGACTTCGTCCAGGGTTTGCAGTAATTTGTCTTCAACCATTGTTTCTCGTGTTTCCTTTTTCAGACGACCTTAAACGCCGTCTGAAAATCTCATTTTTACCTGAACAATCCCCAGAAAGTCATGCCGAGCAGTACTAATACGCCGAATACCATAGCGGCGGCGTAGGTATAGATAAAGCCGGTTTGGGCTTTACGCACTTGTGCGGCAATCGTGCCGACCAGTTTGGCAGAACCATTGACAATACCGTTGTCAATAATGGCGGTATCGCCAACTTTCCAGAAGAAGGTACCCAATGCGCGCGTGCCTTTGGCGAAAACATTGAAATACAGAGCGTCAAGGTAGTATTTGTTTTCAAACAAAACGTAAATCGGACGGAACGCCTGTGCAATTTTCGCCGGCAGGTGCGGCAGTTTGACGTACAAAAGCCATGCGCTCAATACACCTGCGATAGCTAGGTAGAGTACAGGAGTATGCAGGCTGTGCGATACCATTGCCAATGCGCCGTGGAACTCTTCCTTCATGATGTGCATGGTCGGATGCGCGTCGGCATTGACAAAAATTACGTCTTTGAAGAAATCGCCGTAAAGCATAGGTTCGATGGCAACGTAGCCGATGATGACGGACGGAATAGCAAGCAAAATCAAAGGCAGGGTAACAACTAATGGGCTTTCGTGCGGATTGTCGTTTTTGCCCAAGCCATGATGCTCTTCACCATGATGATCGTCATGATGCTCAGGCAGGCTGCGCCATTTCTCTTCGCCATGGAACACCATAAAGTATTGGCGGAACGCGTAGAACGCGGTAACGAACACGCTGGTGAGGACGGCAAAATAGGCAAAGCCACTGCCCGGCAGGGTGCTGTATTTCGCCGCTTCGATAATCGAATCTTTGGAATAGAAACCGGAGAAGAACGGCGTACCAATCAGCGACAAGTTACCGATCAACATGGTCAGCCAAGTAATCGGCATGTATTTTTTCAGGTTGCCCATGTGGCGCATGTCTTGGTCGTGGTGCATACCGATAATCGCGCTACCTGCGGCCAAGAACAACAAGGCTTTAAAGAAAGCGTGGGTCATCACATGGAACATCGCCACGGAATAGGCAGAGGCGCCCAGAGCCACAGTCATATAACCCAGTTGCGACAGGGTGGAATACGCAACCACACGTTTGATATCGTTTTGAATCACGCCCAAGAAGCCCATAAACAGGGCGGTAATCGCACCGATCACCATGATGACAGACAGCGCAGTGCTGCTCATCTCATAAATCGGCGACATACGCGATACCATAAACAGACCAGCGGTAACCATGGTTGCGGCGTGAATCAATGCAGAAATCGGGGTCGGGCCTTCCATCGAATCAGGCAGCCAGACGTGCAGCGGGAATTGTGCCGATTTACCCATCGCACCGACAAACAACAGTAAACAGGTTACGGTAATCAAAGACCATTCCACACCGGGAAACAATTGAATAGTGGCCGTCTGAACATTAGGCAGATAAGCGAATACATCTTGATAACGCAAGCTGCCGCCGAAATAGGCAAGCACCAAACCAATACCGAGCAAAAAGCCGAAGTCGCCGACACGGTTGATCAAAAAGGCTTTCAGGTTGGCAAAAGTCGCGCTCGGACGTTTGAAATAGAAACCGATCAAGAGATACGATACCAAACCCACAGCTTCCCAGCCGAAGAAGAGCTGGATGAAGTTGTTGCTCATAATCAGCATCAACATGCTGAAAGTAAACAAAGAAATATAGCTGAAGAAGCGTTGGTAGCCGACTTTTTCATCGTGCATATAGCCGATGGTGTAGATATGCACCATCAACGACACGCCCGTTACCACGACCATCATCATCGCCGTCATCGTATCGACCAAGAAGCCGACGGAAAAATCCAAGCCGCCCATTGTCAGCCAGGTATAGACGTTTTCATCAAACTTGGCGCGGCTGCCGTCAATAAAGCCCCACAGCACATAAGCCGACAGCATGGCAGATACAGCGACACCGAGTATCGTCACAGTATGCGCACCGGCACGTCCGATTTTATTGCCGAACAAACCCGCAATCAGCGAGCCTGCCAACGGAACAAGGGCAATTATCAAATATAAAGTCATATCGTTCATGATTACCCTTTCAACTCATCCAAATCGGCAACGTTGATTGTTTGTCGGTTGCGGTACACCAGCACCATAATCGCCAAACCGATGGCAGATTCGGCAGCGGCAACGGTCAGTACGAAGAATACGAAAATTTGTCCGGCAGTATCGCCCAAATATTGCGAGAAGGCGATAAAGTTGAAGTTCACTGCCAAGAGCATCAGCTCGATGGACATCAACAATACCAGCACGTTTTTACGGTTCATAAAGATACCCATTGCGCTGATACCGAACAGGAGCGCACCCAATACCAGATAATGCGTCAAGGTAATCATGCTTTGCCCTCCCCTTCCGGCTTGAGGCCGTCTGAAACTTCGCTTTCTTCGGCAGATTCAACTTGCGGTTTGACCGCTTCCATTTTCACCAGACGCATACGGCCTTGATCGGCGCGTACTTTAACTTGGTCGGCAGGATCCATGCGTTTCGGATTGGTGGTTTTACGGTGAACCAGCGCAATCGCTGCCACCATACCTAACAGCAGCAATACCGCCGCCAATTCAAACGGCAACAGGTAGTCGGTATAAATACGGCTGCCCAAATCACGAATATTGTTGTAATCGGCGGGAATGTCTTTCATCAAACCAAATGCGGCCAGGTCGGTTTTCGGGTTAACCAGAATCAGGATCAGGGCAACCGCCAACAATGTGCCGACCACACCGGCAACAGGCGCATGACGCCAGAAACCGGCACGCATTTCTTCAATGTCGATGTTCAACATCATCACGACGAACAGGAACAACACCATCACGGCGCCGACGTAAACCACCACCAGCGTCACGCCCAAAAACTCGGCCTGCATCAGCATCCAAATCATCGCGCTCACGCAGAAGGTCAGCACCAGATGCAAAGCGGCGTGAACAGGGTTTTTAGCGGTAACGGTACGAACCGCACCGTACAAAACGATGGCGGCAAGGATATAGAACAGAATCGCGGAAAAAGTCATTCGTCTGCTCCTTAACGATACGGCGCATCAGCGGCTTTGCGTTTGGCAATTTCAGCTTCGTATTTGTCGCCAATAGCCAAAAGAATCGGCTTAGTCATGTGTAAGTCGCCTTTTTTCTCGCCGTGGTATTCAAAAATATGGGTTTCCACAATCGCATCGGTCGGGCAGGCTTCTTCGCAGAAACCGCAGAAGATGCACTTGGTCAGGTCGATGTCGTAACGCTTGGTGCGGCGGGTGCCGTCTTCGCGTTCTTCCGATTCGATGTTAATCGCCATTGCCGGACAAACTGCCTCGCACAATTTACACGCAATACAGCGCTCTTCGCCGTTCGGATAACGGCGTTGCGCGTGCAGGCCGCGGAAACGCACGGATTGCGGCGTTTTCTCTTCGGGGAAATAAATTGTGTCTTTGCGGGCAAAAAAGTTTTTGAGCGTTACGCCCATGCCTTTCACCAATTCGCCCAGCAGGAAGGTTTTTACTAAATTAGCCATTTTCGGATGCTCTTTTCGGATTGTTCTGTTTACAGGCCGTCTGAAAGCGGTTTTTTAACCTGCCGCGCCCACCATTTCTAAAAACTCTGCTTCGGTCAGCTTCGGGGTATCGTTGGCCAAGTCGTAATACGGAGCTTTGCAATCGATAAAGATTTGCGAAGTGGTTTCAAAGCCCGCGTTGTCGGTAAACAGCCCGGCGTTGATGTAATAATCGTTGCCAACTTTCACAAACAGATGTGTGCCGCAGTGTTTGCAAAAACAGCGTTGCGCCCATTCGGACGACTGATAATGCGCAATGTGTTCGCTGCCTGTAATTTCAGGCGACTGGGCGGCCAAAGTAAAAGACGCGCCACCGCCCCATACGCGGCATTTTCCGCAATGGCAGGCGTGGAGTTCGCGGTTTTCGGCGGTTTCCAGTGATACTGCGCCACACAGGCATTGAGCTTTCATTAGGTTCTCTCGGTTTGAAACGGTTAAAAATTTGGGTTATAGGCTACCTGAAAACTTTCAGACGGCCTCCCTGCCCTATTTCCACAAATTCAGCGGTGAAATCATCCACACGCCCAAAATCACGATGTAGGCGAAGCCGATCGGAATCAGCACTTTCCAGCCCAAACGCATGATTTGGTCGTAACGGTAGCGTGGGAAGGTTGCACGGATCCACAGATACCAGTACAGCACCGCCGCCATTTTCACAAACATCCAGAATGCGGAAGGCGTACCGATAAAGCCCCAGCTTTGCGGGAACGGAGACAACCAACCGCCGAGGAACATCAGCGATGTCAGCGCGGCAATCAGAATCATGAAAATGTATTCGGCGAGGAAGAACAGCGCAAATGCGAAGCCGGAGTATTCAACGTGGTGACCGGCAACGATTTCAGACTCACCCTCTGCCACGTCAAACGGTGCGCGGTTGGTTTCGGCAACGGCGGAAATCAGATAGACGATGAAGATGGGGAAGAGCGGCAGCCAGTTCCAAGAGAATACCGAACCACCGGCAATACCTTTGGCTTGTGCGGCAACGATGTCGGAGAAGTTCATGCTGCCCGATACCATTACAACACACACCAGCGCGGCACTCATGGCAATCTCGTAGGAAATGCTTTGCGCGGAAGCACGCATTGCACCCAAGAACGAATATTTGGAGTTGGAAGCCCAGCCCGCGATGATCACGCCGTAAACCGACAGCGAGGTAATCATCAGGATATACAAAAGGCCGATATTGATGTTGGTCAGCACCCATTCTTCGTTGAACGGAATCACTGCCCATGCTGCGAAAGACGGAGCAAGCGACATAATCGGGCCGATATAGAATAAGGCTTTGTTTGACAGCTTCGGACGGGTTACCTCTTTAAACAAGAGTTTGAACACGTCGGCAAACGGCTGAATCAGACCCCACGGGCCGGTTACGTTCGGGCCGACACGAAGCTGCATAAAGCCGATGACTTTACGTTCGAAATACGTCAGGTAGGCAACGGTCAGAATCAGCGGAATCAGGATAATCACGATTTTGACGATGACGGATACCACCAAGCCTACGGTGATACCCAAATCGCCCAGACCGAGCGTTGCGGCAAAGAGGTTTTGGAACCATTCTTGCATGATCAAGCTCCCGCCAGTTCAATAGTGTCCATCAACGCACCCAGCGCGGCATTTTCGGTATGCAGCGGCAGATGCACCACGTTTTCAGGCAAACCGGCATCGGCTTTGACGGCAACCGATACGCTTGCGCCGTTTTGTTTGGCGACAGCGCTTTGTCCGTCTTGCAGACCCAAGCGTGCCAATGTGTTCGGATTTACACGCGCGGCAGGCACGGCGGCATGGCTGGTTTCTTGCAACGGTGCAGAACGGCGCACGATAGAATCAGTATGATAAATACCGACGCCGCCGACACGGACGAGACGGTCTGAGGCCGTCTGAACGCCCTCCCCTGTCCATGTGCTGCGGTTGTCCAGTTTGGACGGCAGACTTTCTGCATCCAGCGCATCTTTCAGAATCGCAGCGGTATCGTGGTATTCAAAACCTTTCAGGTCAAACAGGTTGCCCAATACGCGCAACACTTTCCACAGAGGACGCGAATCGCCGAAGCCTTGTACCACGCCGTGGAAAGATTGCAGACGGCCTTCCATATTGATGAAGCTGCCCGAGGTTTCGGTAAACGGCGCAATCGGCAACAATACGTCGCACACGTCCAGCAGCGTTTCGCTGACAAACGGCGTAAACGCCATCACGCTTTTCGCCTGTTTCAACGCGGCTACGGCTTTTGCACCGTCCGCCGTATCGATTTCAGGCTCGACATTGAGCAGCAAGACTGCCTGTTTCGGCGCGTTTGCCATTTCGGCAACGCTCTCGCCGGAGTTCACGCCCAATACGTCCGCACCAACGCTGTTGGCGGCTTGCGGCAAAATACCCAGCACTGCGCCGGTCGCATCTGCCAGCTCTTGCGCGGCGGCATAAATGGCGGCGTAATCAGGATGGTTTTGCACTTCCGCGCCCAAAATCACCGCTGCTTTTTCAGCGTTTTTCAGGCTGGCGGTAACTGCGTGTTCCGCATTGACAGACAGGTTTTTCAGACGGCCTGCCCACTCGTCGGGATGTGCGGCTTCTTGAGAGAGAAGCGGCATAAACAATTCTTCTTTACTGCTGGCCAATACGCTCAACGCCATACGGTCTTTGGCGGCGCGGCGCAGGCGGGCGGTCAGGAGCGGCTGTTCTTTGCGCAAGTTCGCGCCGACTACCAATACGGCATCGTTGTCAGCCAAAGATTCAATGCTTTGTCCCAACCATTGCGCACCTTTAAGGCCGTCTGAAAGACGTTTGTCTTGTTGGCGCAAACGGGTGGCAAAGTTTTTAACACCCAAGCCGTCGGCGAGTTTTTTGGCCAGATACAGCTCTTCAACCGTATTCATCGGATTGGCCCAAACGCCGACTTGGTTTTGGTTGCCGTCTTTGGCGATACATTCAATCGCGCTGCGGACATATTCCAGCGCGGTTTTCCAATCCACGTCCATCCACTCGCCGCCCTGTTTGATTTTCGGGTTTTTCAGACGGCTTTCATGATACAGGCCTTCGTAGGCGAAACGGTCGCGGTCGGACAACCAGCATTCGTTAATCGCTTCGTTTTCTAGTGGTAGCACGCGGCGGACGGTATGGTCTTTGGTTTGTACAATCAGGTTGCTGCCCAAAGCATCATGGGCGGAAACGGATTTGCGGCGATTCAATTCCCAAGTACGCGCGTTGAAGCGGAACGGTTTGCTGGTCAATGCGCCGACAGGACACAAATCGATAACGTTGCCCGACAATTCGGTTTCCACTGCTTTGCCGATAAAAGGCATGATTTCGGAGTGTTCGCCGCGGTTGGCCATGGCGATTTCTTGTACGCCGGCGATTTCTTCAGTGAAACGAACGCAACGGGTACAGTGGATACAACGGCTCATTTCCTCGGCGGAAACCAAAGGGCCCATGTCCTTGCCGACGACAGAACGTTTTTCTTCGGTATAACGGCTGGTGGTTTTACCATAGCCCATCGCCAAATCCTGCAACTGACATTCGCCGCCTTGGTCGCAAGTCGGACAGTCAAGCGGATGGTTGATGAGCAGGA
Organism: Neisseria sp. P0014.S002; assembly: GCF_051958295.1. NCBI lineage: Bacteria > Pseudomonadati > Pseudomonadota > Betaproteobacteria > Neisseriales > Neisseriaceae > Neisseria > Neisseria sp. P0014.S002. Next base: position 113,920 of record NZ_JBQCVO010000002.1, on the reverse strand, counting down.
ACTCCATCACGCCTTCTTGCGCCTCCCGGGCTTTTGCCGAATGCGTACGCACAATCATGCCGTCTGTAACCGGCGTGGCACAGGCGGGCAGGGGTTTGGGGGCTTTTTCCACGTCTACCAAACACATACGGCAGTTGGCGGCGATGGAAAGTTTTTTGTGGTAACAGAAATGCGGGATATAAGTACCGAGCTTGTGCGCGGCTTCAATCACCGTCGCGCCCTGCTCCACAGATACCTGTTTGCCGTCGATTTCGATTTGTAACATGGTTCGTTCCTAGTTACGGGTATTTAATAAATAATTCTTTTAGAGGCCGTCTGAAAACTTAGCACCACTTATTCGGTTTCATCGGTTCGCCGTGTTCGATGTAATGCACAAACTCATCACGGAAATGCTTGGTAAAGCTGCGGACGGGGAAGACGGCGGCATCGGCAAGGGCGCAGATGGTGCGGCCTGCCATTTGGTTACCGATAGAATCCAGCAGATCCAAGTCTTCCATGCGGCCTTTGCCTTCTACGATGCGGTGGACGATGCGGTAAAGCCAGCCTGTACCTTCTCGGCAAGGCGTACATTGGCCGCAAGACTCGTCATAGTAGAAGTAGCTCAGACGCTCAAGGGCTTTCACCATGCACACGTCTTCGTCCATGACGATAATCGCGCCGGAACCCAACATCGAACCTGCTTTGGAAATCGAGTCATAGTCCATATTGGTCTGCATCATAATATCGGCAGGCAATACAGGCGCGGACGAACCGCCGGGAATAACGGCTTTGAGTTTTTTACCGCCGCGCATACCGCCCGCCATTTTCAAGACTTCGGCAAACGGCGTACCCAATGGCACTTCATAGTTGCCCGGACGCTCGACATGGCCGGAAATACAGAACAATTTGGTACCGCCTGCATTCGGAATACCTTTATCGGCAAATGCCTGTCCGCCGTCACGGATAATGAAGGGGACGGAGGAGAACGTTTCGGTATTGTTGATGGTGGTCGGTTTGCCGTACAGGCCGAACGAAGCAGGGAATGGTGGTTTAAAGCGCGGCTGACCTTTTTTGCCTTCCAACGATTCGAGCAATGCGGTTTCTTCGCCGCAAATATATGCACCGTAGCCGTGGTGGGCAAAGAGTTCAAATTCAAAATCCGAGCCTAAAATATTTTTACCCAAAAAGCCTGCGGCGCGCGCCTGCTCCAAAGCGGCTTCAAAGCGTTGGTAGCCTTCAAAAATTTCGCCGTGGATATAGTTGTAGCCGGCTTTCGCACCCATCGCGTAACCGGCAATAATCATGCCTTCAATCAGGGCATGAGGATTGAACATGATGATGTCTCGGTCTTTAAATGTACCCGGCTCGCCTTCGTCGGTGTTGCAAACCACATATTTTTCGCCCGGGAAGGAACGGGGCATAAAGCTCCATTTCAAACCGGTCGGGAAGCCCGCACCGCCACGACCACGCAAGCCAGAGGTTTTGACTTCGTCAATCACATCGGTTTGCGAGATGTTTTCGGACAGGATTTTACGCAGGGCGGTATAGCCGCCACGTTTGACGTATTCGTCCAATGTCCAGCAATCGGGATTGGCGGTATCCACTTGGTCAAAAATCACGCCTGATTGGTAAATAGCCATTTTTGGTGTGCCTGTTTGTTTTCGTATCGGTTGCAGCCGTTGTTTTCAGACGGCCTAATATATCTTTGTATATCGACTCTATGCCGTCTAAAATATGTTGATTCACTAAAGTTGATATTTCAGACGACCTTGTATTTCGTTTTCATGGTTATAGACCTAGTCTACTTTGCTGAAGTTATCACCATCCACCGCATTTATCTTCACATGGAATCCCATCACCATCACCATCCATTTTGGTATCAGAACAATTCTGTAAAAACCATTTGGCCTCTTCGCATGACACCATCTGAGAACAATATTGCCTGCCATCACAACGATATTTATTACTATTGCTTTTTTTAGCTTGTATCGTAGCTGGATCATTAAGCTCTACTGGTGCATTAGTTTGTTTAGGGACTAATTTTGCTGCAGCGAATTGATATATCTGATAACCAATTAACCCGAAAAGTACCAACCCTACCAATTTCGTCAATATGGAAGACGACGTATCTAAGGCAAAAAATGATTTTTTCTTTGCCCTCGAATGATGGTTATGATTCCGCTTAAAATCTCTTGCCTCACGATTTAAGTAACGAATCTGTTTAGCAACATTTTTTCCTTTTCCGTTAGAAGATACTTCAAAGCCAACTGCCTCATTAATTTCAGGACGAGGGCTTCTTTGGGAAAAGTCAGAAATATGGCAGAAAATTTCTTGTTTACTACCATCTATCCGTATAAAACCATAACCTTTTTCATCATCCCACTTAACAATTATCCCTTTCATTAACCGCTTCCCTTTTTATTGTTACTTTTAAATCACAATTTAAAATTTTGGAATAACTAGTAAGTTTGATTACAAACTAATGTGTTCAGACGATCTATTCTAATTCTGCTAATTTTTTCTCAATCGCCTCTTCAGTCATAAAGCTGCACATGCTGTGGTTGTTGACCAGCATGACCGGAGCGTCGCCGCATGCGCCCATGCATTCGCCTTCGACAAGGGTAAATTTGCCGTCGGGCGTGGTTTCGCCGTAGCCGATACCGAGTTTTTGTTTGAGGTATTCGCCGGTAGCCATACCGCCGCGCAGGGCGCAGGGTAGGTTGGTACAAACGGTCAGTTTGTATTTGCCGACAGGCTCAAGGTCGTACATATTGTAGAAAGTAGCGACTTCGTAGGCTTGTGCAGGCGAAATGCCGATATAGTCTGCGACAAAGGCGATGGTCTCAGGAGCAAGCCAGCCTTTTTCGGTTTGGGCAATACGCAATGCGCCCATAATGGCGGAGCGACGTTGGTCGGCAGGATATTTTGCCAACTCGATGTCGATTTGTTTTAAAGATTCTGCGGATAACATTATCGGTCAACCTCCCCGAATACGATGTCCTGCGTACCGATGATGGCAACGACGTCGGCCAGCATGTGGCCTTTTGCCATTTCGTCCATACCTTGCAGATGGGCGAAGCCGGGTGCGCGGATTTTCAGGCGGTAGGGTTTGTTTGCGCCGTCTGAAATGATGTAAACGCCGAACTCGCCTTTCGGATGTTCGACAGCGGTATAGGTCTCGCCCTCAGGAACGTGCATACCCTCGGTAAAGAGTTTGAAATGGTGAATCAGGTCTTCCATACCTGTTTTCATTTCGGTACGTTTGGGCGGAGCAAATTTGTGGTTGGTGGTAATGACCGGACCGGGATTGACACGCAACCACTCGGAGCATTGTTTGATGATGCGTACGGATTGACGCATTTCTTCCATACGGCAGAGGTAACGGTCGTAGCAGTCGCCGTTGACGCCAACGGGGATGTCAAAATCCATTTTGTCGTACACTTCGTAAGGCTGTGTCTTACGCACGTCCCATTCCACGCCCGAACCGCGCAGCATCACGCCGGTAAAGCCTTTTTGCATGGCGCGCTCAGGAGTGACAACGCCGATGCCGACGGTACGCTGTTTCCAAATACGATTGTCGGTCAGGAGGGTTTCGAGTGTGTCGATGTTTTTCGGGAAGCGTTCGCAGAAGGCATCGATAAAGTCGAGCATGGTGCCTTCGCGGGATTCGTTGAGCTGCTTCAATACTTTGGCGTTGCGGAATTTGCTGCTCTCGTATTTAGGCATGAAGTCGGGCAGGTCGCGGTAAACGCCGCCGGGACGGAAATAGGCTGCGTGCATACGCGCGCCGGACACAGCTTCGTACAAGTCCATCAGCTCTTCGCGGTCGCGGAAGGCGTAAAGGATGGCGGTCATCGCACCAATGTCGAAGGCGTGCGAACCGATGCCCATCAAGTGGTTGAGGATGCGCGTTACTTCGGCAAACATCACGCGGATGTATTGGGCGCGGATAGGCACATCAATACCGGCAAGTTTTTCTACTGCCAAACAATACGCCTGCTCGTTGACCATCATGGAAACGTAGTCCAAGCGGTCCATATAGGGCAGGGCTTGCAGATAGGTTTTGGTTTCCGCCAGTTTTTCGGTGCCTCGGTGCAAGAGGCCGATATGCGGGTCGGCACGGACGATTTGTTCGCCGTCCAACTCCAAAATCATACGCAATACGCCGTGCGCCGCAGGGTGTTGCGGGCCGAAGTTGATGGTGTAGTTTCTTAATTTATTGGCCACCGTAGTTCTCCTCACGGACGATACGCGGCGTGATCTCGCGCGGCTCAATGGTAACAGGTTGGTAAATCACGCGTTTTTGCTCTTCGTCGTAACGCATTTCCACATAGCCGGAAATCGGGAAGTCTTTGCGGAACGGATGTCCGACAAAGCCGTAATCGGTCAGGATGCGGCGCAAGTCCGGGTGGTTGTTGAACATGATGCCGTACAAATCGAAGGCTTCGCGTTCGTACCAATCCGCGCTGTTGTAAATATCGACTACAGATTCGACTACGGGGAAGTCGTCGTCTGAAACCCAGACGCGTACGCGGATGCGTTGATTGTTTTTAACGGAAAGCAGCTGACTGACGACGGCAAAGCGTTTGCCCTGCCATACTTCGTTTTTGTAAGTGCTGTAATCGACACCGCACAAATCGACCAAAAGCTCGAAATGCAGTTCTTCATGATCGCGCAGCGTGGCCATCACTGAAACATAATGTTCGGGCAGACACTCGACGGTAATCTCGCCCAGAGCTGAAATGACTTTGCTTGCCTGATCGCCAAGCACGCCGACGACGGTCTCGTATAAGTTTTGAATGCTTGCCATATCGTCCTCTCCTTACTCGTCACGCGCGATGGTGGAAGTGCGCTTGATTTTTTGTTGGAGCTGAATCAGGCCGTAAATCAGGGCTTCCGCAGTCGGCGGACAACCCGGCACATAAACGTCTACCGGCACGACGCGGTCGGCACCGCGCACAACGGAATAAGAGTAATGATAATAGCCGCCGCCGTTGGCACACGAGCCCATAGACAATACCCAGCGCGGCTCGGCGAGCTGGTCGTATACGCGGCGCAGCGCAGGCGCCATTTTGTTGGTCAACGTACCTGCCACAATCATCAGGTCGGCCTGACGTGGGGACGGACGGAAAATGATACCGAAACGGTCAAGGTCATAACGCGCCATACCCGCATGCATCATTTCCACGGCGCAGCAGGCCAAGCCGAAAGTAACCGGCCACAATGAACCGGTACGCATATAGTTCAACACCGTATCCGCGCTGGTGGTGATGAAACCTTTTTTCAAAACGCCTTCTATTCCCATTCCAGCGCACCTTTTTTCCATTCGTAAATAAAGCCTACCGTCAGAACGACGATAAACACCAGCATAGACCAGAAGCCGTACGCGCCCAAATCTTTGAACACGACTGCCCACGGCAACATGAACGCGACCTCCAAATCAAACAGGATGAAGAGGATGGCGACGAGGTAATAGCGTACGTCGAACTTCATCCTTGCGTTTTCAAAGGCTTCAAAACCGCATTCGTAAGCCGCGTCTTTTTCGGCATAGTGGTGTTTCGGGCCTAAAATTGTGCCGAGTAGAATAAACAGCACACCGGCCGCAAGGCCGACGAGGATGAATACGAGGACGGGAAAGTAACTGGCCAACATGGTCGTACCTAACTGGTTGACAGACAAATCTTAAAAATAGATTACCATTTTATCGAATTTCAAAAGCCATTTAAAGGTAAATATCAGCAAATCAGTAAAAAAACACTAATAAATTCAATAAAGTTATGAGAACAATTCTTATTCTTATTTAATATTTCACAATTTTAATTTCAATTTAATCATGTATCATTTAATTCGGATTTTCTACCTGTCCGATTTAATTCAAAAATCTGGAAAACCGCCCTTTTCCAAACCTCAATAAAAACATCAGGCCGTCTGAAAACTGATTCTTTTCAGACGGCCTGTGTACATCACATTATTTTAAATAGAAAAATTAATCGACACCTTTGAGCATGCGGTTCAATACCGGGGCAAGTACCAACAGGATACCGCAGGTTACTGCACCGATGGTGGCCAGCATCCAGTAGAAATCCAATGGCGACTGAGCATTGTAGTAGTCTTTAAACAACACTCCGCCCAAGGTAAAGCCGATAGACAATGCCAAAAAATTCAACGCAACCATTTGTGTTTTAAACATGCTCGGTGCGATTTTGGTGGAAAACGACAGCGAAATCGGCGACAGCATCAACTCGCCTATCGTAATCGCCAGCAACACCAGCATAAACACGATAATCGGCATCGGGGTTCCGGATGAAATATACGGAATGAAACACAAATAAGAGACGCCGGTTACCAACATGGCCAGCGCAAACTTCAACGGCGTTTTAGGTTGGCGTTTGCCCATTTTCGTCCACACCGCCGCCATCACGCCGGAGAAGAGAACCACCCACATGGCCTGTATCGAGTCTTTCCATGAAACAGGCACGGTAAAGCCGAAGAAAGTACGGTCGACCGTTTCGTCGAAATAAACCGTTGCAACGGTGTATACCTGAAACCAAACCGCCCAGAACATGCAAATGGTCAAAAACAGCGGAATATAGGCCATGATGTAACGTTTATTGGCTGCCTCAACCTGGCTGCTTCCCAGCAGGCGTGCAAAATAAGCGATGACGGTGATAATGACCACGCCCAAAAGCCAGCGTGAAAAGTTCTCAAGATTGAGCGCGCCGGAAGCAATCACGCTGCCCAACACCAAAACCAGCAACACACCGACAGCTATTGCAGTCTGTACCTTTTCAGGGCGCAACGGATTGGGCGCCGGCGTATGCGGCAGGTTTTTACGGCCGCGCGAATACCACAACAGGCCGAATGCCATGCCGACAGCCGCCGCGCCGAAACCGTAATGGAAACCCATCCTGTCTTGCAAAATACCGGTCAACAACGGGCCTAAGAAGCCGCCGATATTGATAGAAATATAGAAAATAGAGAAACCGGCATCGCGCAATTCGCGCAGGTCTTCCCGTTCATACAAAGAACCGACCATCGAACCGGCAGACGATTTCACGCCGCCGCTGCCCAGCGCGATAAACACCAAGCCCAGCAGCAATCCCATCAAACCCGGTACGATCGCCAATAAAATATGGCCGGTCATCACGACGATGCCGGCGATAAACAGGGTACGCTCCGCGCCCCAAATGCGGTCGGCCAACCACGCACCGAGAATGGTGGACAGGTAAACGCTGCCGCCGTACGCGCCGACAATGCCGCCGGCCAAGGCTTTATCCATACCCAAACCGCCTTGACTCGCGGTGTAATACAGATAAATCAGCAGGATGCCCTGCATACCGTAGAAGGAAAAACGCTCCCACAGCTCAATATGGAATAGGGTGGATAATTGCAAAGGATGGCCGAAGAAAGTTTTCTCGGCAGAAGACAGCTTTTGGCCGGACATTATGAGTTCTCCTAATATATTAGACAGGCTCAGGCTTCAGACGGCCTGTTATACCTACCAATCATTTTTATGGAAACCATATATTACCGTCAATCTTTGCATTTGCAAAACATTAAAAAGTATATTTTTACAAAAAGAGTAATATTCTCATTTAAAAAGAAATCAATAGCTACATAACAAGCATATCGCGGCCATATCCGTCATGCCTTACATATTCAAAAACCGTTAATTTTTAGATTTTCTATATTGTATTTTTCATGTAGCCGAAAACGGATATATTTACTGCGTTCAGCATTCCATTTAGGCTGATAAGACTTTAGCTTATTCAAATAGATAGAATCTTTTACCTGCTGGAAATATAAATCATCGCAGTGGATATAGTTACTGCCATATTCAACAATAAACAGGCCGTCTGAAATCTTTCAGACGGCCTGTTTATCTCTTACAGTTTACACACCTTGTTTCAGGCTGGCTTCGATGAAGCCGTCCAAATCGCCGTCCAATACGGCTTTGGTGTTGCCGACTTCGTAGCCTGTGCGCAAGTCTTTGATGCGTGAGGAGTCCAAAACGTATGAGCGGATTTGGCTGCCCCAACCCACATCGGACTTACCTTCTTCCAAAGCCTGTTTCTCTTCGTTGCGTTTGCGCATTTCCAATTCATACAGTTTGGATTTCAACATTTCCATCGCGGCAGCTTTGTTGGCGTGTTGCGAACGGTCGTTTTGACATTGAACCACGATACCGGTCGGCTCGTGGGTAATACGCACGGCGGAGTCGGTTTTGTTAATGTGCTGACCACCGGCACCGGATGCGCGGTAAGTGTCGATACGCAAATCGGCGGGGTTGATTTCGATTTCGATGGAATCATCGATTTCGGGATAAACGAACACGGAGGCAAACGAGGTGTGGCGTTTGTTGTTTGAGTCAAACGGCGAGTAGCGCACCAGGCGGTGAACGCCGGTTTCGGTGCGCAGCAGGCCATAGGCGTATTCACCTTCCACGCGGATGGTGGCGCGGTTGATACCGGCGATTTCGCCGTCGTCTTCTTCAAGGATTTCGATTTTGAAGCCTTTGCGCTCGGCGTAGCGGCTGTACATGCGGAACAACATGCCCGCCCAGTCTTCGGCTTCGGTACCGCCCGCGCCTGCGGTGATGTCGATAAAGCAGTTGTTCGGGTCGGCAGGCTGGTTGAACATTCGTTTGAATTCGAGGTCAGCCATTTGTTTTTCCAAACCGGCCACATCTTCCTGAACAGCGGCGAAACCTTCTTCGTCGTTTTCTTCGACGGCCATTTCAATCAGCATGCGGTTGTCTTCGATACCTGTGGCGATGTTGTCGAGGGTCACCACGATGCCTTCGAGGATTTTGCGCTCTTTGCCGATTTCTTGGGCGCGTTTGGGGTCATTCCAGAGTTCCGGGTCTTCGGAGAGGCCGATGACTTCTTCAAGGCGGTCTTTTTTGCCTTGGTAGTCCATATAGACGCGGATGTCTTCGCTGCGCTTCTCCAAGTCGTTTAGGGTGTTGTTAAGCTGGTTGATTACTTCGGCTTCCATGATTCTTGTGTTCTTTCAAAATTTTAGGGCGTATTGTAAGGGATTTGCCTGTTTTTTTCCATGACCGGGTCGCCTGAAAATGTGCGGTTCGGGTTTTCAGACGGCCTCGGTTTTGAATTTTTCCAACCAAAGCTGCCAGTCATTGTCTATCGGCGCGTTTACAGTCATCCGGCTGCCGTCTTCTATGCTTTGAAAACTGAGGCTTCGCGCGTGCAACATCAGGCGTTGCGTGCCGATATGTTCGGCAACGGCATGGTTTTGGCGCAAATCGCCGTAGTTGGTGTCGCCGACGATGGGGTGGAAAATGTGTTTCATATGACGGCGGAGTTGATGTTTGCGTCCGGTGTGCGGCTTGAGTTCGGCCCACGAATAACGCGAGGTCGGATAACGCAGGGCGGACTGGAACGGCAGCTCGGTTTGTGCCAGACAGCGGTAGGCGGTTTGCGCTTCCTGCAAAGTCGCTTCGGTCTGCGCTTCAGCAATTTTATCGGGCATATATTTGAGGGCGTAATCAATCAGGCCGTCTGAAGGCAGATGACCGCGAACGATGGCCCAATAAGTTTTTTCGATGGTTTTATTTTCAAACTGCTGCGTCAATAACCGTGTAGCTTCCGTATCGAGGGCAAACAGCAAGACGCCGGAAGTCGGGCGGTCCAGGCGGTGGACGGGATAGACGTGCTGCCCGATTTGGTCGCGCAGGGTCTGCACGGCAAAACGGGTTTCGTGTTTGTCTAACCAGCTTCGGTGCACCAGCATTCCGGCAGGTTTGTTGACGGCGATAGTGCGGCTGTCGCGGTGGATAATATCGAGCATGGCGGAGCAGTTGAATAAAAGCAGATATTGTAACGGGCTTTTGAAAATGTGGCAGGCACACTTGCCGCCGAAACCCAACTTTCAGACGGCCCACCCCTTTCGGGTTACAATACTGCACATAAAAACACGAAGGAAAAGCCATGAGCCTGCTCAAAAAATTGCCCAAACCCATGCTGCCCGACGAAACCCGCCGCGATATTCAGGCGCGCGAGTCGTATCATGTATTGAAGATTATTTCCGAATTTGTCGAAGCCGGCGAAGAATTGCGCGCCATTCAGCCAGCCGTCAGCATTTACGGCAGCGCGCGTACGCCTGAAGATCATCCCGACTACGAGTTCACATTACGCTTGGCACGCAAACTGTCGGATGCCGGATTTTCCGTCATCTCCGGCGGCGGGCCGGGCATTATGGAAGCGGCCAACAAAGGCGCGTTTGCAGGCGCAAGTCCGGCGGTGGGACTGAATATCGTGTTGCCGCACGAGCAAAAAGCCAATCCGTATCAAGATTTGTCGATTAAATTCCAACACTTCTTCCCGCGCAAAGTCATGTTCGTCAAACATGCCGTGGCGTATGTCGTCATGCCCGGCGGTTTCGGCACATTGGACGAATTGTTTGAAAGCCTGACTTTGGTGCAAACCGGCAAAACGCCTGACCGCCCGATTATCTTAGTGGGCAAAGCATTTTGGGCAGGACTGCTGGACTGGATACGCGAGCAGTTGTTGGGCAGAAACCTGATTTTGGAAGAGGATTTGAACCTGATCCGCGTCATCGACGACGAAGACGAGATTATCGAAGAAATCTTCGCCCATTACGAAAACCGCTTGGAAGACTTGTCCGAACACCAAAATGCTTGGTCGCTGGGGCTGTAAAAAACTAAGGTTTCAACTAAAAAAGGGCGGTTATCCACCTGCCCTTTGCTTCATTAACAAAGGCCGTCTGAAAATGTTTTCAGACGGCCCTTTATCTTCTTTCAAAGCGTTTAATTATTTTCCCACTCGACATGCTCACTCAAGAAGCCGCCGCTTTGGTGTGCCCAAAGTTTGGCGTACAGGCCTTGTTTCTCGAGCAACTCGGTGTGGCTGCCTTCTTCGATGATGCGGCCTTTGTCCAAGACGATGAGGCGGTCCATCGCGGCGATGGTGGAGAGGCGGTGGGCGATGGCAATCACGGTTTTGCCTTCCATCATTTTGTCGAGGCTTTCTTGGATGGCGGCTTCGACTTCGGAGTCGAGCGCGCTGGTGGCTTCGTCAAGCAACAGAATCGGCGCGTCTTTAAGCATGACACGGGCAATGGCGATGCGTTGGCGCTGGCCGCCGGAAAGTTTCACGCCGCGTTCGCCGACGTGCGCATCATAGCCGCGTCGGCCTTTGGCATCGCTTAAGTTAGGAATAAAACCGGCGGCCTCGGCACGTTCGGCAGCGGAAATCATCTCGGCTTCGGTTGCATCGGGACGGCCGTAGATAATGTTGTCGCGGACGGAGCGGTGCAGCAGGGAGGTATCTTGCGTCACCAAACCGATTTGAGCGCGCAGGCTTTCTTGGGTAACGCTGTCCACGTTTTGGCCATCGATCGAAATCGTGCCGCTTTGCGGTTCGTAAAAGCGCAGGAGCAGGTTGACGATGGTGGATTTGCCCGCGCCGCTGCGGCCTATCAAGCCGACTTTTTCGCCGGGTTTGATGTTCAGATTAAAGCCGTTGAGGAGCGGTTTGCCTGCTTCGTAGGAAAAATCGACGTGATCAAACTTGATTTCGCCTCGGGTGACTTTCAGCGGCAAGGCTTGCGGTTTGTCGAGGATGGTGTGGGGTTTGGACAGGGTCGCCATGCCATCATTGACAGTACCGATGTTTTCAAACAATCGGGCAGACTCCCACATAATGTATTGCGACAAACCGTTCACACGCAATGCCATGGCCGTGGCGGTGGCTACCGCGCCTACGCCGACTTGGCCGTGATACCAAAGCCAAATGCCCAAGGCGGTTGTGCCGACGGTCAGCGAGCTGTTGACGATAAAGCTGCAGGTGTGCAGCAGCGTTGCCAAACGCATTTGGGCATGGACGGTTACCATAAACTCTTCCATCGACTGCTTGGCATAAGCGGCCTCGCGTGCGCCGTGGGAGAAGAGTTTGACGGTGGCGATATTGGAATAGGCGTCGGTAATGCGGCCGGTCATCAGCGAGCGCGCATCGGCTTGGCGTGCAGCGGTTTTGCCGAGTTTGGGAATCAGGAAGCGCATAATCATCGCGAATCCAATCATCCAGCAGATAAACGGCACGATAAGCCAGGCATCGAATGAGGACAGAATCACACCGGAAGTGATGAAGTACACCAGCACATACACAACCATATCGGCGACGGTCATCACGACATCGCGCAGCGCCAGCGCGGTCTGCATGACTTTGGCGGACACACGTCCTGCAAATTCATCCTGATAAAAGCCTAGGCTTTGTCCCAACATCAGGCGGTGGAAATTCCAGCGCAGGCGCATGGGGAACACGCCTTGCAGGGTTTGCAGGCGTACATTGGAAGCGAAAAAGGTCCAAACGGCAAAAAATGCCACCATGGCCATCATGCCGATTAATGCATGGCCTTTTTCAGCAAAAAGTGTTTGCGGTGTATACGCGCCGAGCCAGTCGACCACCTTGCCCATAAATTGGAACATCAAGGCTTCCATGATGCCGACGCCGACCGTAAACACGGCCAACACGGCGATCCATTTACGCACGCCTTCAATATTGCTCCAAATAAACCGCCACAACCCTTTTTCTGGCGTTTTCGGGGCGGCTTCGGGATAAGGGTCGATGCGTGACTCGAACCATGAGAATATTTTTTTAATCATTGTTTTTGCAAATGTGATAAAACGGTCAGGCCGTCTGAAAGAGGTGTTCAAATACATTCAAGACTGTATTTTACGGGAAAAATCCAACTGATGACAGCGTATACCGTCAGTCCGATCAAACCAATCTATCGGCTTGACCATCTAAAAATCCCTTTGCTTGGCATAAAACAAAGGCCGTCTGAAACTTTTCAGACGGCCTTTGCTGGATTTAGGTTGCCCTTAAAAATCACTCTTTACGTTGACGGCCCAAATCGGCAGCGGCAGTAAACAAAACGTCGGTGGAAGAGTTTAACGCGGTTTCTGCAGAGTCTTGAATCACGCCGATGATGAAGCCGACAGCAACCACCTGCATGGCCACATCGTTATCGATACCGAACAGGCTGCACGCCAAAGGAATCAGCAGCAACGAGCCGCCTGCCACACCGGATGCACCGCACGCGCTGACGGTAGCCACCAGGCTCAGCAGCAGGGCGGTGGCGAAGTCAACCGTAATACCTTGCGTGTGCGCCGCAGCCATCGCCAAAACAGTAATGGTGATTGCCGCACCGGCCATATTGATGGTAGCACCCAATGGAATGGAGATGGAGTAAGTGTCTTCGTGCAAACCCAGTTTTTTCGCCAATGCCATATTCACAGGGATATTGGCGGCGGAAGAACGGGTAAAGAAGGCATACACGCCGCTTTCACGCAGGCAGGTAAACACCAGCGGGAAAGGGTTGCGGCGGATTTGCGTCCACACAATAATCGGATTGACCACCAAAGCGATAAACAGCATACAGCCGAGCAATACGGCCAACAGCTGCATATAACCGGCAAGCGCTTCAAAACCGGTTTCCGCAATGGTAGAAGACACCAAGCCGAAAATACCCAGCGGCGCAAAACGGATAATCCACTTCACAACCGTCGAAACGGTATCGGCCAAGTCCGCCGCCACTTGGCGGGTCGTATCCGAACCGTGATGGCGCAAAGCCGCACCCAATACCAAAGCCCAAGCCAAAATGCCGATATAGTTGGCATTGGCCAGCGCGTTAATCGGGTTGGCCACCAAATTCATCAGCAGTGTTTTCAGCACTTCGACAATGCCGGAAGGCGGCGCAACGGATACATCGCCTGCCGTACGCAGAATCAGCGTGGTCGGGAATGCCATACTGGCAATGACTGCCACCACAGCCGCAGCAAACGTACCGAAAATATACAAAATCAAAATCGGTTTGATGTGGGCCTGATTGCCTTTTTGGTGTTGCGCAATGGCGGCGGTCACCAAAACAAATACCAAAATCGGCGCGATAGCCTTAAGCGCACCGACAAACAGGCTGCCCAGCAGTCCTGCGCTGATACCGACTTGCGGCGAAACTGCACCCACAATAATACCTAAAACCAAGCCGATGGCGATTTGCGCCACCAGGCTGACGCGATTGAGCGCGTTCAAAATCGGATTGCCACTTGCCATATCCGTTCCTTCACAATTTAAAGATATGTTAAAAAAGTCTTACATTCTAAAATAAAAATCATTTGTCGGCGAGGTTTTCATGCACACCTCACAAAAACAGCATCAAAGTTTAGCATTTAAGCAGTTTCAAATTGAGGATGTTTAGATCTTTTTATTTTAAAGTGCGGTCAAATTTTTAGGTGTTTTTGCAAATCTCCGTCAAAACTTGACCGCTTGTTTTATCTAAACTCAGTCTATTCATCTTCCTCTCCCTATCTGGGGATTTAATAAGCGTTTGAAATAAAAAAGGCGAGCAAAAATGCTCACCTTCTAAACTAATATTTTGCGATTAGCCAAATACTTTTTCCAAGTGTGCTTGGTAATCGGTTAAGTATTTTTCTACTTGTGGGTTTTTAATCACATCGTTACATAAGAATGTCGGCAGACGGCTCAAGCCGATAAACTCGTTGAGTTTGTGAAAGTGCATGTATAACGCATCCACACCTTTGCCTTCGAAGAAGTCGCCTTCGCGGGTGAAGGCTTCAATCGGCGCATTCCAAGTAAGTGAAAGCATGTGTTTTTTGCCTTGCAACAAGCCACCTGTGCCGTAGCCTTCTGTCGGATTGACACGATGACGGCCATCACTGTGGTAAAGCTTGCCGTGTCCGCTGGTTAATACTTCGTCTATGTATTTTTTCACTGTCCAAGGTTCGTGCATCCACCAACCTGGCATCTGCCAAATCACGGCATCCATCCACAAGAATTTTTCAATTTCTGCTTCAACATCATAGCCGGCATCAATCACGGTTTCTTGTACATTGTGTCCAAGTGCGGTCAAAACTTCTTTCGCTTTTTTGTGAAGCGTATGGTTCAACTCGCCATGTGAATGACCAAACTCTTTTCCACCGTCTAATAATAAAATATTCATTTTTTCTCCTTTAGCTAATAATTTACCGATTACGAAGCACTTTAGTAATGCAACAATTTAACCAATCAATAAGCTCCAACTATTAACGTACTACTCAAATTCGAGAGTTTGATAGACGTTAAAAGCGCAATAAAAAAGCATTGAAGTCATTATTTTCAAGGCTTTAAAGTCTTTCATAGGACTTGATAGGTTTATTATCACACAGTTGGCACTTTAATGCCAAAAATACGGTCAAACCCTACTTTAAAGTATGCCCATACCGTTGCTTTACTTCTCTGTATCTTGCTTTCAGACGGCCTGAAATCTACGCATAAGGCCGAATACAAAGGCAACTTCATCAGTAAAAACACAAAACATAAATATTACAATCAGATAGAAACAAACCAAAATCCGCCCTTAAGTCGCATTTTGCAACGTTATCGCGCTAAATTTCCGTTTATAACCACAGCCTGAAACCTTGCAGAAATAATGTTAAAATCCCCAAACTGAAGAATTGTCGCTGTCGAACACACATCATGACCAAACTGACCTACCCTGTTTTATTTGCATCATTGGCGCTCGCCTACGGACACGCGTTGGCAATAGATACTTCCGTTCCCAAAGCGGAAGACTACGAAGCTGTTCCCGAATCCGAAATGCCCAAGCAGCCCAAAGACGACCAAACAGGCAAACTCAAGCCCAAATTCCCCGTCAAAATCGACACCCAAGACAGCGAAGTCAAAGAAATGCTTGAAGAATACCTGCCGCTGATTACCCAGCAGCAGGAAGAAGAGCTGGACAAAGAACAGGTCGGCTTCCTCGCCGAAGAGGCACCCGACAACGTCAAAACCATGCTCCGGACCAAAGGCTACTTCAACAGCAACGTCAATATTCAAGACCACGGCGAGAGCTATACCGTCAACGTCACCCCCGGCCCGCGCACCAAAGTCGACAACGTCAGCGTGGCCATCCTCGGCGACGTATTGAATGACGACAACTTGGCCGAGTACTACCAAAATGCGATGGAAAACTGGCAGCAGCCCGTTGGCGAAAACTTCGACCAAGACGGCTGGAGTGCGAGTAAAACCTCCGTCCTCAGCGCGGTCACACGTAAAAAATATCCGTTGGCGAAACTCACCACCACCCAAGCCACCATCAATCCCAATACCCAAAAAGCCGACTTGAACGTCATCGTGGAGAGCAACCGCCCCATTTACTTTGGCGATTTCCAAATTACCGGCACACGCCGCTACCCTGAGAGCGTGGTTTCCGGCATGGCGCGTTTCTACCCAGGTTCGCCTTACGACTTGGGCAAAATCCTCGACCTGCAACAGGCGCTCGAGCAAAACGGCCACTACTCCGGCGCGTCCGTACAAGCCGACTTCGATCAACTGCAAGGCGACCGCGTTCCCGTCAAAATCAACGTGACCGAAGTCAAACGCCACAAACTGGAAACCGGTATCCGCTACGACTCCGAATACGGAATCGGCGGCCGCATCGCCTACGACTATTACAACCTCTTTAACAAAGGCTACATCGGTTCCATCGTTTGGGACATGGACAAATACGAAACCACGCTGGCCGCCGGTATCAGCCAACCGCGCAACAACCGCGGCAACTACTGGACCAGCAACGTTTCCTACAACCGCTCGACCACGCAAAACCTTGAAAAACGCGCCCTGACCAGCGGTATTTGGTATGTCCGCGACCGCAACAATATCGATGCCCGCTTCGGCCTCGAATTTATTACCGAAGACCGCAAAGTCCCCGACACCAGCTACGATTTGGGTCGAAGCCATGCCACCATGCTGACCGCCTCATGGAAACGGCAAAGCATCGAAACCGAGCTTCACCCTCAAAACGGCTACTACCTCGACGGCAAAATCGGCACGACCTTGGGCAAATTCCTCTCCTCCACCCAAATGGCACGCGCCATGGCACGCGCAGGCTATTTCTTCACGCCTGAAAATAAAAAACTCGGTACATTCATCGTACGCGGACAAGCAGGCTACGTTTATGCCCGCGAAGGCGAAGAAGTACCGTCCAGCCTGATGTTCCGTACCGGCGGCGCAACTTCCGTACGCGGTTACGAACTCGACAGCATCGGCTTGGCCGGCCCCAACGGCTCTGTCCTGCCGCAACGCGCCTTGGTGGTCGGCAGCCTCGAATATCAATTTCCGGTTACCAAAAGCTTCTCCGGTGCCATCTTCCACGATGTCGGCGATGCGGCAAGCAACTTCAAACACATGACCTTAAAACACGGTACCGGCTTGGGCGTGCGCTGGTTCAGCCCGGTTGCGCCGTTCTCCTTCGACATTGCCTACGGCCATCACGACAAGAAAATCCGCTGGCACATCAGCTTGGGCACAAGGTTTTAAAAAACATACTCATCATCCATTCTTTCAGACGGCCTCAGCCATTTCAGGCCGTCTGAACAACAGACAAACAGAAAAATATCATGACCGATACTGCAAACACTTCCACGCCGTCTGAACAACAGCCTGCCCCGCCAAAGCGCAAAAAACGCCTGTTGCGCGGCTTTGTCCTGTCCGCCTTGGGCGTATTGACCGTTTCCGCCGGCGCGATCGGCTGGCTGGTCGGTACGGAATCGGGTTTGCGTTTCGGTTTGTACAAAATCCCGTCATGGTTCGGCGTCAAAATCTCTTCGGATACACTGAAAGGCACGCTGATTGAAGGTTTTGAAGGCGACAAATGGTTGATTGAAACAGACGGTGCGGACATCAAAATCAGCAGCTTCCGTTTTGATTGGAAACCGTCCGAGCTGTTCCGTCCATCTTTGCACATTACCGAAGTCGTGGCCGGCGACATCGCCATTGTGACCAAACGCACGCCGCCCAAAGAAGAAGAGCCGTCAAAAGGCCTGCCCGACAGCATAGACCTGCCCGTTACCGCCTATCTCGACCGTTTGGAAACCGGCAAAATCAGCGTGGGCAAGCGTTTTGACAAGCAGACCGTCTATCTCGACCATCTGCACGCAGCCTATCATTACGACAAAAAAGAACACCGCCTCCACATCAAAACCGCCGATACGCCCTGGAGCAGCTCGACAGGCGCGGTGGTGCTCGGTTTGAATAAACCCTACGTCCTCAATACTGCCATCTACACCAAAGGCCAGCTTGAGGGCGAAACCATACACGGCACGGTGCGCCTGTGGGGCAGTCTGCAAGACGTGTACACCGACCTGCTGCTCGACGGCGACAACGTTCATTTGTCTGCCAAATCCACCATCCACCCATTCGCCGACAGCCTCAACGAAACCGTCGGCGAAATTCTGATTAAAGGTTCCAACATCAATCCGCAGGCCTTCCTGCCCAGCCTGCCCAAAGCGCGCCTGAATTTCGACGCCACCACCATTCCGTCCTTTACTGACGGCGTTGCGTTGGAAGGCTCGATAGACTTGGAAAACGACCAAGCCGGTTTTGCCGATGAAAACCATATCCCCGTAAAACGCATCCTCGGCGAATTCATCGTCGACGATAAAGGCACGGTCATGATTGAAGACATCGGCGTCGACCTGCTCAAAGACGGCAGCATCGACGTATCCGGCACTATCGACACCGCCCAAGACCAGCTCAAACTCGCACTGGGCATCAACAATACCGGCGCAGACGACTTCGTCCGTCAAAACATCGCAGGCCGTCTGAACGGCAGTATCGACGTCAAAGGTGAAACCTCCTCCCCCGTCGTCAACTGGAATCTCGACAGCGGATTTGCGCGTACAGACGGCATGCTGTTTTTCCAAACCGACAAACAGCTCGGCCAGCGTACACTCAAGCTCGACAAAGTCCGCCTGGTTCCGCAAAACGGCGGCGAGCTCAACGCCAAAGGCTCGCTCGAACTCTTCAAAGACCGCAAACTGCAACTGGACATCGTCAGCAAAGCCTTCAACCCTGCGCGCATCGATCCGCAGCTTCCGCAAGGCAGCGTCAACGGCAACATCAACTTAAACGGCATACTGGCACAAGAAAAATTCGCCGGCAAAATGCAGTTTGCACCGAGTACGCTTAACGGCGTTCCACTCAGCGGCAAAGCCGACGTCGCCTATGAAAACAAACACCTCTCGCGCGCCCTGACCGACCTGACCCTCGGCAGCAACATCGTCAAAACCAACGGCAGCTTCGGCAAAAAAGGCGACCGCCTCAACCTCAACATTACCGCCCCCGATTTGTCGCGTTTCGGCTTCGGCTTGGGCGGCCTGCTCAACGCGCGCGGCTACATCTCCGGCAGTTTTTCAGACGGCCTCAAAACCCTTGAGGCCGATTTGAACGGTGAAGCGCGCAACTTCAAAGTCGCCGATACCGTCAACATCCGCACCCTCGACTTCAAGCTCAAAGGTTCGCCAGATACCAACCGTCCGTTGAGTGCCGATATTAAAGGCGAACACATCGCCGTCTCCGGCGGCGCGGCCATGATTGACAACGTCAACCTGCTCATCAGCGGCACAGGCTCGCACCACCACATCCGCGGCAACAGCAGCATGGCGGTGGACAGCAAACGCTACAAGCTCGACCTCGATGCCACCGGCGGCCTCAACAAAGACCAAACCCAATGGAAAGGCACGGTCGACACGCTCGACATCAACGGCGCGTTCAACCTCAAACTGCAAAACCGCCTCAACCTCGAAGCTGGCAGCGAACGCGTTTCCCTCAGCAGCGCACGCTGGGCGGCCATGGGCGGCAGCCTCAACCTGCAAAATTTCGTTTGGGACAAGAAAGCCGGCATTACCAGTAAAGGCAGCGCGCAAAATCTGCACATTACCGAATTGCACAACTTCTACACCCCGCCCATCGAACACAACCTCGTCTTGGGCGGCGACTGGGATTTGGCGTACAGTCAAAACGCGCGCGGCTTCCTCAACATCAACCGACAAAGCGGCGACATCATCCTGCCAAGCAAAGACCCGAAAAACAAACAGCCTTTGGGACTTTCCGCGCTCGCCCTGCGCACCCGTTTCCAAAACGGCCGCATCGACAGCACGCTGGAAGGCAACACCCGCTTCGGCAAAGTTGACGGCACGCTCGGCATCGCTCAGCAGTTCGGCAACAACATCAACAACGCCCCTGTCAGCGGCAAAGTCAATATCAGCGTTCCCGATTTGGGCTCGCTCAAATCCTTTATGCCGGCGACAGCCCAAGGCATTGCAGGCCGTCTGAACGCGACCGCCACCATCGGCGGCCGACTCGGTTCGCCTACCGTCAACAGCAACCTCGACCTCCAAACCAATTACGGCCGTGCCGACGGTACCGTCAATATCGGTCAGGGTACCAGCTTCGATACCGCCCCTCTGAGCGGCAAGCTCAACCTGAACGTTGCCAACCTCGAAGTCTTCCGCAACTTCCTGCCCGTCGGCCAAACCCTCAAAGGCCGTCTGAACGCCGCTGTCAATTTGGCAGGCCGTCTGAACGATCCGCAACTGAGTGGTCTGATTAACGGCGACAACCTCTATTACCGCCATCAAACCCAAGGCCTGATTCTCGACAACGGCGTATTGCGTTCACGCCTGCAGGGTCAAAAATGGGTGATCGACAGCCTCAAATTCCACCGTGGCGGCACGATTGAGCTCAAAGGCGCGGTCAACCTTGCCAACGCCAACCCCGATGTCGACGTGAACATCGTCTTCGACAAATACCGCACCCTCTCGCGTCCAAACCGCCAACTGCAGCTCTCCGGCGCGGCCAAAGTCCTCTACAATCCGGAAAAAGGCGTATCGCTCAACGGCACGCTCAACACCGACTACGGCAGGTTTGGTTCGCAAAAATCCTCCATGCCGACCCTCGATGACGACGTGGTCGTCCTGGGCGAAACCCCAAAAGAAGCAACGGCCACCACGCCGATTAATATGAACCTTACCCTGAACATCAACGACAATGTCCGTTTTGTCGGCTACGGCGCAGACGTTACCATCGGCGGCAAACTGGCCATCACATCACGTCCGGGCGAAGCCATCCAAGGCGTCGGTACCGTGCGCGTTGTCAAAGGCCGCTACAAAGCCTACGGCCAAGACCTCGACATCACCAAAGGATCGGTTTCCTTTGTCGGCCCGCTGACCAATCCAAACCTCAACATCCGTGCCGAACGCCGCCTCTCCCCGGTCGGGGCAGGTGTCGAAGTCCTCGGCAGCCTCAACAATCCGCGCGTAACCTTGGTTGCCAAGGAAGCCATGAGTGAAAAAGACAAACTCTCCTGGCTCATCCTCAACCGTGCCAGCAGCGGCAGCGACGGTGACAACGCCACGCTCTCTGCGGCCGCCAGCGCATTGCTTGCCGGCCAAGTCAACGACCGCATCGGCCTTGTCGATGATTTGGGCTTCACCAGCAAACGCAGCCGCAACGCCCAAACCGGCGAGCTCAACCCTGCCGAACAAGTCCTGACCGTCGGCAAACAGCTCACCAACAACCTCTACGTAGGTTACGAATACGGCATCTCCAGCGCCGAACAATCCGTCAAACTCGTGTACCAACTGACCCGCGCCATCCAAGCCATTGCCCGCATCGGCACGCGCTCCTCCGGCGGCGAGTTGAAATACACCATCCGCTTTGACAACTGGTTCGGCAAAGACGAATCAGAGCCGGAAGAGCAACAATAAGAACCGTGAAAAAGGCCGTCTGAAATTTATCTTTCAGACGGCCTTTATCTTGTTCTACCTTATCAAAATCTTAAGCCATGCCTCCAAAAACAAAAGCCAATGGCGCAAGTTTGAAAACAAATACTGCTAAAAAAGTGAGCGGCAAAACATGGCTTATTCAAGGTTAGCAATAAACAAAGCAGATACAAAAAGGCCGTCTGAAACTGACAGGGGTAGGTTTCAGACGGCCTTTTTTTGAATCATCGAAACATCTTGTGCATGGCGTTGCTGATTAATTCGAGCTGTTTCTTATATTCTCGGCAACGGGGGCAGAGAGACAGGTGCACAGCGAGGGCAATGCGATTAAAAAGACCGAGGTGCACTTGGTCTTGCTGTTTGGAAATCAGATCGGTTATTTTGCGGCATTTCTTCATGGCGTTTTCCTGTCAGGCATGGGAGAACCATTTGATTTGCAGACACTGGCGCAAGGTTTCGCGCGCGCGGTGCATAATGGTGTGGTAGTTGGCATGGCTGATGCCGCATTGTTCGCGGATTTCATCGCTTGAAAAGCCGAGAATTTCTTTCATGGTAAACACGCGGGCGGTGTTTTCCGGCAGATGGTAGAGGCAGGTCTGCAAAACTTGGTAGAACTCTTTATTATTCAAACTGGCTTCGGGCGAGTCCCAACCCTGAGGCTGTCCTTCGTCCGTCCAATGCCCGTCGGTGGCAAAATGTCCTTCAAAGGCTTCATCCAAAGCTTCTTCGTCGCGCGTGACGAAAACTTGGCGTTGCCGCCCGATTTGGCGCAGGCAATCGGTAATTTTGTTTTTTAAAATGGCAAACAGCCAGCTGCTCACTTGTGCGTCGCCTTTGAAACCCTCGGCCGCACGGTAGGCGGAAAGCATGGTTTCCTGTACGAGGTCTTCCGCCAAATCGGGGCGGTCGGGCAGCTGGATATGGGCAAAGCGCAGCAGCAGTTTGCGGGATTTGGCAAGCTCGGCATCAGTCAGTTCGGGTAGGGCCATAATGTATCAGTATGAAATGAATGATCAATATGCTTCTGATTTTACGCTGATACGGAAAGAGCATGCGATTGAATCTATAAACGATTTCAGTAGTTTTTTTGTTTCGCCAAAACCGACTGTACCCGTTTCAGACGGCCTTGATTTATGCCGCAACCAAAATGCCCTGTTCCCGCCAATCCGTCCATTGCTGCCTTAATGCGTCCTGCCAAACGTTTTCAGACGGCATGAACTCTGCCAGCATGGTTTGCAGGCCGTTTAGGGAAGTGGGCGTCTCAGCCAGCGTTTCCAGCAATAATGCACCGAATCCATCAAGCGTTTGATACATCACATCGTCTTCCTTATCGCGCCACACCAAAACAGCAGTTTCCGCCTCCTGCAATTCATCGGTCACATCATACTGATAACGGCGCACAAAGGCGGCGGGAGAAAGGGTGTAGGCCAAATCGTCTGAATCAGCATGGGTTGTTTGACTGTCGGTTTGCGCGGTTTCGGCGAGCAGCTGGGTGTACTCAAAGTCCATCAATGCCAAGAGGTCGTCTGAAAGCGGCAGGCTTTGGCAATATCGGAGGAACTCGCCGGGGATTTCTTGAAAATAGGGCGTTTGGGCGCGCGCGTCGCGGACGAAACCTTCTTTCAGACGGCCCCATTCTTCGCTGTCAAAGTATTGCAGCGTTTCGGTATAACAGCGGTCGATAAAGCTGTGAATATTGTTGCGTATCAGGCGGATATAGACGTTCAACCGTTCTTGCGGCAATCCGTCTGCGGCTTTGCCTTCGCGTATGGCTTGGGCAAAGCGATGTTGGTATTGGGCGGAGGTTTCAGGCTGCACGGCGGTATTCCTTTCCGGCACGCGTTTGATAGTCAGCGATTTTGGCGACTTCGGCTTCGAGTTCGGCAAAAGGCGGAAAATTGAAATCGCGTTCCAACAGGGTGGGCGGAATCGTCGGCAGCTTGGCATAGGCCAGTTCGAGCAAGTCCCAAACGGTCGGCAAAACCGCCGCGCCATGCGTATCAATCAACAATTCCGGCGTTTCCACGTCATGTCCGGCAATATGGATATAGCACACGCGCTCTGCGTCAACGTTTTCCAAAAAGGCTTCAGGCGACAACAGGCCGTGATTGACGGCGTTGACGTAAATATTGTTCACGTCCAAATGAATGCTGCAGTCGGCTTCACGGACAACAGCGTTGAGGAACTCAACCTCATTCATTTCGGCAAGCGGAGAATGCAGGTAGTAGGACGTGTTTTCTACGGCAATGCGGCAGCCTAATCGGTCTTGAATTTCACGGATACGGCGCGCGGTATGTTGCACCATTTCTTCAGTGAAAGGCAGCGGCAACAAATCGTAAAGATGACCGCCGTCGTGGCAATAGCTCAAATGGTCGGAGAAAAACGTGCAGTCATAACGGCGCATCATTTCTTTGATGCCGTCTATCAAGTCGGTATCCAGCGGGGCTTGTCCGCCCAACGACATGGATAATCCGTGCAACGCCAACGGCAGCCGTTCCGCCACGCGGTCAAACTGTTTGCGCGCCCTGCCGCCCATTTTCAGCCAGTTTTCGGGGGCGGCTTCGATAAAGCGTATCGGGCTGTCGTCTGAAAGCGAGAGGAAGTCTTCCGCCAAGTCGCGGCGGTAGCCCAAGCCTGCATGTTGAATCATGGTGATGTCCTGTTATGGTGCCGTATGAACGACAAAGTCGCATTTTCGTTTATAAAATGCGACTTTGTTAAAGGTATGTTGCAGGATTATTTAGAACCGCATTTACCTTCGCCGCATTTGCCTTCTACTACTTTGGCAGCTTTGGCTTTAGATGCTTTGCCTTTTTTAGCGTGGGCTTTTTTCATGGCTGCACCGCATTTACCTTCGCCTGCTTTAGATGCTGCTTGTGCGCCGCAAGTACCTTCGGCAGCTTTAACAGTTTTCTCAACGGCCACGTCGCTGGCGGCTTTATCAGCGGCAACAACACCGGCAGCCAGAGACAGGGACAGTGCACCGGCCAGAGCAGCAGCTACATTTTTTTTCATTTTAACTTCCTTTTAAAAATATGGGTTTAAACAAATTAAGGGATAATATCGGGCATTTAAAGTCGGCCCGCGACCGTGAATCATTAAAGAAAATGCTTGATACGGCAACAGCGTTTCTTCAGCAGGGCATCCAAAGACAGACGGCCTGCGCCCTGCAATAGGACAGGAAATAAAACCACCAAATAAATCAGTGCCATTTTATAACCGTTGTCGCACACATTGTACCCCAAGCCGGCATGTACCGCAGACCATGCGACGGCCGTTACGACCATCAATCCCAGCGCGGACAGCCGCGTTGCCAAGCCGACGATGAGTAGCGCAGGCAAAACAAGTTCCGCCCACATGGCCAAATTCCAGTTGACCGTATCCGGCAACAAATTGAACGGAAAGGGAAATTGACTGTTGATATCTGCAAACCAGTTTTCCCCGTTCCATTTTTCCAGGCCGGACTCAAGAAATTCATACGCGGCAAAAAGCCTGAGTGCCAACAAACCGAAAGCAGCCTGCCAAGAGGGATTGGCTGAGGTGTTCATTTATTTTCCTTATCGATGTGTGTCAAATGGGCTGGGACGAAACATCAATCGGCACCATCCCATATTTCATGCCTGTTTAGACGCGGCAGCTTTGGAAAACTGACAAAACAAATAAAGATATTTTCTTATTCATTGTTTTATAAAGATTAAAAATTCAAAAAGGCCGTCTGAAACACCATGCTTAATTGGGTTTCAGACGGCCTTTGACAATAAACCGCGATCAATTAATCCGCTTGTTTACACAATTCGACAATTTCCGCACCATATTTGTCGGTTTTCTCCTCATTCATGCCGTGGATTTCCGCCAGCTCCGCCAAATCTTGCGGCTGTCGGGCGGCAATGGCGCGCAAGGTAACTTTGCTGCATATCTGATAGGCTTCGAGGCCTTCATGGCGGGCAGTATCGATGTTCCACTGAAGCAGACGGCGCATCAATCGGCGTTTGCGTTTGTCCTCTTCGCTCAGGCCGTCTGAAAACGGGCGGCAGATGTTTAAAATGCCCTCACCGTATTGTTCGATACGTTTTTCGCCGAGTTTATACACGCCTAAAAGGTCGATGGGTTCGGCAGGCGTATTGGTCAGCAAATCGTCCATGCTTTCGTTGGAGAATACCGTCCCCAGCGTTACTTGATCGGCACTTGCCTGCTGCTCGCGCCAAGTTTCCAAAGCCTGTTTTAAGGCCTATTCGCGCTCGCCCAAGCTGGGGATAACTTGTGCACTGTCTGTGGAAACCGTACCAGCTTCGGCCGTTTCGCAAACGTCGAGTATTTCCAAACCGAATTTATTGATTTTCGCCTCGCCCAAGCCGTAGATTTGATGTAAATCTTCCAAACTTCGGGGCATTTTTTCGACAATATCGCGCAGGGTTTTGTCGCCGCAAACCACATAGGCCGGCACTTCTTCTGCCCGGGCGCGTTGTTGCCGCCATTGGCGCAACGCCTGCCACAAACGCTCTTCTCGTTCTGTACGCAACCAATCGTCTTTCGGCTTTTGGGTGGCTGTTTTTTCGCGGCGCAAGGGACGCAGCATGACTTCGGTTTCACCCTTGAGGACTTTTTTTGCCGCTTCGGTCAGCTGCAAGGCTTGATGCTGCTCGACATTGACATTGAGATAGCCCAGGCTGATGCACTGGCGGATGACGCTGCGCCATTCCTTGTCAGTCTGTTCGCTACCGATGCCGAATGTGGATAACTTGTCATGGCCGTTGCGCTGTATCCAATCATCGCTTTTGCCGCGCAAAAGATTGGTGATGTAACCGGCGGCAAAACGTTGTCCGGCGCGGTACACGCAGCTGAGTAATTTTTGCACCAACACTGTGCCGTCAAACCGTACGGGCGGATGCAGGCAGTTGTCGCAATGGCCGCAAGGTTCGGATTCTTCGCCGAAATGTTTAAGCAGCAGTACGCGGCGGCAGGCGGCGGTTTCGCAGACAGAAAGCATGGCATCGAGTTTTTGCATTTCGATTTGCTTTTGCACCTCGTCGCTGTTGCCTTCGGCAATCCTCTCGCGCAACAACACCCAATCGTTCAAGCCGTAACACAGCCAGCTCACGGCAGGCAGCCCATCCCGGCCGGCGCGCCCCGATTCTTGATAAAAATGTTCGACACTCTGGGGCATATCGAGATGGGCGACAAAGCGCACGTCGGGTTTGTCTATGCCCATGCCGAACGCCACGGTTGCCACCACGATAATATTGTCTTCATGCGTAAAGCGGTGTTGGTTTTCCTCACGCACGTCCATGCTCAAACCGGCATGATACGGAATTGCCTCCAAGCCGTTTTCACACAAAAACTGCGCCACATCCTCGACTTTTTTACGGCTTAGGCAATACACAATGCCGCTTTGCCCATGCATCTGCTTGCGGATAAAATCCAGCAATTGTTTTTTACCATTATTTTTTTCGATAACCTGATAATAAATATTCGGACGGTCAAAGCTGGAGATAAATTCGGGCGCATTGTCCAAGTGCAGATAATGCTTGATGTCGGCGCGCGTGGCCGCATCGGCGGTAGCGGTCAGGGCGATGCGCGGGACGTTCGGATAACGTTCGGCAAGCATGCCGAGCTGTTGATATTCAGGGCGGAAATCGTGTCCCCATTGGCTGACGCAATGCGCCTCATCAATGGCAAACAGACTGACGGTTTGTTGGTCGAGAAAACGTAAAAAGCGGTCGGTAACCAAGCGTTCCGGCGCGACATAAAGCAGTTTCAGACGGCCTTGGGCAAGCTTGTCGGCAATCTCGCGCGCCTCATCTACCGATGTGCTGCTGTTGACTGCCGCCGCTTCAATCCCGGCCACATGCAGACTGGCCACTTGGTCGTTCATCAGCGCAATCAGCGGCGATACGACAACCGCCACGCCTTCGCGCATCAGCGCCGGAATCTGGTAACACAAAGACTTGCCCCCACCCGTCGGCATCAGCACCATCAAACTCTCGCCGCCGGCCAAAGCATTGACGATAGCCTCCTGCTTGCCACGAAATTCGGGATAACCGAATACTTCGTGCAAAATCTGTTTGGCGGTCGGCTGAGGCATAATGGTTCCGTAGAATAGGGGAAAGCGTTATTTTAACGGTTTTACACCCGCGTATGTGCGGAACATTTTTCCGCCGCTTTTTCAGGTGACCTCAAATGCAATCCTATTCAATTTATTCAATTTTAAATAAAGATTTGTTTAATTTTGAATGAAATGTATAAAGGCCGTCTGAAACCTGATATTAGGGTTTCAGACGGCCTTTCAAAAATAAAATCTTTAAGCTTTTTTGACGAACTCAGATTTCAAGTTCATCGCGCTGCCATCGATTTTGCAACCGATATTGTGGTCGCCCTCTTGCAGGCGGATGCCTTTGACTTTGGTGCCTTGCTTGATGACCATAGAGCTGCCTTTGACTTTCAGATCTTTAATCAAGACAACCGTATCGCCATCTTGCAAGACCGCGCCGTTGGCATCTTTGACTTCCAAGGCATCATCACTTGCAGCCGCAGCATCGGCCTCGTTCCACTCATGGGCGCACTCAGGGCAAACGTATTGAGCGCCGTCTTCGTAAGTGTATTCCGATTGGCATTTCGGGCAGGGAGGTAGGGACATGAGGTTTCCTTATAAATATGATAAAAGAAGCGTAAAACGCAAATAATACAATGTCTAAATTATTGATTCGCCTTGCTGCCGCCTACGCCGTAAACGGCATTCCAAGCCGCGTCCAACATCTGGCCGGCTTGTTGCAGCTTGGCATTTTGCTGCTCTTTCTGAGCCAAGGCCGTCTGAATTTCGCCTTTCAAACGGTCAATATCGGATTGTGCGGCCTGTAAACGGCGCTGCGCACTTTCCAAATCGCTTTGCAGGGAAATGATTTTGCTGTCGTTGCTGTTTTGCTCATTTAAAGCGGCACGGTAAACCGATTGGACGGACAGCAAACGGTCTTCCGCCTCACCGGCATACACGGCGGCGGCGGATAACATCATCAGGGCAAGTAAGGTTTTTTTCATGGGTTTTCCTTTAAAGTTGTTTGATTTGTAAAGTAAAGCGCAGAGCCGATTTTTCAGCCGCCAATTTTACATAATATGCTTGTTGGTCTTTGTTCTTAATGGCTTATTTTATCCAATCCGGACATTCAGGCTGCCGATAAAAGTTAATTCAATCAACTGTTGTGACAGGTAGGCGGCTATTATTTTCTCATATTCTCCGCCTTATTCCATTATTTTCTGGTTTTATTAGAAAAGGCCGTCTGAAAACTTGGCATCCCTAGTTTTCAGACGGCCTTTTATCATTCATGCCTTACGAACGAATCCGTTTCAACACTTCTTCTTTGCCGATTAATGCCAATACGGCATCGACGCTTGGGGTTTTTGCCGTACCGCAGACAGCGAGGCGTAGGGGCATACCGAGTTTGCCCATTTTGATGCCTTCTTCGTCGCAGAAAGGTTTGAAGAGGTCGTGGATGGCTTCGGCGTTCCAGTCTTCCAAACCCTCGAGGCGTTCGGCAAAGCGCAGCATACGGGCGGCGGCTTCGTCGTCCCAGTGTTTCTGCACGTCTGCTTCGGCAGGCGTTTGTTTGACGTAGAAGTAGAGGCACTCGTCGGCAAGTGTGTTCAGGTCTTGGGCGCGGTCTTTGACCAATGCCAACACGTCTTCCAAAGCAGGCTTGCTTGTTTCATGGATATCGCGCAAGGCAAGGCGCGGTTTCACCATTTCGGCCAGTTTTTCGTTGGCGGTGATTTTGATATGTTCGCCGTTAATCCAGTAGAGTTTCTTCAAGTCCATACGGCTTGGAGACGGGGAAACGTCTTTCAAATCAAACCATTCGATAAATTGTTCCATCGTAAAGAACTCGTCGTCGCCGTGCGCCCAGCCCAAGCGTGCCAGATAGTTGAGCATGGCTTCGGGCAGGATACCCATTGCGCCGAAATCGGTGATGGCAACGGTATCGCCGCTGCGTTTGGAGATTTTTTTGCCTTGTTCGTTAAGAATCATCGGCAGGTGGCCGTATTCGGGCAGGGTGGCGCCAATGGCTTTTAAAATATTGATTTGTTTTGGGGTGTTGTTCACATGGTCGTCACCACGGATAACGTGGGTAATGCCCATGTCGTAGTCATCCACGACAACGCAGAAGTTGTAGGTCGGCGTGCCGTCGGCGCGGGCGATAATCAGGTCGTCAAGTGCTTCATTGGGGATAGAGATTTCGCCTTTGACCAAGTCCGTCCATTTGGTCACGCCGTCCAGAGGCGTTTTGAAACGGACAACAGGTTGCACATCGGCAGGGATTTCGGGCAGGGTTTTGCCTTCTTCCGGACGCCAGCGGCGGTCGTAAGTCGCCGTGCCTTCTTTTTCGGCTTTCTCGCGCATGGCTTCCAACTCTTCTTTACTGCAATAGCAGTAGTAGGCATGGCCTTTTTCTAAAAGTTCGGCAATGACTTCTTTGTAGCGGTCGAAACGGCGGGTTTGGTAAACGACGTTGTCGGCGTTGTCGTAGTTCAGGCCGACCCAATTCATGCCGTCGAGGATGATGTTGACGGATTCGGCAGTAGAGCGCGCCAAGTCGGTGTCTTCGATACGCAATAAGAATTCGCCTTTATGATGGCGGGCAAACGCCCATGAGAACAGGGCGGTGCGTACGCCGCCGATGTGCAGGTAGCCGGTGGGGCTGGGGGCGAAACGGGTTTTGACGGTCATGATGGCTCCAAAATCTTTTAAAACAGTTATTTTACTTTTTCAGCGTAGTTTAAACAATGTAAGGCCGTCTGAAAATAATGTCGGCGCAGAAGGACCGTCTGGGAACTTTTCTCCTAAAAATAAGACAAATGATAATTATTTCTTTGAAAGTATCCGCTCATGAACAAACGCGCTTTATTTGCTGCCCTCGCCCTCCTGCCCCTTTTTGCCCAAGCCGAAATCAAAACTATCAAAGACGTATTGGGACGCGAAGTCAAAGTCGATGTCCCTGTTAAACGCGCGGTTTTGGCGTTTTACTATCCCGACTATATCGCGGTAACGGGTACGGACAAATTTAAAAACGTCATCGGCATTTCGCGTGAGTTTTGGGAGAAATTCAATCCCGGCAGCTGGGCGATGTTCAAACAGAAGCTGCCTACGCTGCAAAACATTGCGGACATCGGCAACATCAGCACCGGCACGTTTTCACTGGAGAAAACGCTCGCGCTCAAGCCGGACGTATTGATTCTGGCCGACTGGCAGTATAAGGCCATCGCCACCCACCTGCCGCGCATTGAAGCGGCAGGCATACCCGTCGTCGTGGTCGATTTCAACGCCGAAACCGTCGCGCGGCACACGCGCAGTGCGGAAATTTTCGGCGAACTCAACGGTACGCAGGCGCGCGCCCAAAAAATTGCCGCCGAATACGCCCGAGGCATTGCCGACATCCAAAAACGTGTCGCGCGCGCCAAGCAGTCCAAACCGAAAATCTATATCGAGTTCGGCGACAAAGGCCCGTCCGAATACAGCTACACCTTCGGCAAAGATATGTGGGGCGCGATTGCCGACACAGCAGGCGGCAACAATATCGCCGCGCCTTACGTTAAAAACTGGGGACCGATAAACCCTGAAAAATTCCTGACGGCCAAACCCGACGTCATCGTCATTTCGGGGACGGAAAACGGCCATAAAGACAAGCCTGGCATTATGGCGATGGGCATAGGCATCAGCCAGGCCGATGCGCAACGCCGCCTGGCCGGATTTGTCAAACGCAAAGGCTGGGCAGACATTCCTGCCGTCAAAAACAAACGCGTTTACGGCATCTACCACACCGCCTCCCGCTCGCTCACCGATTTGGCCAGCGCGCAATTTATCGCCAAAACCCTGTATCCGCAGCAGTTTGCCGACATAGACCCAAACAAGACCTATCTGGACTTCTACCGCAAATACCTGCCCGTCGTGCCGGACGGTACGTTTTACATCCGATTGAAATAGCGGCTGCAAAAATCATAGGCTCAGGCCGTCTGAATATGTATGCTATACTAATAAGGCTTTATTATGTATAATTATTATTCTTTTTATTTAATATAATTGGACAAGATATGATTGAACAAAACCAAATCGGCCATCAGCAGGCTCCGATTGTAAGCATCAAAGAATGGTTGATAACAAACTTGATTATGATGATTCCGCTGGTCAATATAGTTATGATGCTTGTATGGGCATTCGGCTCAAACACCAATCCAAATAAAGCCAATTATTTCAAGGCTACCTTGATTCTGTTTGCCATCGTAATGGTAATTTATCTGGTACTGGCTGTAGTCTTTTTTGGCAGTGTAGCTGCAAATCAATATCAATAAGCAAGAATACATTTAGGCCGTCTGAAACCTAAAAGGCTTCAGACGGCCTTTTACATGGATTACCGAAAGCTCAACCACCTATCCAATTCCAAACCGCATCGCTCCATTTGCCGATACGGTAGAGAAACAAAGAATAGCTCTCCTGCATCAGGAACTTGGCTTTCTTGCTGCGCTCATCAAAGCGCGTGGTCGGGGTGGCGGAGAACTGCGCATCTGACAAGCCCAAATCGGCGGCCATTTCTTCAGCGCGCGCCAAATGATACGGGTCGCTGACAACGATAATGCTGCCGATGCCGTTGGCGTGCATGATAGGGACGATATTGCGCAGGTTTTCGTAAGTGTTGCGCGACGTGTTTTCAAATAGGATATTGTGCGCCGGTATGCCCTGCTTGAGCGCGTATCGGCGCCCCACTTCGGCTTCGGTCATGAATCCTTTTTTGGGCGTACCGCCGGTGAAAATGATTTTGCCGACCCGATGGCTTTGGTAGAGCGTGATGGCATGGTTGATGCGCTCACGGAACACTGGCGACGGGCGTTTGTCCCACGCCGCCGCACCCAACACCACCGCCGCATCGGCATGAGCGTCCTTCGGCAAGGTTTGCAAACCTGTCCGGTAAATCTGCCATGTGCCGCTCAAAAAAATACCGCACACCAGCAAAACGCTCAAAGCAAGGCCGCGAAACAGGTAATATCGCAGGCCATTGCGGCTTTTAAGCAGGGAAATCATCTTCAGACGGCCTTATCCAACCCCATCAGCCGAGTAGGGCGGCAATGTTTTCCAACGGACGGCCGATGGCTGCGCGCGTAGGCGTTACCAAAACGGGACGCTCGAGCAGGGCAGGGTGTTCGGCAATTGCCTGAAGCAGGGCGGCATTGTCCAAATCGGGATTGTCCAAACCCAATTCTTTGTACAAATCGTCTTTGGTGCGCATCATGCCGCGCACCGATTCGATGCCGAGTTTGGCAAACATATCCTGCAAAGTCGCCAAATCGGGCGCGGTATCCAGATATTTGACCACGTCGGCGGCAACGCCTTTTTCTTCGAGCAAAGCCAGCGCGTCACGTGATTTGCTGCAACGCGGGTTGTGATAAAGTGTGAATTCAGACGGCATGAAAGTCTCCGTATTATTGCAAAATCATTCAATGATGGCGGTTATTATCGTCTGCAACTGATTTTTACTCAAACTTTTTACCTGATATCTTGATATGAATCGGTAGGCATACCCACCAAACCGTTTTACAATAAACCCCATTTCGATTGGCAACCTCAAGGATACAACCATGAAAGCCTTAACCGCCCTTCTCTTGTCCGCCGCCGTTTTTACCGCTGCGCCGGCCTTTGCCGCCGATGAAACAGCAGGTTGGCAGGACAACAAACCGCAAAGCCTGGACTCGCTCAAAGCCCCCGTGCGCGTGGTCAACCTTTGGGCAACCTGGTGCGGCCCCTGCCGTAAAGAAATGCCCGCCATGTCCGCATGGTACAAAGCTCAGAAAAAAGGCAGCGTCGATATGGTCGGCATTGCGCTGGATACGACCGACAACATCGGCAAGTTCCTGAAACAAACGCCAGTCAGCTATCCGATTTGGCGCTACACCGGCGCCAACAGCCGCAACTTCATGAAAGCCCACGGCAACAACGTTGGCGTACTGCCCTTTACAGTCGTCGAAGCGCCGAAATGCGGCTACAAACAAACCATCACCGGCGAAGTCAACGAAAAAAGCCTGACCGCCGCCGTGAATTTGGCCAAAACCAAATGTAAATAAAACAGCGGATAGGGCGCTTAACCTACGCTGATACCGAGGCCGTCTGAAACCCAACCGTTCAGACGGCCTTTATTTCTACCTAGCCAAAGCTCGTTGCAAACTCTGCGTCCAAGCGGTTCTAAATGCGGCATCTTTGGCAAAAAGTTTGTATAGCTCTAGTTCATCCCGATGGCGTTCGCTCATCACATCGCGCAAAATGGCTTGGAAAGCCAATTCACGGGTATGAATATCCGGGTTATTTTGATATTTCTGCTCAAAGTCTTTATGGCTACGAATACGCTCAGTAATATTGATAAATTTTACCCGTTGCTCATCCGGCGTTGCGCTCCAGCCTTGAAACCATCTTTCATTAAACACTCGAATAATTTCATCAATCGGATCTTTTTCTTTATCTTCACCATGCGTACCGCGTGGATTTGGATTTTGTGGATCAAGCTCAGTTTCTTCATCATCTAATTTAATGCTGTAATTCAGTTTAGTACGCGCCAAGCCATAAGAGCTTAAATCCACTGCATCTAAAATTTCATCAAATTCATCCATTGGATCTTGTACTTTTAATTTTGGTACTAAGAATTTGAGGAACCAATAAAGCTTCTCCCAAGCGATATTTTCAAAATTGATGATGGAGGCCATTTGCCCGTAAATTTTTAAAAACTGTTTTGCCTTGATTTTAAAATCGACTTTTTGGGTTGGCTCAAGCGCCAACTCATGATCGAAACGTTGAACCGCCACATCAATGATACTACTTAATTGCTGTGCGTCTTTATTGGCAAAATAGCCTTCAGTAAAGTCGTTGACCTCCGCTTGTTCATACACGCCGGTTTCATCCAACTGATCTTTCAAATCATGCAAGACATTGACATCGGTTGCTTGCGACAACGACGTAGAAGTATAAAACGGCTCAAATGCTTGCTGAATATCTTCAACGCTGTTAAAAAAGTCCAACACAAACAAATCTTCCGTGCGTTTACCCAACTTATTCGCACTGCGATTTAAACGAGATAAAGCTTGCACACAAAGTACGCCGGAGAGTTTCTTATCCACATACATGGCACATAATTTCGGCTGGTCAAAACCGGTCAGATATTTATTGGCCACCACCAGCAAACGATATTCATCTTGATCGAAATACTCTTTGGTTTCGCTTTCTGCAAAGCCGTTCATTTCTGCTTCGGTATATTCAACACCATCAACCACTTTACTGCCTGAAAACGCAATCGCAATTTTAAATGGATTACCTCGCTCAGCCAGCAAGCGTTTTAACGCTTGAAAATAGCGAATGGCGGTTTCAATATTTTGCGTTACCACCATTCCCTTGGCTTTGCCTTTGAGTTTTTTACGGTTAAAGATTTGCTGGATAAAATGATCCAGCATGATTTCCGCCTTGGTATCAATCGTTTGTTGCGAACGCTCTACATAAGCTTTCAGACGGCCTTGTGCCTTCTTACTGTCAAACTCCGGATTATCTTCAATTGATTTAGTGATCTCATAAAAACTTTTATAAGTGGTGTAATTCGCAATCACATCCAAAATAAAGCCTTCTTCAATCGC
This sequence comes from Neisseria sp. P0014.S002, assembly GCF_051958295.1. Classification (NCBI taxonomy): domain Bacteria; kingdom Pseudomonadati; phylum Pseudomonadota; class Betaproteobacteria; order Neisseriales; family Neisseriaceae; genus Neisseria; species Neisseria sp. P0014.S002. Next base: position 78,687 of record NZ_JBQCVO010000002.1, on the reverse strand, counting down.
CTGTTTCATGGAATAAAGGTGGAACGGCTTAAATTTACCATCCGCCTGTTTCTCGCCGAATTTTTCCAAAGTGCTGTTTTTCGGTGTGGCAGTGAAAGCAAAATACGACGCATTGCCGCGCATTTTGCGGGATTGCATGGCTTGTAAAATCAAATCTTGCACATCTTCGGCATCAAGGTCTTCCGTTTTGCCGATGGCTCGGTTCATATTGTCGTGTGCCGAACCGGATTGTGAGCTGTGCGCCTCATCAATAATCACCGCAAATTGTTTATCACCCAAATCGGCAATGCCATCGACAATAAACGGGAATTTCTGAATCGTGGTAATAATGATTTTTTTGCCCTGCTCAAGCGATTGCCGCAATTCTGCCGAACTCAACGCCGGCGCAACAATGTTTTTCACTTCTGAAAAATCTTTGATATTGTCGCGCAGTTGCTTATCCAGCAGACGGCGGTCGGTTACGACAATCACCGAATCAAAAATCGGGTGGTCTGCTTCTCTACCGTTTGCCGCCTTTTCATTGCGCGGATAAGCCTCAATCAACTGATACGCCAACCAAGTAATGGAATTAGATTTGCCCGAGCCGGCAGAGTGTTGAATCAAATAGCGTTTGCCCACGCCCTGTTCACCGACATCCGCAATCAAACGGCGCACCACCTCTAATTGATGATAGCGGGGGAAAAAGAGCGAGCGTTTCTCCAACGGATCTTTTGTTGAACCATCTAAACGCATAAAATGCTGAATAATGTTGGCAAGGCTGGCTTTGCTGAACACTTCTTGCCACAAATACGACGTGCGGTGTCCGTTTGGGTTCGGCGGATTGCCCTTACCGCAGTTGTTGCCCAAATTAAACGGCAGGAAAAACGTAGCAGGCCCCGCCAATTTGGTGGTCATATAAGCTTCTTCCGTATCTAAGGCAAAATGCGCCAAACAACGCCCGAAATGAAACAGCGTTTGGCTTAAATCACGGTTGCGATATTGTTTTTGGGCATCAATGGCCGTCTGACCCGTCCAATGGTTTTTCAGCTCAAGGGTAATAATCGGCAAGCCATTGACAAACAGCACCATATCCACCGTTTCACTGCTCGAAGCAGAATAAGGCACTTGGCGCATACAACTAAACAGATTCTGTTCAAAACGCTGCTTGACCTTTTCGCCACTGCTAGCAAGCGGAATGGGGTAGAGCAAATCAAAATGGGCGCTATCAATATCCAAGCCTTTTTTCAGCAGGTGCAAGAGGCCGTTTTTCTTTATTTGGCGGTCTAACCGCTCTAGAATTTTACGTTGCCAGTCGTTTGGGTTTAGCTGTCGAAAACGAGCAAGTTCTGCCTCTTGGCTGGTTTGCAGGAATTGCCAAAACAGACGCGTATCAATCGCAAACTTCGCATCAAAATCCTGTGAAAATGCCAGCTCAAAACCATGATGGCGCGGCAGGTATTCCGCCTTCGGCTCGCCCAGCTTATTTTCCATGTTTTCACGCCAAGTGCCGGTTAAGGCTTTTTCGATGGCAATTTCTAAATCTTTTTCCTTAATTCCTGAAACCATTTTTCACCCTTTTGTGAATTTTTAAAAATTTATTCATTATGCTCAAGTTGTCGCGCCAATATTCAAAATCCATCGGATTTTTTGACCGCACTTTTCACACCGATACCCGCACCTTGCCGGTTACCGCATCGTTAATCAACACGCTTTTATATTCTTTCAGTTTTTCAATATGGGCTGTTTTTAATGTGATTGCTTGATTTATTTTTGATACTTGTGTTTCAAGATAATCAGCAATTTTTTGTTGTTCAGAAATTGGAGGAACAGTTATCCATAAATTGGATAAATCTGTTGAGTTAATTGCTGGATAGCTCATACCTTTAGAAAACACAGAGACTTGCTCCGTAAATGCATCACTTTTTGCATATAACTCAAAGAAATTATCTTCTAGGCACTCATTTGACGTTATCACAGCAAACCCTGTCGAAAATATACAATCTTGATGTTCTTCTTTTACCATTGTTATTGCTTTCAAATAAGTTCTTACAGTTGAAACAACGATATCTCCTCTATTGGCTAATCTTCTGGCTCTTGATGGAGCATTTTTAAATGAAAAATTCTCTACTTTTTCGATACCGTTCTCAAAAGATACACTTCCAATATCTACATATTTAATACTCAGGCTACCGTTTGTATTTTCGGGCAATGTGTGTTGATTTATTTTTGAAACAAATTTTAACTTTTTCACTTCCCAATGCTCCGGCACTTGCCCTATCCACTCCACACCGGAATCTTTTAACAGCACATCAGGGTTTAACCCACGGGTTACCGCATTTTGAATCAGAATCTGCTTATGCTCTTTCAACAGGGCAATCTGTTTTTCCGCCAAATCCACCGCTTGATCGATTTTGGCGGTTTTGTCGTCTAGGAATTGCGCAATTTTTTGTTGTTCGGAGAGAGGGGGAATAAAAATAGGCGTTCTTCTTAAATTTCCCCAATATAAATTTCGCTGAATTGTTCCCACGCCTTTGGAAGCAATAAGATAATGCGAAACCATAGAACCATTTCTAAATAAATAATTCGCATAATGTGGATCAAATTTATTAGATAACTCAAGTATCAAATAGGCCGGACTAACAATGCCTTCATAGTTGGAAATACCCACTGAACCCCGCCATGCCTGTTGATTATTTAAAACTAAGTTTCCTTTTCTAACAAGCTGATATTTACTTAAATCCAAACTTGTAACATTGGTCCTCTTTTCATCAACATCGCTAAATTTGACTACCCCTCTATCTAAATAAACAGAAAGTAATTCTTTATCTATATGGTTAGTAATACTTGAAATTTTAGCCTGTACAAATAATGGGAAACTTTCCCAATGACTCGGAACTTCCCCCAACCATTCCACGCCCGAATCTTTGTAACTCTCGTATCGTCTCATTTGCAAAAAATCCTTAAAATCTGACCGCTTGTATAGGGTGCATAGCTTTAACTACCGTTTATCTTTTAACTGTTTGATTTCTTTTTGCCAATTTTCTAATATTTTTAAATCTTCACTATCTGCTTGGCGTTGTTTTTGCCGTCTTGGGCAGTTATTAAATAATCCTTAATAACTGAATTTTCATCTAACTCTTTGTCTTTTAATATGTTTTTTATGTGGGTGGTTATATTTGGTACAGAGGTGTCAAAAAGTTCTGCCAACTGATTTTGTGTAAGCCACGCTTCGTTTTCCATCACTAATAATGCAACATTGGCTTTGCCGTCATCAGTGTTATAAATAATTAAATCACTCATAGATTTCCCCCAAAATTTCACTAATCAAGCCGTCAGCCTGTTTTTCTAACGCCAAAATATCTTGGGCCACTTCTGCAAGGCTGCGCAATAGTTTGTGGCGGTAAAAATATTTATTAAAGCTGATTTCATAGCCAATTTTCACGCTTTCCATATTCAGCCATGCTTCACTGATGTGCGGTTGCACTTCGGCTTTGAAATAGTCGTGGATATTTTGTTTAAGCGGTATGGATTCGCTGTCGCGCAAGTCGCTGCTGGTTTCGTATTGGAGATATTCGCCCGCTTTGCCGGTGGTGTAATAGCCAAAGTCTGCCAGCTCGTCGACTTGGCATTGGTAGCGTTGGCAAAGGGCATCCAATTCGTTTGGTTTGAGCTTGAGTGTTTTGGCAATCACTTTGGCGGCATTTTCGTTGTACCAGCTTACGGCATTGAAAATGGCCTTTTTCTCTGTGGCAGAAAGGGGGATTTTTTCGGCTTTCAGACGGCCTTCCACGGCTTGTTTGAATTGGTTGAAATCGTCAAATTGGGTTGAGCCGAAATGTTCGAGTAAGGTTGAGGCCGTCTGAAAAAGTGCGGCGGCTTTTTCCCACGTTTTGACATCCAGCAGCTTGGCTTTGTTTTTGTTGTTTAAGGCTATGCCTTGCGCCTCACACCAAGCACTGATTTCTGGCTCGGTTTTGGCTAAATATTCGGCGTTGTAAACCTGTTCGCCATGTTGCTGATAAAGATATTGCATCGGCTCGAACAGGCTCTTGTCAAAGCGTAAGGATGCAATATTTTCTGCGGTAAATTGGGCAGAACGACGATCCGGGCGTTCGATGGTAACTTTGTAATAGCCGAAATCTTGATTGTCAAAAATCTGCGAAGCCAGGCCGACCGCTTCATTTTGGCTGTCGGTTTCGCGTGCTTTAGCTGTGAAATCAAGATAATTTTGGGTAATTTCGGCGATATGCTCCGGGGCAAATTCGCAGTTTTTGTCGCCGAGGTTTTTGCGCAGCTTACGAAATAAGAGGCTGGCATCAATCAGCTGTACTTTGCCTTTGCGCGCTTCAGGTTTGTTGTTGGAGAGCAACCAAATATAGGTGGTAATGCCTGTGTTATAGAACAGGTTGTTAGGCAGCTGTACGATGGCCTCCAGCAAATCGTTCTCAATGATATGGCGACGGATATTGCTTTCCCCCGAACCTGCATCGCCGGTAAAGAGGCTTGAGCCGTTATGTACGGAGGCCACTCGACTGCCGATTTTGTTGTCATTCGGCGATTTCATTTTGTTGACCATTTCCATGAGGAATAGCAGCTGTCCGTCGCTGGAGCGTGGCGTGGCATCGAGGGTTTCTTCATTGCCCCAGTAATCAGGCAAGCTGACTTTAAAGCGGCTGTCGATAACATCATTGCCGTCTTTAATATAAGCTTGGTCGCTGCTCCAGCTTTTGCCGTAAGGCGGATTGGAAAGCATGAAGTCAAAGTAATTGCCTTGGAAGCTGTCGGTGGCAAGGGTGGATCCGACTTTGATGTTTTCAGGGTTGTCGCCTTTAATCATCATGTCGGATTTGCAGATGGCGTAGGTTTCGTCGTTGATTTCTTTACCGAATAGGAAAATTGAACGCTCGCCTTGCGATTCTGGCAGCGGATATTTTTGTTCGATAAAGTTTTGTGATTCGGTCAGCATACCGCCGCTGCCGCAAGCCGGGTCGTAAATCGTAATAATGGCCGGGATTTGGCTTTTGAGCGGGTCAAAGACCAAATGCGTCATCAGCTCAATTACTTCGCGTGGCGTAAAGTGTTCTCCCGCTTCTTCGTTGTTTTCTTCGTTAAATTTACGGATCAGTTCTTCAAATACATAGCCCATGCCCAAATTGCTCAAGGCGGGCAATTTGTTGCCATCCGGGTCTTGTTGCTCTTTAGGCGTAAGATTGATGTAAGGAGAGACAAATTTTTCCAACACACTCAGCAAAACATTTTTATGAGACATGTGGCGGATTTGTTCACGCAGCTTGAAGCAGTTGATAATTTCCTGCACGTTAGCACTAAAACCATCAAGATATTCTTCAAAATTGGCCAGCATATACTGCGGCGTATTGCTGGCGGTTTGATAGAGGGATTTTAATGTCCATTTTGAGGTGTTATAAAAAACATGGCCGGTAATTTTTTTGAGGGGAAGGTCATCCAATTCGGTAAATGCCAATTCTTCTTTTTGAAAGCGTACTTCTTCTAATACCGCTTCTTTGCTTGGCTCAAGCAAGGTATCCAAACGACGAAGCACAAACATCGGTAAAATCACATCACGATATTTACCGCGCACATACACATCGCGCAGACAATCGTCTGCAATGCTCCAGATAAAAGAAACCAGCTTGTTATGAACGGAATGATCCATATTTATTCCCACTTAATATTACGAAATTATTCTGGGTATTGTTGCCTATTTTTAATAGGGTTTCAATTTTTCTTTTAGAAACATTGCTTATCTTGTTTGTATGGGGAATTTGCCGATAAACTCAAAAGGCCGTCTGAAACCCAACCGTTCAGATGGCCTTTATTTCAAACCATATTGCTTTGTGTTGCAAACCGGCAGTGTATCCGCCGGCAGAACCGGGGTTTCACTATCAAAAAGCAGCCGAAATATTTATAATCTGTGAATATCCCCATTTTTTCAGACGGCATGTTACCCTATCGATGACGCCGGCCGTCTGAATCCCTATTTTCAGGAAAACCCATGATCCGTTTCGAACAAGTTTCCAAAACCTATCCCGGCGGTTTCGAAGCCCTGAAAAATGTCAGTTTCCAGATTAACAAAGGTGAGATGATTTTTATCGCCGGCCATTCGGGCTCGGGCAAATCCACCATTTTGAAGCTGATTTCAGGCATTACCAAGCCTACCAAAGGCAAGGTTTGGTTTAACAATCAAGACCTCGGCACCTTGAGCGACAATCAGATCGGCTTTATGCGCCAACATATCGGCATTGTCTTCCAAGACCACAAAATCCTCTACGACCGCAATGTCTTGCAAAACGTTATCCTGCCTTTGCGGATTAGCGGTTATCAGCCGCGCAAAGCGGAAGAGCGTGCGCGTATTGCGATTGAGAAAGTCGGCTTGAAAGGCCGCGAAAACGATATGCCCATCACTTTGTCCGGCGGCGAACAACAACGTTTGTGCATCGCGCGCGCAGTGGTTCACCAACCCAGCCTGCTGATTGCCGACGAACCGTCCGCCAGCCTTGACCGCGCCTATGCGCTGGATATTATGGAATTGTTTAAAACCTTCCATGAAGCAGGCACGACCGTGATTGTTGCGGCGCACGATGAAACGCTGATGGCGGATTACGGCCACCGCGTCTTGCGCCTGCAGAAAGGACGCCTCGCATGAGCATGATTCATTACATCTCGTTACACGTCGAATCGGCGCGTACCGCGCTCAAAGAGCTTCTGCGCCAACCCATCGGCACGCTGCTAACCCTGCTCATGCTTGCCGTTGCCATGACCTTGCCGCTGTTTATGTATTTGGGCATCCAAAGCGGTCAAAGCGTATTAGGCAAACTCAACGAGTCGCCGCAGATTACGGTTTATATGGACACCGATGCGGCAGGTTCTGATGCCGATACAGTGAAAAACCTGCTCCAACGCGACAGCCGTATTGATAAAGTCCGCTTTATCAGCAAGCAGGAAGGTTTGGAAGAATTGCAGACCAATCTCGACCAAAACCTCGTTTCCATGCTCGATGGCAACCCGTTGCCCGATGTCTTTATCGTTACGCCCGACCCATCCACTTCTCCGGATCAGATGCAGGCCATCTATAAAGACATTACCAAACTGCCGCGCGTCGAATCGGCAACCATGGATACCGAATGGGTACAAACCCTTTATCGTATTAACGAATTTATCCGCAAGATTTTATGGTTCCTCTCACTGACTTTGGGCATGGCCTTTGTCTTGGTGGCACACAACACCATCCGCCTGCAAATCCTCAGCCGTAAGGAAGAGTTGGAAATCACCAAGCTGTTGGGTGCGCCCGCTTCCTTCATCCGCCGCCCTTTCCTTTATCAGGCAATGTGGCAGAGTATTTTCTCAGCCGCCGTCAGTTTGGGCTTGTCGGATTGGCTGCTGGCCGAAGTACGGCCACTGGTGGACGCGATTTTCAAACCCTACGGCCTGAACATCGGCTGGCGTTTCTTCACATTTAGCGAAGTGTCGCTGGTATTCGGCTTCGTCATCGCGCTGGGCGTATTCGGCGCATGGCTGGCCACCACGCAACACCTCTTAGGCTTCAAAGCCAAAAAATAAGCCTTGGCAAACAGGCCGTCTGAACCATTCAGACGGCCTGAAATCTTATCCTTTCGCAACTTAAACAAACCTTGTGAAAATTTAATACTGCCAAATCTAACAGCAAGGGCATAATCCCTTATAATTGATGGTTTATTACCTATCTCATTTCATTTGTGCGGCATAAACCGTGCAGACAAATAACGAAAGACATCCTGTGGACAAACTCAAAATCTCTGCCAACGGCCCCCTCAACGGCGAAATCATCGTATCCGGCGCAAAAAACGCCGCCCTGCCGCTGATGTGTGCCGGCCTGCTGACTTCCGGCACTTTACGCTTGAAAAACGTACCCATGCTCGCCGATGTCAAAACTACCCAAAAACTGCTGCAAGGCATGGGCGCACGCGTTTTGACCGACAACATCTCAGAATTTGAAATCAACGGCGGCACTGTCAACAACACCTGCGCACCTTACGAGCTGGTAAAAACCATGCGCGCATCCATCTTGGTTTTGGGCCCGACCCTCGCCCGCTTCGGCGAAGCCCAAGTCAGCCTGCCCGGCGGCTGCGCCATCGGTTCGCGCCCGGTTGACCAACACCTCAAAGGCCTCGAAACCATGGGCGCGGAAATCACCATCGAACACGGTTACGTCAAAGCCAAAGGCCGTCTGAAAGGCACGCGCGTCACCATGGACGTCGTGACCGTAGGCGGCACCGAAAACCTGCTAATGGCGGCCACGCTTGCCGAAGGCACCACCATCCTCGAAAACTGCGCCATCGAGCCCGAAGTTGTCGATTTGGCCGAATGCCTCGTCAAAATGGGCGCAAAAATCAGCGGCATCGGTACAGCAACCATGACCATCGAAGGCGTAAAAGAGCTGCACGGCTGCGAACACAGCGTCGTTCCCGACCGCATTGAAGCCGGTACCTTCCTCTGCGCCGTCGCCATGACCGGCGGCAAAGTCGTCCTGCGCAATGCCGCCCCAAAAACCATGGAAGTCGTGTTAAACAAACTGACCGAAGCCGGCGCCATCATCGAAGCCGGCGACAACTGGATTTCCATCGACATGCAACAACGCCCCAAAGCCGTGGACATCCGCACCGTCGTCCACCCAGGCTTCCCAACCGACATGCAGGCGCAGTTTATGGCCATGAACGCCATTGCCGAAGGCAGCAGCCGCGTAGTGGAAACTATTTTTGAAAACCGTTTCATGCACGTTCCCGAACTCAACCGCATGGGCGCAGACATCACCACCGAAGGCAACACCGCCTACATCAAAGGCGTGGAAAAACTCTCCGGCGCCGTCGTAATGGCAACCGACCTGCGCGCCTCCGCCAGCCTCGTCATGGCCGGCTTGGTCGCAGAAGGCGAAACCATCGTCGAACGCATCTACCACCTCGACCGCGGCTATGAATACATCGAGAAAAAACTCGGCGGCGTAGGTGCAAAAATCGAACGCGTACGCGGTTAATCCCATACGCAGCCGATAAATAAAAGGCCGTCTGAAACACCGGCAATCGGGTTTCAGACGGCCTTTGCGTATTGTTTTGCGGTATAATTCCCGACATCTTTATCCATTGTTTTTCAAAGCACAAACCATGACACGCAAAATCCTTGTCACTTCCGCGCTGCCGTATGCCAACGGCAGCATCCACCTCGGCCACATGGTCGAACACATCCAAACCGACGTTTGGGTACGCTTCCAAAAACTGCGCGGCCACGAATGCTACTACTGCTGCGCCGACGACACCCACGGCACGCCCGTGATGCTTGCCGCGCAAAAACAAGGCATCGCGCCTGAAGACATGATTGCCAAAGTGCGCGAAGAACACCTCGCCGACTTCACCGGCTTTTTCATCGGCTACGACAATTATTACAGCACCCATTCCCCTGAAAACAAACAGTTTTCTGAACAGATTTATCGCGCGCTGAAAGCCAACGGCAAAATCGAAAGCCGCGTCATCGAGCAGCTTTTCGACCCCGAAAAACAAATGTTCCTGCCCGACCGCTTCGTCAAAGGCGAATGCCCCAAATGCCACGCCCACGACCAATACGGCGACAACTGCGAAGTCTGCGGCACGACCTATTCCCCGACCGAACTGATTAACCCGTATTCCGCCGTTTCCGGTGCCAAACCCGAATTGCGCGAATCCGAACACTTCTTCTTCAAACTCGGCGAATGCGCCGACTTCCTCAAAGCATGGACTTCCGGCAACAATCCGCACGACGGCAAGCCCCATCTGCAACCAGAAGCCCTCAACAAAATGAAAGAATGGCTGGGCGAAGGCGAAGAAACCACCCTGTCCGACTGGGACATCTCCCGCGACGCGCCGTATTTCGGTTTCGAAATCCCCGACGCGCCGGGCAAATACTTCTACGTCTGGCTGGACGCGCCCGTCGGCTACATGGCATCGTTTAAAAACCTGTGCGACCGCATCGGAATCGATTTTGACGAATACTTCAAAGCCGACAGCCAAACCGAGATGTACCACTTCATCGGCAAAGACATCCTCTATTTCCACGCCCTGTTCTGGCCCGCCATGCTGCATTTCTCCGGCCACCGCGCCCCGACCGGCGTGTACGCACACGGCTTTTTGACCGTGGACGGACAAAAAATGTCCAAATCACGCGGCACCTTCATCACCGCCAAATCCTATTTGGAACAAGGCCTGAACCCTGAGTGGATGCGCTACTACATCGCCGCCAAACTCAACAGCAAAATCGAAGACATCGATTTGAACCTGCAAGACTTTATCAGCCGCGTCAACAGCGACCTCGTCGGCAAATACGTCAACATCGCCGCCCGTGCTTCAGGTTTCATCGCCAAACGCTTTGAAGGCCGTCTGAAAGACGTTGCCGACAGCGCATTGCTGGCAAAACTGACTGCGCAAAGCGAAGCCATTGCCGAATGCTACGAAAGCCGCGAGTACGCCAAAGCCCTGCGCGACATCATGGCATTGGCAGACATTGTCAACGAATACGTTGATGCCAACAAACCTTGGGAGCTGGCAAAACAAGAAGGCCAAGACGCACGCCTGCACGAAGTATGCAGCGAGCTCATCAACGCCTTTACCATGTTGACCGCCTACCTCGCCCCCGTATTGCCGAAAGTGGCCGAAAACGCCGCCAAATTCCTGAATTTGGAAGCCATCACTTGGGCAAATACACGCGAAACCTTGGGTGAACACGCCATCAACAAATACGAACATTTAATGCAACGAGTGGAGCAAAAACAAGTGGATGATTTAATCGAAGCCAACAAACAAAGCATCACCGCCGCAGCCGCGCCTGCCGCCGAAGAGAGTAAATACGAAAAAGTCGCCGAACAGGCCAGCTTTGACGACTTTATGAAAATCGATATGCGCGTCGCCAAAGTATTGAACTGCGAAGCCGTCGAAGGCAGCACCAAACTTTTGAAATTCGACCTCGATTTCGGTTTTGAAAAACGCATTATCTTCTCCGGTATCGCCGCGTCTTATCCCAACCCCGCCGAATTGAACGGCCGCATGGTCATCGCCGTCGCCAACTTCGCCCCGCGCAAAATGGCAAAATTCGGCGTATCCGAAGGCATGATCCTCTCCGCCGCCACGGCAGAGGGCAAACTGAAGCTCCTCGACGTTGACGCAGGCGCACAGCCCGGGGATAAAGTGGGCTAAGTATCAAATCTTAAGGAGAAACCATGTTAAACCTTTCCGCACCGGTACTTAAAGAAATTGAGTTGCTTAATGATGCAGGCTTATCGGTTGGCGCTATTGTTGCAGTGTTGCGTCTGAAGTTTCCGGTAGAGCTCCATGATCGGGAGGACAAGAAAATTGAAGAAGCCGTTCTTCTCATGATCAATCCGCCACGAAAAGCACCTTCTCTTTCCCGCTAAGGTAGCGATACCGGTTGAAAGGTAAATTTGGTTATGCTTCAACAAAAGGCCGTCTGAATTTTTCAGACGGCCTTTTTATTTATCCAAACGCTTATTTTCGTTAAAACTTTATCTCAACAATTCATCGGTAACGCGTTGCAGAAATTCGATGCGCTCGGGTTTGGCTTCGCCTGATTCGGCAGCAGCTTTGACGGCGCAGCCGGGTTCGGCGCGGTGGGTGCAGTTATGGAAACGGCACTGGCCGATGAGGTGGCGCAGGTCGGGGAAGTATTGCAGTAAATCGGCGGCTTGGAGATGGTGCAGGCCGAATTCTTGCAGGCCGGGGGAGTCGATGAGTCGGGTTTCTGCGTTTAAATCGTATAGTTGGGCGTGGGTGGTGGTGTGCTTGCCGGAGTCGAGCGCGGTGGAAATGTCGCCGGTTCGGGCGGCTTGGTTGCCGAGTAGGGCGTTGGTCAGGGTGGACTTGCCCATGCCGCTTTGTCCGAGCAGGATGTTGGTTTGCCCTTCTAAAATGGGACGTAGGATGTCGGCGTTTTCCAATGCGTTGGTTTCGACCACGGGGTAGCCAAGGGTTCCGTAGAATTTGAGTTTCTCGCGCCATTGGGCGGTTTCGGGGAGGTCAGCTTTGTTGAGGACAATGACGGCGTTAATGCCGGCCGCTTCTGCCGCGAGGAGGGCACGTTGCAACAGGGCTTCGCTGGGTGAGGGGCTGGCGGCGGTTACGATGAGCAGTTGGGTAACGTTGGCGGCAATCAGTTTGGTTTTCCACGCGTCTTGGCGGTAGAGCAGGCTTTCGCGCGGGAGGTAGTCTTCAATCACGACTTGTTCGCCGTTGATGGGGCTGATGCGGACTTGGTCGCCGCAGGCGAAATCGACGCGTTTTTTGCGGGTGGTGGCGTCATATGTTTGGCCGTCAGGGGTGCGGACAATATAGCGGCGGCCATAGCTGGTAATGATTTGGGCGGTATCGGTCATGATGGGGCTTATTGTTTGGAATGGTGTGATTGTACCGAAAGTCGGCTATGGCCGTCTGAAAACTTGTTTGCACCTTTTAACTTTCTTTGGCTTGGTTTTTGGGTGTTTCTACTCTATATTTTCAATATATTGGTTTTCAGGAGATTTTTTTATGGATTTCAGTCAGTTGCTCAATCAGGTTTTGGGTGCGGCTCAAAAAGGCGGCAAAGCGGTAGCGGACAGCCCGCTCAATTCTTTCGGCGGCGGCGCGCTGACGGGTGCTTTGGCATCGATGCTGTTGAAAAAGAAAAACGCAAAGAAGCTGGTCAAGGCCGGCTCGGTCGCCGCTTTGGGTTTTCTGGCTTATAAAGGCTATCAAAACTGGAAGCAAAACCGCCAGCAGGAAGAATTGCCGCAAAGTGCGTTCCAACCTGCCGGTCTGATTGGTGAAAACCACAGCCGTGTGATTTTGCAAACGATGATTGCGGCGGCGGCTTCAGACGGCCTGATTGACGATGCGGAACGTGCGGCGATTGAGCGTGAAAGCGGCAGCGATGCGGAAACGGCGGCATGGTTGCAGGCGGAATATGCGCAACCGGCCTCTATCGAGCAAATTGCCGCTTCTATCGGCAGCGACGAGGCTTTGGCAGCTGAAACTTATCTGGCGGCCCGATTGGTCTGCGCGGACTTGTCGCGCAAGGAAATCGTATTCCTGAGCCGTTTGTCCCAAGCTTTGAATTTGGACGACCAACTGGTCGAAAGCTTGGAAAAACAGCTCGAATTGGCTTAAGCTTGATTTAAAAGGCCGTCTGAAACTTGATTTCAGACGGCCTTTCGACTTAATTTGAGAGTAGAATAACCCTTTCGACATATTAAAGGCTGTCTGAACATGAATAAACTTTTTTCCACATTCAAAACGTTTTTAGCCGCTTCGTCCGTCTTGGTATTGGCTGCCTGTCCGAGCGGCAACGCGCCTCAATCCAAACCTTCTACGCAGGGTCAAAATACGGTTTCACATACTGCACCCAAACCGAAAGCCACGGTTGCGCTGGCTTTGGGTGGCGGCGCGTCCAAAGGCTTTGCCCATATCGGGATTATTAAGGTTTTGAAAGAAAACAATATTCCGGTCAAAATCGTTACCGGCACATCTGCAGGCTCGATTGTCGGCAGTATGTACGCTTCGGGAATGTCGCCCGACCGCCTCGAATTGGAAGCGGAAATTTTGGGTAAAACCGATTTGGTGGATTTGACCTTGTCCACCAGCGGCTTCATTAAAGGCGAAAAACTGCAAAACTACATCAACCGCAAAGTCGGCAACCGCCCGATGCAGCAATTCCCCATCAAATTTGCCGCCGTTGCGACCGATTTTGAAAGCGGCAAACCGGTGGTGTTCAACGTAGGCAATGCCGGACAGGCCGTCCGCGCTTCTGCTTCGATTCCGAACGTATTCCAGCCTGTCGTTATCAGCAGCCGCAAATATGTGGACGGCGGCCTGTCGCAGCCCGTACCGGTCAGCGCGGCGAAAAAACTGGGCGCAAACTTCATCATTGCCGTCGATATTTCCGCCCGTCCGGCCAAAAACGTCAGCCAAGGCATGTTCTCCTATCTTGACCAAACCTTCAACGTAATGAGTCAAACTGCGTTACGCCAAGAATTGGGACAAGCCAATGTGGTCATCAAACCGCAGGTTTTAGAGCTGGGTTCGGTTGGCGGTTTCGACCAAAAACAACGCGCCATCCAATTGGGCGAACAGGCCGCACGCGCCGCCCTGCCTGAAATCAAACGCAAACTGGCGGCATATCAGTATTAATCATCCGCCGTTTGAACAGGCCGTCTGAAAGTATGTTTTTCAGACGGCCTTTCTTGTGCAAATCTGCTAAAATCACGCGTTTCCTACAAATCATAAAATCCTAAAAAAATGAATATCTTTTACGAAGAGTCCGGCCAATTCAAAGTTGCCTCCATCGTCCAAAAAAACGACGCCACCTACCAAGTCGATACCCAACACGGCAAACGCACCAAAGTTAAGGCGAACAATGTCTTTGCCGAATTTGACGGCGATATGGCGGCGTTTTTGGAGAACGCGCAGGCGCAGGCGGCGGACATCGACACCGATTTATTGTGGGAAGTATGCGGCGAAGAGGAATTTACCGCCGAAGCCATCGCCGAAGAATATTACGGCCATGCGCCGACCAAAACCGAGCTGGCGGCGACTTTGATTGCGCTTTACGCCGCGCCGATGTATTTCTACAAAAAAGCCAAAGGCGTGTTCAAAGCCGCGCCCGAAGAAACTTTGAAACAGGCGCTTGCCGCCATCGAACGCAAAAAACAGCAAGACGCGCAAATCGACGCTTGGGCGGAAGCCTTGAAACGCGGCGAGATGCCGTCTGAAATCGCAGCGGATTTGAAAACCATCCTGCACGCGCCCGACAAGCAGTCGCTGACCTACAAAGCCTTTACCAAAGCTGCCGACGCGCTGAAAACCTCCGCCTACGAATTGGCGAAAAAAACAGGCGGCATTACGTCCATTCCGCAATACCTGCAAGACGGTTTTGAAATCAAATACTTCCCCAAAGGCACAGGCTTCCCCGACCTTGCCCTTCCCGAAATGCCCGAATTACCCAAGGCCGACGTTACCGCCTTTTCCATTGACGACGAATCGACCACCGAAGTGGACGACGCTTTAAGCCTGACCGATTTGGGCAACGGCATGAAGCGCGTCGGTATCCACATCGCCGCGCCGTCGCTTGCCATTAAACCAGGCGACAAAATGGAAAAAAACATCATGGAACGCTTGAGCACGGTCTATTTCCCCGGCGGCAAAATCACCATGCTGCCTGAAAACTGGATTGCCGCGTTCAGCCTCGATGCGGGCGCGTACCGTCCTGCCGTCAGCATTTATTTTGATGTGGACAGCGAGTTCAACGTCGGCGAGCCGACCTGCAAAATCGAAGCCGTCAACATCGCCGAAAATCTGCGCATCCAAACCATCGAGCCGCATTTCAACGCCGAAACCGGCTTGGACGAAGCCAGCGAAATGATGTTCGCCCATCATCAAGACCTGATTTGGTTCCACCAATTCGCCGTTGCCCTGCAAAAAGCGCGCGGCAAATACGAACCCGACCGCGCGCCGCAATACGATTACAGCATCGAATTGGATGAGGAAGGCAACGTATCTGTCGTCCGCCGCGAACGCGGTTCGCCCATCGATACGCTGGTCAGCGAAATGATGATTCTTGCCAACAGCACTTGGGCACAAATGCTGGATGAAAACGAGCTGCCCGGCCTTTTCCGCGTCCAACCGGCAGGCAAAGTACGCATGAGCACCAAATCCGAGCCGCACATCGGCATGGGCGTGCAGCATTACGGCTGGTTTACCTCGCCGCTGCGCCGCGCCGCCGACTACATCAACCAAAAGCAGCTGATCAGCCTGATAGACGACACTGCCGAGCCGCTGTATCAAAACAGCGACGCCGAGCTTTTCGCCGCGCTGCGCGACTTCGATGCCGCCTATACCGCCTACGCCGACTTCCAACGCCAAATGGAAGCCTACTGGAGCCTCGTCTATCTGCAACAGCAAGGCACGAGCGAGCTGACGGCCACCATCCTCAAAGAAGACCTCGTCCGCATTGAAGGCCTGCCGCTGGTCACGCGCGCGACCGGTATTCCGTTTGACGCGCTGCCTAAATCGCAGGCATTGTTCAAAATCACTGAATTGGATGCCGAGAAGCAGTTTATCGCACTCAACTATCAAAAAGCCGTTTTACCGGGCTGATAACATTATTCCGTTTGAAAAAAGGCCGTCTGAACGAAGAAACAGAAATCTTTGATTTCGTTTTCATCCCTGTTCAGACGGCCTTAATCATCTAAAAATGCTACAATTCCCTTTTTCTGCCCATCATTTCAAACCATGAAAAAAAACGCCCCCCAATCCTTTGAAGAAGCCTTATCCCGCCTCGAAACCCTGACCCAGGCCATGCAAAGCAGCGAAATGCCGCTGGAAGACGCCCTGGCCGCCTATCAGGAAGGCAACGAATTGGTCCGATACTGCCAAACCAAATTGGCGGAAGTCGAGCAGAAACTGCAAGTCTTGGATGCCGGCGAACTGAAGGAGTTGAACCTTGAACCCGGAGAATGAACTCAAAACATGGCAGCAAAAAGCCCAAGCGCAAACCGAATTGCTGCTGGCGCATTTCTTGCCGTCTGAAAGCCAAGTGCCGCATACGCTGCACGAAGCCATGCGTTACGTTACCCTCGGCGGCGGCAAACGGCTGCGCCCGCTCTTGGTGCTTGCCGCGTCCGAATTGGGCGAAGCAAACCAAAATGCCGTCGAGCAGGCGATGGCGGCCATCGAAATGGTGCACGTCTATTCGCTGGTTCACGACGATATGCCGGCGATGGACAACGACAGCCTGCGCCGCGGCAAACCGACCTGCCATGTGCAATACGATGAAGCAACCGCCCTTTTGGTCGGCGATGCGCTGCAAACCCAAGCCTTTGATGTATTGAGCCGTCCGACAGGCCTGCCTGCCGAACGTCAGCTTGCCATGTTGTCCACACTGGCCCAGGCATCCGGCAGCCTCGGCATGGCGGGCGGACAAGCCATCGACCTTGCCAATGTCGGCAAAGCCATGAATCAGGCCGAACTGGAACAGATGCACAGCCTCAAAACCGGCGCACTCATCCGCGCGGCAGTCGCCTTAGGCGCACTTTCCTGCCCGGACTTAACACCGGCGCAAATCCAAACCTTAGACCGCTACGCCGCCAAATTGGGCTTGGCTTTCCAAGTGATCGACGATGTATTGGACTGCGAAGCCGATACCGCCACCTTGGGCAAAACCGCCGGCAAAGACTCGGATAACGACAAACCGACCTACGTCAAACTGATGGGCCTGCAGGCCGCGCGTACTTACGCAGAAACGCTGATTGCAGAAGCTGTTGCCCTGATCGAGCCATTCGGCGGCAAAGCCCTGCGCCTGCGCCAACTGGCCGAGTTTGTTACCGCACGGAAAAACTAAATCTGCAAATAAATAAAGGCCGTCTGGAACCTGATTTTAGGTTTCAGACGGCCTTTTTAACAGCCTGTTTGGCTTAGGTATCCCATACCGAATACAGAGCCTTCAAAGTGCATGAAACACCCTGCAAACAGCGTTCACAAAGCCTCAGCCTGCCTTGTTAATCCAATAGGGCATCTACGAACGCTTTGGCATTAAACGGACGCAAATCGTCGATGCCTTCGCCTACGCCGATATAGCGGACAGGAACAGGGCGGTCAGAGGCAAGGGCAGCGAGGATGCCGCCTTTGGCCGTACCGTCGAGTTTGGTCACGATAAGGCCAGTCAGGCCCAGCGCTTCGTCAAAGGCTTTCACTTGGTTGACGGCGTTTTGACCGATGTTGGCATCAAGCACGACGATGATTTCATGTGGCGCATCAGGCATGGCTTTTTGCAACACGCGCTTCACTTTTTTGATTTCTTCCATCAAATGAAGCTGCGTCGGCAGACGGCCGGCTGTATCGGCCAGCACAATGTCGATTCCGCGCGCTTTCGCGGCTTGGACGGCATCGAAGCAAACGGCTGCGGAATCGCCCGTAGTTTGCGAAATCACGGTCACATTGTTGCGTTCGCCCCAAGCTTGAAGCTGCTCACGCGCGGCGGCACGGAAAGTATCGCCTGCCGCCAGCAATACAGATTTGCCCTGCGCTTGGAAGTATTTGGCCAATTTGCCGATAGATGTGGTTTTGCCTGCGCCGTTGATACCGGCAAGCATAATCACGAAAGGCTCCTTGGTTTCCGGCAATACCAAAGGTTTTTCCAAAGGCTTAATCAAGTCGTACAACGCATCTTTCAGCGCACCGCGCAATTCGTTGCCGTCTTTGAGGCCTTTGAGGCTGACACGGTCGCGCACGTCTTTCATCAAGTATTCGGTGGCTTCCATGCCCATATCACTGGTAATCAGCACAGTTTCCAGCTCTTCGTACAAATCCTCGTCGATTTGTCCGCCGCCGAACACGCCGGCCAACGATTTTGCCATTTTGTCGCGCGATTTGGTCAGGCCTTGTTTCAAACGCGCCGCCCAACTGAGCTTGTGTTCTTCTGCCGGAGCAGGGGCTTCAGCCGGTGTTTCCGCAACGGCTTCTTGAACTTGCTCGACAGCCTCGCTAACTGCTTCAACAGCTTCTTCTTTTACTGCTTCGGCTTGTTCTGCTACTTCCTCGACAGCATCGGCTACTTCAGACGGCATTTCGGCAACGGTTTCCTTTACCTGATCAACAGCCTCACTGACGGTTTCAACGGCCGCTTCTTTTACCGCTTCAGCCTGTTCTGCTGCTTCCTCAGCGGCCTCGGTCGCTTCAGACGGCATCTCGGCAACGGTTTCTTGAACCTGATCAACAGCCTCGCTGATGGTTTCAACGGCCGCTTCTTTTGCCGCTTCAACGTGTTCTTCTACTTTTTCAACTGTTTCAGACGGCGTTTCGGTTAAAGCTTCCCGAACCTGTTCGACGGTTTCACTGGCAGTTTCAACAGCCGATTCGACAACTGATTCAACATGCCCTTTGACGTTTTCTGCTAAAGATTCGGCATCTTCTTTAATATTTTCAACTACTTGAGCAACTTCAGATTCTACTTTTGCTGCGGTTTCCTGAACTTGAGCCTCCTCAGAAGCCGGAGTTTCCTGTTTTTTCTTGCGACGGAAGAAGCTGAACATTAAATTTTCCTTTTAATTTTAGAAACTTGAAATAGGGAGTATTGTAGCGTATTTTACATGGCAAGGTCGTCTGAAAATCAAGGTTGTCAGGTTTTGGCATTTCCAACGTCTAACGAGACAAACCATCCACACAGGAAACATAGAGATGAATCCCCGCACATTATTTTCACTTTGCACCAAGTTCGGCTGCCTGCTTGCGCTTGGCGCCTGCTCATCCAAAATGATGGATACCGAAGCCGCAACCATACCGCAGGCATTGTCCTCGTTGAAAACCCCTGACAACCGCCCTGCCAGTGTTTTCTTGAAAAAAGACAAACCCACCCTGATTAAATTTTGGGCAAGTTGGTGTCCTTTGTGTTTATCCGAATTGGGACAAACCGAAAAATGGGCGCAGGATGCAAAATTCGGTTCTGCCAACCTGATTACCGTTGCCTCGCCCGGTTTTCTGCACGAGAAAAAAGACGGCGACTTCCAAAAATGGTATGCCGGTTTGAACTATCCTAAGCTGCCCGTCGTGACCGACAACGACGGCACCATCGCCCAAAGCCTGAATATCAGTGTTTACCCTTCGTGGGCGTTAATCGGCAAAGACGGCGACGTGCAGCGCATCGTCAAAGGCAGCATCAACGAAGCGCAGGCATTGGCTTTAATCCGCGATCCCAATGCCGATTTAGGCCGTCTGAAAAATTCGTTCTACAAACCCGACACACAGAAAAAGGATTCAGCAATCATGAACACGCGCACCATCTACCTCGCCGGCGGCTGCTTTTGGGGCTTGGAAGCCTATTTCCAACGCATAGACGGCGTGGTTGACGCCGTATCCGGCTACGCCAACGGCAAAACAAAAAATCCGAGCTACGAAGACGTGTCCTACCGCGACACGGGCTATGCCGAGACAGTCAAAGTCACCTACGATGCCGACAAACTCAGCCTCGACGACATCCTGCAATACTATTTCCGCGTCGTTGACCCGACCAGCCTCAACAAGCAAGGCAACGACACTGGCACGCAATACCGCAGCGGCGTGTACTACACCGACCCCGCCGAAAAAGCCGTCATCGTCGCCGCCCTCAAACGCGAGCAGCAAAAATACCAACAGCCCCTCGTCGTCGAAAACGAGCCGCTGAAAAACTTCTACGATGCCGAGGAATACCATCAGGACTACCTGATTAAAAACCCCAACGGCTACTGCCACATCGACATCCGCAAAGCCGACGAACCGCTGCCGGGCAAAAGCAAAGCCGCCCCGCAAGGCAAAGGCTTCAACGCAGCAACGTATAAAAAGCCTAGTGCTGCCGAACTCAAACGCCTCCTGACCGAAGAGCAATACCAAGTTACCCAAAACAGCGCGACCGAATACGCCTTCAGCCACGAATACGACCATCTGTTCAAACCCGGCATTTATGTGGACGTCGTCAGCGGCGAACCCCTGTTCAGCTCTGCCGACAAATTCGATTCCGGCTGCGGCTGGCCGAGCTTCACCCACCCGATTAATGCCGCCGCCGTTACCGAACACGACGATTTCAGCTACAACATGCGCCGCACCGAAGTGCGCAGCCATGCCGCCGATTCGCACTTGGGACACGTTTTTCCCGACGGCCCAAAAGACAAAGGCGGACTGCGCTACTGTATCAACGGCGCAAGTTTGAAATTCATTCCTTTGGAAGAAATGGACGCGGCAGGCTACGGCGCATTGAAAGACAAAGTGAAATAACGGTTTGAATCGAAAAAGGCCGTCTGAAAAAGATTTCAGACGGCCTTTTTAATTTGTCGGATGCAAAGGGTTGGTTTCTTATCTATCAAAAAATCTCAATAACTAAGAAAGTGCACCCTACAAAAACCTTTTAAATTCGTTTTGCCAACTCTTCGGCTTTGCCCACATACAACGCAGGGGTCAGCTCAAGCAATTTGGCTTTGGCTTCTGCCGGAATTTCCAACGACTCGATAAAGAGTTTCAACACTTCAGGCGTAATGCCA
Source organism: Neisseria sp. P0014.S002 (assembly GCF_051958295.1). NCBI lineage: Bacteria > Pseudomonadati > Pseudomonadota > Betaproteobacteria > Neisseriales > Neisseriaceae > Neisseria > Neisseria sp. P0014.S002. The sequence goes on along the minus strand of NZ_JBQCVO010000002.1, from coordinate 57,638 downwards.
TCTTTACCGCGTGTCAGGTCTTTCAGCTTCTCGTAAGGATTGGCCACGCCGTAACGGCGCATTACGGTTTGGATCGGCTCGGCCAGCAGCTCCCAAGTAGCGTCCAAATCGGCAGCAAGGGCGGCAGGATTCGGCTCAAGCTTGTTCAGACCGCGCAGATGGGCGGCAAAGCCCAATACGGTATAGCCCACGCCTACGCCCATATTGCGCAATACGGTGCTGTCAGTCAGGTCGCGCTGCCAACGGGAAATCGGCAGTTTTTCGGACAAAAAGCCCAATACGGCATTGGCCATACCGAGGTTGCCTTCGGAGTTTTCAAAGTCGATCGGATTGACTTTGTGCGGCATGGTGGAAGAGCCGACTTCGCCTGCTTTGACTTTTTGTTTGAAGTAACCCAAAGAAATGTAGCCCCAAACATCGCGGTTAAAGTCGATCAGAATCGTATTAACACGGCTGATGGCTTGGAAGAATTCCGCCATATAGTCATGCGGCTCGATTTGAATGGTGTAGGGGTTGAAGGTCAGGCCGAGGCTGATTTCAACGAAGTTGCGGCAATGGGTTTCCCAATCCACATCGGGATAAGCGACCATATGGGCATTGTAGTTGCCGACTGCGCCGTTGATTTTGCCGAGGAACTCTTGCGCTTGCAGGTTTCTAAACTGACGTTGCAGGCGGTACACAACATTGGCGATTTCTTTACCCAATGTGCTTGGTGTAGCAGGCTGGCCATGCGTGCGGCTCATCATAGGGACGGCAGCCAACTCATGCGCCATGCAGGTCAACTTCTCGATGATTTCGGCCAGTTTCGGCAGCAAAACAACCTCACGCGCTTCTTGCAGCATTAAAGCGTGGGACAGGTTGTTGATGTCTTCGCTGGTGCAGGCGAAGTGGATGAACTCGCTGGCAGCAGCCACTTCAGGCACGCCGGAAAAGCGTTCTTTAAGCCAATATTCGATGGCTTTGACGTCGTGATTGGTGGTCGCCTCAATGGCTTTGACGGCGGCAGCATCTTCAAGAGAGAAGTTTTCGATCACTTTGTCGATTTCGGCAAGCGTAAAATCGCTGAAAGCAGGAACTTCTACAATCTTAGGCTCGGCGGCAAGGGCTTTGAGCCAGTTTAATTCAACTTTGACACGCGCACGCATCAGGCCGTATTCGGAAAAAATCGGACGCAATGCTTCAACGGATTTGGCGTAGCGGCCATCTAACGGGGAAAGTGCAGCGATAGGGTTAATCATGTCGGATCTTCCTATGGGATGAAAACCAAATTGTTTGCAATTATACATGATTTTACACTCCAAGGCCGTCTGAAAGACAAGTTTCAGACGGCCTTTTCAGCGTATTTTTCATAAAATTCTTTTCAGAGGTTCAACTTTGCAAAATCGATTTACGATATATGCCATCTTCGCGGATAATATCGGCTGACTTTTTGTAATTAATGAGGTTTTATGAATATCAAACGTTTTTCCCTAGCTGCAACCGTATTTGCGGCTTTGATGTTGAGTGCCTGTGAAACAACCACCACATCGAGCGGCGGTAGCAGCTGGACCAATATCGGCACCATCTCTGAAGGCAATATCAAAGTGGCCATTGATAGAAGCAGCATTAAAAGAAATGGTGCACTGGTTACTTTCCGCGATAAAAAAACCGTTTCCAAACTGAAAGAAGAGCGTTTCGTCAATACTCCGGCCTATAAAACAGCCATCGGCAGCTGGGAAATTCATTGCTCAAACAAAACCTATCGTCTGGCAGCGCTGCAATTGATGGATGAACACGGCCGAGTGATTTCCAACCAAAGTTATACGCCGACCAGCATCCGCCCAATGAGCGTCATGAGCGGTACAATTACTGAAAAACAATACGAAACTGTGTGCGGACATAAGCTTTAATCCACACTTATTCACAAAATTATCCACAGTTTAAATATTTAAAAGGCCGTCTGAATGCTTTGAATATCAAGTTTCAGACGGCCTTTTTATGTTTTGATGGAAATTTATCTTCAAATTTATCCACAAAATTTGTTTATTCAAAAATGATTTATTACAGCAATTCATTTACGCTCAAAATTTGCTTCATTCTTTGCAAGAGCATTTCAAAAAATACTGCTTTATACTCTATTTACTGACTTACTATCTGCTTAATCGATCTGTACTTACAGACTGCTATACATCAAACTGGATCTGAGCTAAATGCTTTTCACAAAGGTATTCCAATCTTTTGAAAAAATTTTCTTCTCCAAATAAATACCTTTCCTTTGATAATACAGCTCTTCTTTAACGCAGCCTTGCCCCTGTTTCTCCGTCAATAATCTGGCTAGGCGTTTTCTGCTTACCTATCAATCCGCCTACAACCCAAACTTTCCTGCCAAACTGTCTTCTGACTTCCCTTTCCGTTTTGCACGCCCGTTTGCCTGCACGATTGCATGAAGTAGAGACTAAAGGCATTTTCAAAACCTGACACAAACGCCTTGCACCTGCATGCGCAGGAACCCTGACAGCCAATTTACTGCGCCCTTTCCCCCGCAATGAAGGCAATACTTTTTTGCCGACCGGCAATAAAAAAGTTTTCGGAGCCGGCCATGCTTCATGCAGCATGGTTTGGATATTTTCAGACGGCCTTTGCAGTAAAGGTTGCAACTGTTCCAAGCTATGGCCTATGACAATCATGCCTTTGTGTTGCGGTCGTTTTTTCAGATGGATCAGTTGATTGAGTGCTTTGGGCAAAGTAGGGACACAGCCCAAGCCATAGCAAGACTCGGTAGGATAGGCGACCAAACCGCCTTTTTTAAGATGCGCCTGCAGCCTGCGTTGGGCTGCAGCCGATAAAATTCTGGGGAACATCATCATAATACCAAGGCCGTCTGAAACTGAGATTGTCGGACAATCTGTGTTCAGACGGCCTGTTTCTATTCATTATTAACGGTTGATGGCTTTATCGGCAATGTCTTTACGGTATTGCATACCGTCAAAGCGGATTGTTTCCAATGCCTCATAAGCCTTGCTCTTAGCTTGGGCAACATCATCGCCCAAACCGACTACACACAATACACGGCCGCCGTTGGTTACCACTTCGCCTTTTTCATTCGCTGCAGTACCTGCATGGAATACTTTACCGATTTGATCGGCCTTATCCAAGCCAAAGATCACATTACCTTTTTTCGGAGAGTCAGGATAGTTTTGTGCGGCCAACACCACGCCTACCGCAGTCTGCGGATTCCATTCGGCGGTAACACTATCCAGTTTGCCGTCGATTGCCGCTTCAACCAAATCCACCAAATCGCTATCCAAACGGCTCATAATCGGCTGGGTTTCAGGATCGCCGAAACGGCAGTTAAATTCGATGGTATAAGGCGCACCGGTTTTATCAATCATTAAGCCCGCGTATAAAAAGCCGGTAAATTCATGACCTTCTGCTTTCATACCAGCCACAGTCGGCAAAATAATTTCATTCATCGCGCGCTCGTACACATCAGGCGTTACCACCGGAGCAGGGCTGTATGCGCCCATACCGCCGGTATTAGGGCCTTTGTCGTCATCCAGCAGACGTTTATGGTCTTGACTGGTTGCCATCGGCAAAACATGATTACCGTCCACCATAACGATAAAGCTTGCTTCCTCGCCTTGCAGGAAATCTTCAATCACAACCCGCGCGCCTGCATTACCCATTTTATTGCCCAACAACATATCGTCAATAGCGGCATGGGCTTCATCCAAAGTCATAGCAACAATCACGCCTTTGCCGGCAGCCAAACCATCCGCCTTAATAACAATCGGCGCACCTTTTTGGTTGACGTAATCATGTGCCGCATCAGCATTTTCAAAGGTTTGGTATTGCGCAGTCGGAATCTTATATTTTGCCATAAATGCTTTAGCAAAATCTTTTGAACTCTCCAGCTGGGCTGCGTATTGAGTCGGGCCAAAAATCTTCAATCCGGCAGCACGGAAGTCATTCACCATACCGGCAGCCAAAGGAGCTTCAGGGCCGACTACGGTAAAGGCAATATTTTCATTACGGCAAAAATCAATCAAATCTTGATGCGCCGTCAACGCTACATTCTGCAGTTTAGGCTCAATTGCCGTTCCGGCATTACCAGGTGCAACAAAGACAGTTTCTACTTTAGACGACTGCGCCAATTTCCAAGCCAGTGCGTGTTCACGTCCACCATTACCAATAACGAGCAATTTCATACCATCTCCTTGATGAATAGATGTTGTAAATAAAATTCAATCGATGGAATATTGTTCCATCTTGCCTAGCTGTTTCAAATTAAGAATAATATTGCACCAAGACAACCATACTCTAATTTCAAACAACGAAAGGACAAATCATGCAAAAACGTATTGACGAAATTCAAAGCAAATACCGCGAATGGTGCGAATTACTGCCGCAACTGGAAGCAGATATCGCCCGCTGGAAACATGCTGCAAGCCTCATGCAAGACATGGATGACTTCTATACCAACGAATACCAAGCATGCCATCAAGCCATTGAAGAAGGGGCAAATGTTGATTTACATACACAGGGCGAATACAGCATTATGAGCGAAGATGCCCTATGGAACGCACTGGGAGAATTTCATCAACTGGCTTGGGAACACCTGCGCTCAAGCGTAAATGCTTTAGACAGATACCAAGGCTAAAACATCAAAGGCCGTCTGAAACTTTTGATTTCTCAAATATGTTCAGACGACCTTTTATTCAAACGGCTTCTCAGTATCTACTTCAATTTGGCGCGTATTTTTCCAAGCAGCAATACAAGCTTCATAATCGGCCAATGCTATTTTCACTGTCAACTTACAATCCAGCTGCAAATCCTGTTCCACAATATCGGCCTGATATTGTTTGGCAATCCGTATAGCCTCATTCAAAACAGGATATTCACACTTCAACCAAACTGTCTTTTCGACGTTCTTTTCAACAACTTCAGCTATCGCCAATGCCTGAGCTGTTGATTCCTTATAGGCATGAATCAGACCGGGAACACCCAATAGCGTACCGCCAAAATAGCGCACAACCACAACCAACACATCCGTTACGCCGACAGAATCAATCTGCCCCAGAATAGGGCGGCCTGCGCTTCCGGACGGTTCCCCATCATCGTTTGCGCGAAACTGCATTCCATCCACACCCAATCGATAAGCATAGCACCAATGTCTTGCCTTGTGATGCTCTTCCTTTAATGGGTCGAGATACTTCTTCACATCAGACAAAGTGCGGATCGGATAGGCATATGCAATGAAGCGGCTGCCTTTATCTTTAAATTCAGCCTGTGTCGGTGTGGTGATGGTTTTATAGGTCGTAATCATGCCAAAATATTTTCAGACGGCCTTATATAACAAAGGCCGTCTGAACGTTTCACGTGAAACATTAGTTTTTCAGTGCTTCAGTCAATTGAGGCACAACTTCAAACAAATCACCAACCAAACCGTAATCTGCCACATTGAAAATCGGAGCGTCAGCATCTTTGTTGATGGCAACAATCACTTTACTGTCCTGCATACCGGCAACGTGTTGGATGGCTCCGGAAATACCGATAGCAAAGTACAGTTGCGGCGCAACCACTTTACCGGTTTGACCAACTTGAGCATCGTTTGGCGCATACTCGGCATCTACTGCTGCACGGGAAGCACCAATCGCAGCGCCCAAAACATCCGCCAATGGAGTCAACACTTCATTGAATTTTTCAGCACTGCCCAATGCACGTCCACCGGAAACAATCACTTTTGCCTGAGTCAATTCAGGGCGGTCAGACTGGGAAAGTTGACGGTTTACGAAACGACTCAGGTTTTGAGCAGGCGTTGCCTCAACATTGACCACTTCTGCATTACCGCCTTGTCCGGCAGCATCAAATGCGGTTGCACGGAAAGTCAGCACCAGTTTTTCAGAATTGGATTGAACGGTTTCAAAAGCATTACCGGCATAAATCGGACGGACAAATATCGAGTTATCCACAACTTCGGTTAAATCCGAAACTTGTGGCACATCCAATAGGGCAGCTACTCGTGGCAGAAGATTTTTACCAAACGCAGTTGCAGTCGCAGCCACATAGCGGTAATCCGCAGCCAGTTTAACAACCAAAGGCGCTAATTCTTCTGCCAAACCTTCAGCGTAATAGGGCGCATCGGCTACTAAAACTTTCGCTACGCCTGCAACTTTTTTTGCCTCTTCAACCACCGCAGCAGCATTGCTGCCGGCAACCAATAAATCTACATTACCCAATTTAGAGGCAGCCGTGACCGCATGCAAAATAGCAGGATTCAAATGTTGGTTATTATGTTCCACAATAATCAATACGCTCATTTCATACTCCTTAGATCACTTTGGCTTCGTTTTTCAGCTTTTCAACCAACTCGGCAACATCAGCCACTTTCACACCGGCTTGACGTGCTTTAGGTTCGGCAAATTTCACGGTATTTAAACGCGGAGAAATATCCACAGCCAAATCGGCAGGACTTAACTTTTCCAAAGGTTTTTTCTTTGCCGCCATGATATTAGGAAGTTTGACAAAGCGTGGTTCGTTCAAACGCAAATCTGCACTGATGACCGCAGGCAGCTTCAACGCAACAGTCTCTTCGCCGCCATCAATTTCACGGGTTACCAATGCCTCTTCGCCTTCAATTTGCACTTTTGATGCAAAAGTACCTTGAGCCGCATTCAACAAGGCCGCCAACATTTGGGCAACTTGGTTGGCGTCATCGTCAATTGCCTGTTTACCGAGCAGTAAAATTTGCGGATTTTCTTTATCCGCAACAGCTTTCAGCAATTTTGCAACGGCCAAAGGCTCCAACTTCGCATCAGTCTCAACATGAACCGCACGGTCGGCACCCATCGCCAAAGCAGTACGTAACGTCTCTTCACATTTTTTCTCGCCAAAAGAAACAGCAACAATCTCGCTTACTTTTCCGGCTTCTTTCAAACGGACAGCTTCTTCTACCGCGATTTCATCAAACGGGTTCATCGACATTTTGACATTACCGATGTCCACATCGGAACCATCGGCTTTCACACGAACTTTGACGTTGTAGTCCACTACGCGCTTTACTGCGACCAGTGCTTTCATTCAATTCTCCTAAAAAGAATGTCCATCAAATCAAGCATACTGCTTTTGATACATTCTTTATATAAAATCCAATTCGGTTTTACCAACATAATAAAACCAAATTTATATAAATCTTGGCAAATAGAGCGGAATTATATCATTTCTAAAGCATTTACTCAGAAAATAAATCCAACTCCCCAGCAATTATTTATCGTATGCTGCAACACAATCCATCAAGGTTTGATAAACCTCGTCAACATTGGGAATTTGAGCAATACCGCCTAAATTTTTTGCATAAGCCGAAACTTGAACGCCGGTTTTGGCCGGATCTGTATCTGTATAAATTCCTACAACAGGCTTTTCCAAGGCATTGGCAAGATGCAGCAATCCGGTATCTACGCCAATAATACCCTCTGCGTTTTTCAATAAAAATGCAGCCTGTAATAAATTCATTTTGTCGCAAACCGAAGCAAACGGTAAATCGCTTGAAATCTGTTCGGCACGCATTTTTTCGGTTTCATTTCCCCACGGCAGATATACACTGCATTGTTGTTCTTCATTCAACTTTTTCAATAATGCACGCCAGTGTTCTACCGGCCATAATTTACTGTCGCGACTGGTTGCATGCAAAGCAACGTAATAAGGGAATTGCAAATTTTTCAGACGGCCTGATTCAGGAACCAACAAACCAAATACCTGCGTTTCAGGCATTGTATAACCAAATACTCGGGCGAATAATTCACGGTTTCGCCAAACCGCATTTTTGCCTTTCGGTACGGCAAACGTTTTACTGTATGCAAGGGCAGCCAAACTTTCACGCGCGCTGTGTTTATCCAAGCCGTAAATAGGGGATTTCGCCATTTTGGCAAAGCATGCGCTTTTAATCAGTCCTTGGCTATCTAAAACAAAATCAAAAGATTCAGCCTGTAAATCTGTTTTCAGACGGCCTATTTCACACCACGTTTCAGCCTGAAAAAGGTGTTTGCGCCATTGCCGCCATTTCATTACATGAACTTTTTTGACAAAAGGATGCAAGCAGGCAATATCTGCAAACCCTGCCTCACACAGCCAATGCAGTTCTACCTCAGGACATTGTCGCGCCAAATCTTCAACTGCGGGCAACGTATGAATTAAATCGCCCATACTGGACAAGCGGACAAGTAAAATCTTCATATTTTGAAAAATGTTTCACGTGAAACAACGGAATTTTAAATATAATTTATTGATTGTTAATGTATTTTTTTATTTCTTCGGCATTTTCTAAAATAATAGCCCCGGCAGAACGCATTTCCTGCCATGCAGATTCAACCGTTTCCGGAGCAATGCCACGACAAGCTGCCTGATTGACGATGACTTTCCAAGCCCCGCCTTTAAGCAACTGTAAAACCGTTGTCTTCACACAATAATCCGTTGCCAAACCGCCGACAATGACTGTATCTGCATTTTGACAGCGCAACCATTCGATCAAACCTGTGCTTAGCTTTTCTTCAATATCGTGAAAACATGCGCCGTAGGGATGTAACTCAGGATCAACGCCTTTCCAAACACAATAATCATATTCTTTGGCTGAAGGCAGGCCATCCAACAATTCATAGCCATATGTTCCAACCATCGCATGCGACACCCAAGTCAAATCCGCATCGGGTAAACCCGTCGGTTTCAACATATCAACAGGGTTATCCACAAGCCATTTTGCCACTGCATGATGCGCATCTTTCGTCATCACGCGTAAATCCGCCAATGCAGCTTGGGCATTGAGTTCATCCGCAATCAGATGACCTTCGGCAACAGGCAATTCTTTCGGACACAAAGGCGTAAACGTTTTTTGTGCATCTACATCGATAGAAACAATCATGGATTAATTTAACCTATTGATTTTATTTTATATTATTCAAATTGAGCATTTATTGCCAATGTACGGACATTTGGAATAAATGCTTTGTATTATAACAAATTACTACCGCAAAATGTGGGAAAACATCTGTGATATGATGACGGTTTGCACAGAATATTTATCCACAAATTATGTCCTATTCGATTACGCCTATTGCAACCGTTCATTCCCCCTACAAACAAAAATTCGGCATTGCCCGCCAACCCGGTTTGGTTCCTGCAGCAGAAATTTGCATTGAACTCACTCCTGAATTTACCGCAGACAGCGTTCGGGGCTTAGAAGATTTCGACTATGTGTGGATAAATTTTATTTTCCACGGCGTATTGGATGAAGGTTGGGCGCAAATGGTGCGTCCGCCACGGCTTGGAGGCAAACAAAAAATGGGCGTATTTGCCACGCGCAGCCCGCACCGCCCCAATCATCTCGGTTTATCCCTACTGAAACTCGAACGCATCGAAACAAGCAAACCTGTCCGCATCTATTGCAGCGGTGCAGACCTGTTGGACAGTACTCCGGTAGTGGATATCAAACCCTACATCCCGTTTGTCGAATCCAAACCTGACGCATCATCAGGCTTTGTCAGCGGCAAACCTGAAGAATTGAGCGTAGTCTGGGCAGAAAGTACGCTTGCGGAACATTTATCCACAGAAGAAAAACACCTCATTGAGCAAAGCATCGCCCAAGATCCTCGCCCTGCCTATCAAGATATTCCCAAACGGATTTATGTAATGAATATTGCGGATTATGAAGTGCAGTTTAGGATAGAAAACAAATGTGCCACAGTGATTAAACTATCCACAATCTGATTGCAAATTAAATTTATCTACAAACAAAAGACCGTCTGAAATGTTCAGACGGCCTTTTAATTATCCACAGACTGATTAATTCAGCCTGTTATCCTTTAGATTTTGCTGGCAAAGAATTCCAAGGTACGAACCAATTGGCAAGTGTAAGACATTTCATTGTCGTACCAAGCAACAGTTTTTACCAATTGTTTGTCGCCAACTGTCATCACGCGGGTTTGAGTTGCATCGAAAAGTGAGCCGTACTCGATACCAATAACGTCGGAAGAAACGATTTGGTCTTCAGTGTAGCCTAAAGCATCGTTGGCGGCAGCTTTCATGGCTGCATTGATTTCTTCTTTGGTAACAGGGCGTTCGAGAACAGAAACCAGTTCGGTCAAAGAGCCGGTAGCAACAGGAACGCGTTGGGCAGAGCCATCAAGTTTGCCGTTCAACTCAGGAATAACCAAGCCGATAGCTTTCGCGGCACCGGTGCTGTTCGGTACGATATTCAAGGCAGCGGCACGGGCGCGGCGGAAGTCGCCTTTACGGTGTGGCGCGTCAAGGGTGTTTTGGTCGCCGGTATAAGCGTGGATGGTGGTCATCAGGCCTTCAACAATACCGAATTCTTTTTGCAATACCGCAGCCATAGGGGCCAGACAGTTAGTCGTACAAGAAGCGGCTGAAATAACGGTTTCGCTGCCGTCCAAAATATCTTGGTTTACGCCGTACACAACGGTTTTTACATCATTGCCGCCAGGAGCAGAAATCACAACTTTGCGCGCACCGGCACGGATATGGGCTTCAGCTTTGGTTTTACTGGTAAAGAAACCGGTACATTCGAGGACAACGTCCACACCCAGCTCGCCCCAAGGCAATTCTTCAGGATTAGGATTGGCAAATACTTTGATTTCTTTGCCGTTAACAACAATCACATCATCTTTCAATTCGGCAGAGCCTTCAAAGCGGCCTTGAGTACTGTCGTATTTAAAGAGGTGCAGCAGCATATCGGCAGGAGTCAAGTCGTTAACAGCAACGACTTCGATACCTTGGGCTTTTTCAATTTGACGCAATGCCAGACGACCGATACGGCCAAAACCATTAATCGCTACTTTAATACTCATTTTGCTACTCCTATTAGATGGAATGGGAAAAATTTTTCAGTAAGGCCATTGTATCCTGAAATAAAATTACTTTCTAGGATTACAGATGATTACTTTTAAGTTGTTTGATTTAAATAAAGAAAACATGAAATTCTTGCTTGTAGGAAAATATCAGGCAAATCGGATTAGTCCTAGATTTTGATATTTTATTTCATAAAAACCGTTTTTCAATCTTAAAAGTTTCATAAGTTTATGATTTTCATAAACTTAGTTCTATTTTTCCATATTTTGCCGATTTTGTGTTGATAATTCAGTGTTTTCTTCAAATCATAATATTTTAATTTTTAAAATGATGATTTTGATGAAGAACCAAACTATCTGTGGATAACGGAATAACTTTCTTTAAAACCAATTTGATAGTTACTTTTTATCTTTGAGGCCAACCTCAACTGAATGCCGGAATAAAAAAGGATAGAATCTTAGTTTTCCTATTTAGCTGTGGATAAAACCCAAATTACCCACTTCAATTTCACATACTATTGTGGATAATTAAAATTTTGAAATTCACCCCCCGCAAAACATCCATATTGGCAAATACTATTAAAAATGATAGCTTGTTTTTTCCTTTTTAACGTATCATTTGCCCATCAGACTTTTTAAAAGGAAGCAATTATGCTGCAACGGACTTTAGCCAAATCAGTAAGCGTTACCGGCGTTGGCCTGCATTCGGGCGAAAGGGTCGCTCTGACTTTGCATCCTGCCGAAGAAAACAGCGGTATTTCGTTCCGCCGTACTGATTTAAGTGGGGAAATGGGCGAAGTAATCAAATTGAATCCTTATTTGATCAATGATACCCGCCTCTCTTCAACCATCGTTACCGATAAAGGTGTGCGCATCGGCACGATTGAACACATTATGTCGGCTCTGTCTGCCTACGGCATCGATAATGCCTTGATTGAATTGAACGCGCCTGAAATTCCGATTATGGACGGCTCCAGCCTGCCGTTTATTTACCTTTTACAAGATGCAGGCGTGGTGGATCAAAAAGCCCAAAAACGTTTTTTGAGAATCCTCAAACCCGTTGAAATCAAAGAAACCGGAAAATGGGTACGCTTTACGCCTTATGACGGCTTTAAAGTGACTTTAACCATCGAATTTGATCATCCTGTATTCAACCGCAGCGCACCTACTTTCGAGATTGATTTTGCAGGAAAATCCTATATCGATGAGATTGCCCGCGCCCGTACCTTCGGCTTTATGCACGAAGTGGAAATGATGCGTGCCCACAATCTCGGACTGGGTGGCAATTTGAACAACGCCATCGTGATTGACGACATGGATGTTTTGAATCCGGAAGGTTTGCGCTATCCCGATGAATTTGTCCGCCACAAAATCCTTGATGCGATTGGCGATTTGTACATTGTCGGCCATCCGATTATCGGCGCATTTGAAGGTTACAAATCAGGCCATGCCATCAATAATGCGCTGTTGCGTGCCGTTTTGGCAGATGAAAGCGCTTACGAATGGGTGGAGTTTACCGATGACGAAGACTTGCCCACCTCTTTTCATGAGCTGCCAGCAGCCTGATAGAAAATAGATAACGCAGTCCAATGAAAAGGCCGTCTGAACCTTTCAGACGGCCTAAATCATGTCGTTTTCCACAAGTAATTATCCACATATCCATCCATTTTATCTTATTGAAAAATAAAAATATTAAAATTTAACATTATTCTTATACACATCTTATCCATATTTTTTCCCAAACTAAAAGGCCGTCTGAAACCTAGCTGTTCAGACGGCCTTTGCATGTCAAACCGATAAAATCAATCGCCCATGACTTTGCCTTCGCGGCGCGGGTCGGCACCGCCGAGCAAACCGTCTTTGCCGATCACAATGCCTTGTACGCCGGAATTCAAATCGCGGATTTGGACTTTGTAGCCCAGTTTTTCCAACGCTGCTGCTTTGTCCGCCGCTGCGGTTTTTTCCTCGATTTCATATTGGCTGCCGCGATTGAGCATATTTGGTAGGGAGATTGCCGCCTGAATGTCCATGCCCCAGTCGATATGCGCCACCAGCGTTTTGGCGACGAAACCGATGATGCGGCTGCCGCCGGGCGAACCGACCGCTAGATAAGGCTTGCCGTCTTTCATCACGATGGTCGGCGCCATCGAAGAACGCGGCCGCTTGCCGCCCGCCACGCTGTTGGCAACGGTTTTACCGTCCGCGCCGACAGGATTGAAAGCGAAATCAGTCAATTCATTATTGAGCAGATAGCCGTTTGCCATCAGCCCCGAGCCGAACGCGTTTTCAATCGAAGTCGTCATCGACACGACGTTGCCGTCTTTATCCACAACCACCAAATGGCTGGTGGACGGCAGCTCGACCGCCATACCCTGCGCGTATGCCTTGCCGAACTTGCCTGCCTGAATGGTTTCCAACGCCTTGTCAGCCTTGTAGATTTCTTCGGCACGCGGTTTCAAATAAGCCTGAGAAATCATGGCGCGGGTCGGAACGTTCACAAACGCAGGATCGCCGACATAATAATCGCGGTCGGCAAACGCAATCCGCGACGCATCGCCTATCCAGCGCCAACTGTGGATATTTTCCGCACCCAACGCCTTCATATCCTGATTCTGCAATACGCCCAAAATCTCGCCCAAAGCGATGGCACCGGAACTTGGCGCGCCCATGCCGCAAACTTCATATTCACGATACGGCGCACAAACCGGCTTACGTTCGATAACGCGGTAGTTTTTCAAATCCGCCATACTGATTTTGCCGGGATTATCCACAGCACCGATAACGGCACGGACAATATTCTGCGCCTGCATTCCCTGATAGAACGGCGCACTGCCTTTTTCCGCCAACAGGCGTACGGAACGCGCAAATTCAGGGTTTTTCAACACCGTTCCCGCAGCCAAAGGCTTGCCATCAGGCAGGAAATAGGCGGCGGTTTGCGGATAACGTTGCAAAGGTTCCAAATTTTGCTCGATGGATTTCGCCATACGCGGAGAAACGGCAAAACCTTGTTCTGCCAAAGTAATCGGTTTCTCAAACAAACTTACCCACGGCAATTTGCCGTAACGCTTATGGACATCTTCCAGCAGCTTCGGAATCCCCGGCACACCGACCGAACGGCCGCCGACCACCGCTTTCATAAAGCCCATCGGTTTGCCGTTTTCATCCAAAAAAAGCTCTGGTGTTGCTGCTTTCGGCGCCGTTTCTCGGGCATCAAACGTCGTCAGCTTTTTCGCCTTATTGTCCCAATACACCAAAAACGCGCCGCCGCCCAAACCGGAAGACTGCGGCTCAACCAATCCCAAAGTTGTCTGCATGGCAATCATCGCATCTATCGCACTGCCGCCGCGTTTCAAAATCTCGTATCCTGCCTCAGTCGCCAACGGATTGGCAGACGCCGCCATATAATGCTTGGCGCGGATTAATTTCTGTTCCGTCAGCCCTGTTCCTTGCTCCGGCGCATGGTTGTCCACAGATACGGAGGGCAGGGCAACTTGAGGCTTTTGAACCGACTGTTGCGCACAAGCGGCCAAAATCAAAACGGATAACAAATTAATACTAAAGGAAAACTTCATATGCACACCCTTATTGACATATTTTCAGACGGCCTTTTCCCTGCTTAAATAAAAGGAAATATGAAAATAGTTTGAAATAAAAAACCATTTGACTATTTCTCTAGTCAATCAGTTCCAATTGGAAAAGTATAAAACAAGCTAAGATTGTGCACAGGCAAAAAGTTACCCACAGAATGAAGCAGCAGAAAAATTTTACCCACATCTGCAAACAAGGCCGACCATACTTTATCCTCATCAAAAAATATCAGCTAAGTATTTGAAAAAGTTTTGTAATAAAACTTGTCAACAAGCTTGGGCAGCACTCAATATCATCCTCTATTTATTATTTAAAATCTAATTTATAGTTTGTTTTCCCAAAGGCAAAGGCCGTCTGAAACGTAAAGGCATCTTTTCAAAAAATTTAAAAGTTAAGGATTGTTAAAAAGTTGTAAATCAGCTAGAGTTACGCTTGATAAATTTAATCAATAACGGAGTTTCACCAAATGAAAGGCGACATTGGCGTAATCGGCCTTGCCGTGATGGGGCAAAACCTGATTCTCAACATGAACGACAACGGCTTTAAAGTTGTTGCATACAACCGGACGACTAGCAAAGTAGATGATTTTTTAAACGGCGTAGCCAAAAATACCAATATTATCGGCGCATATTCACTGCAAGATCTGGTTGATAAATTAGAGAAACCACGCAAAATCATGATGATGGTACGCGCTGGTTCTGTTGTTGACGATTTTATCGAGCAACTCGTTCCGCTTTTGGACGAAGGCGACATCATTATTGACGGCGGCAATGCCAACTATCCTGATTCCACCCGCCGTACACACGAGCTAGCGGCAAAAGGCATCCGCTTTATCGGTGCCGGCGTATCCGGTGGCGAAGAAGGCGCGCGTCACGGCCCTTCTATCATGCCTGGTGGCGACGAAGCCGCATGGCCTGCCGTTAAGCCGATTTTCCAAGCCATCTCCGCCAAAACGCCTCAAGGCGAGCCTTGCTGCGACTGGGTCGGCCGTGATGGTGCGGGCCACTTCGTCAAAATGGTGCACAACGGTATCGAATACGGCGATATGCAGCTGATTTGTGAAGCGTACCAATTCATGAAAGACGGTTTGGGCCTGTCTTATGAAGAAATGCACCAAATCTTCAACGAGTGGAACAAAACCGAACTGGATTCTTATTTGGTTGAAATTACCGCCGCGATTTTGGGTTACAGAGATGAAAACGGCGAACCTTTGGTCGAAAAAATCCTTGATACCGCAGGTCAAAAAGGCACAGGCAAATGGACCGGCATCAATGCTCTCGATTTGGGTATCCCGTTGACCCTGATTTCCGAAGCCGTATTTGCACGTTGCGTGTCTGCATTTAAAGACCAACGCGCCCAAGCAAACAGCCTATTTGGCAAAACCATTACCCCGATTGAAGGCGACAAAGCCGCATGGGTGGATGCTTTGCGCCAAGCCCTGTTGGCATCCAAAATCATTTCTTATGCACAAGGCTTTATGCTGATCCGCGAAGCCAGTGAAAATAACGATTGGGCATTGAATTACGGCAATACTGCCCTCTTGTGGCGCGAAGGCTGTATCATCCGCAGCGCGTTCTTGGGCAACATCCGCGACGCATACGAAGCCAATCCTGATTTGGTCTTCTTGGGTTCCGATCCTTATTTCAAAGGCGTGTTGGAAACCTGTCTGCCTGCATGGCGTAAAGTAGTTGCCAAAGCGATTGAGTGCGGTATTCCAATGCCTTGCATGGCTTCCGCCATTACCTTCCTTGACGGCTACACTTCCGAGCGTCTGCCGGCCAACCTGCTGCAAGCGCAACGCGACTACTTCGGCGCGCACACTTACGAGCGTACCGACAAACCGCGCGGCGAGTTCTTCCATACCAACTGGACAGGCAAGGGCGGTGATACCGCTTCAACCACATACGATATTTAATTTGCCTGGGCAAACAAAAGGCCGTCTGAGTATTTCAGACGGCCTTTTTATAGGGTTATCCACAATGAAGAATGAAACGATTGAAAGCATTTAATAGATAACTTTATGAAATAAATAAAGATTAATAAAGGCCGTCTGAATATTTCAGACGGCCTTTAAAATTGTTCACAACCTTATCAACAGGTTTTCCATAGATTAAACCAGATTTTGCGGATTGCCGGCCACGAAGCGGTTGATGTTGTCCAAAAGGATGTCAAACAGACGGTTGGCGGCCTCTTGGCTTGCCCATGCAATGTGTGGTGTGACGATGAGGTTGGGCAGTCGGGCTTTCAGCAGAGGATTGCCGTCGCGTGGCGGCTCTTGTGTCAACACGTCAAAACCTGCCCCGCCGATTTGGCCGTATTTCAACGCCGCAACCAAAGCGGCTTCATCAACCAAGCCGCCGCGCCCGCAGTTGATGAGGATGGCGCCGGGTTTCATTTGCTGCAATTCGGCTTCGCCTATCATATTGGTCGTTTGTGGCGTGAGTGGGCAATTAAGCGACACGACATCGGCGGAGCGGATGGCTTCCTCAAAGGAAATATAGCCGTCGCGGACGCTTTGGGCATTTTTATGTTCGGCGAACACGACATTCATTTTGAAAGCCTGAGCATAAGTTGCCAGCGTTTTACCGATATTGCCTTGACCGAAAATCGCCAGCGTTTTGCCGTTTAAATCGCGCATCGGTGCGCCGAGATGGCAGAAAAACGGCGAGTTTTCCCACAAGCCTGCCGCAACGTCGCGCTGGTAGGTAGGCAGGTTGCGCATCAGGGTAATCATCATCATAAACGCGTGTTCCGCCACGGATTCATTGCCGTAAGCGCGGATATTGCATACTGCCGTGCCGTTTTGTTTGGCAGCTTCAACGTCCACATTGTTGACGCCTGTCGCCGTAACGGCAATCAGCTTGAGTTGTGGATTTTCGGCAAATGCTTGGGCGGAAATCACGACTTTGTTGGTAATTACAATGTCCGCGCCGCGGATACGCTCCAGCGTTTCGTGTGCTTCGGTTGTGCCGTAGCTGCTCAATGTATGTGGAAAATCAAAGTCAAACGGGCGGTTGACGAGGGTATCGCGGTCGAGGACGACAATATGGAGCGGGTTCATAAAATTCCTATCAAAAATAAAATATCGATTTATAAAATCTAAATTAGGATAAAGGATTTAAAATATACGCGTTAGTTGATAATCATTATTATGTAACGATTAAAACATCAATGTATCAGGAAAACAGCATGATTAAAACCATTACATTTGCTATTTTGCATTTCAGCGTCGCATTTAGTGTCGCCTATATTTTGACCGGCAGTATCGGCGTTTCCAGCGCGGTCGCTTTGGTCGAACCCATCGTCAATACCGTCGTCTTTTATTTTCATGAAAAAGCGTGGAACCGCTACGAGAAAAACAAATCCGAAAAGCAAAAATTGTGGGTGCCTCTGCATCAGTGCGGCTAAAGTTTCAGACGGCCTTTTGCTTAATTAAAACCGATTATGCCTTTGCGGTTTGTCTATCGCCATAAAAATGCCAAACCCTAAAATAGAGTAAGACTTTACGAAGGCTTCATGAAGGTAAAAATGCTAAAATACGCTATTCTTGCAAACCCATTCAGACGGCCTCAATGCTCACCGATTTAGAAAAAAACGCCATCCGCGACCATTACCAAAACGTCGGCAAAAACCTGCCCGGTTTCCGTCCGCGCGCTTCGCAGCGGGAAATGATTGCGGCGATTGCCAACGCTTTTTCGCGGACGTTGACGCGTGAAGAAGGCGAAGAAGCGCCTAAACGCGAGGGCGAGAGCATTGCCGTAATTGAAGGGCCAACCGGCGTGGGTAAATCGTTGGCCTATCTTTTGGCCGGCGGCATCATGGCGCAAACGCGCGGCAAACGGTTGATCGTCAGCAGTGCGACGGTGGCTTTGCAGGAGCAGTTGGTTGACCGCGATTTGCCGTTTCTGGTCGAAAAAAGCGGTTTGGAGCTGACCTTTGCGCTTGCCAAAGGGCGCGGCCGTTATCTTTGTCCGTACAAACTCTATCAACTGACGCAAAACAACGCCCAGCAAAACCTGCTTGGTTTTGAAGCGCCGGAAGTGTTGTGGGACAGCAAACCCAAGCCGGAAGAATTGAACCTGCTGCGCGACATTGCCGATGAATTTTCCGCCCGCCGTTTTAATGGCGACCGCGACGCTTGGCCGGAAAAAATCGATGACGCGATTTGGCTCAAAGTGACCAACGACCGCCACGGCTGCCTGAAATCCGCCTGTCCCAACCGTGCGGAATGTCCGTTTTACCTGGCGCGCGATGTCTTGGAAACCGTCGATGTCGTCGTTGCCAACCACGATCTTCTGCTTGCCGACATCAGCATGGGCGGCGGCGTGATTCTGCCTGCGCCCGAAAACAGTTTCTATTGCATAGACGAAGCGCACCACCTGCCCAAAAAAGCCCTCAGCCGCTTTGCCGCCGAACATTCATGGAATATTGCCGTTTGGACGCTGGAAAAACTGCCGCAGCTGACCGGCAAAATTGCCGCGCTTACCGATAAAGCCGAACTTGCCAACCTTGCCGACGAAGCTGCCACATCTTTGCTCGACAGTTTGCACGAATGGCAGTTCCATTTGGCGGAAGAGCCGTCTTTAAGTCTGGGGTCGTCTGAAAATGACAAGCGGAAACACAACGAACCGACTTGGTTGTGGGAAGACGGCAAAATCCCCGAAGGCCTGGAAACCACAGTTTCCAATACAGCCATTGCTGCGCGCAGCCTGCTCAAGCACGTTGTCGGCTTGAACGATGCGCTTTCTGCCGCGCGCCGCGAAAAAGAACAGGACGGCGCGCTCCTCGACCGCCTGACCAGCGAGTTCGGCCTTTTTATTGCCCGTATCGAACAAATCAGCGCGGTTTGGGATTTACTCTCCATTGTTCCCATTGAAGGCGAAGAGCCGTTGGCGAAATGGATAACTCGCCGTGCCGACGACAAAAACGACTATATTTTCAACGCCAGCCCCATCAGCAGCGCATCCCACCTTGCTAACAGCTTGTGGCGGCGTGCGGCAGGCGCGGTGTTGACTTCGGCCACCCTGCAATCGCTCGGCAGCTTCAACCTGATTTTGCGCCAAACCGGCCTGCTGTGGCTGCCCGAAACCACCACGCTTGCATTGGAAAGCCCGTTTAATTTCGATACGCAAGGCGAGCTGTATATTCCGCCCGTACACGCCAGCCCCAAAGACCCTGATGCGCACACGACCGCCATTGTCGAATGGTTGCCGAAGCTGGTTTCGCCGGTTGAAGCCATCGGTACGCTGGTGTTGTTTTCCTCGCGCAAGCAAATGCAGGATGTCGCCTTACGACTGCCTGACGAATACTTGCCGCTTCTGCTTGTACAAGGCGAGTTGCCCAAGACTGTCCTGTTGCAAAGGCACCATCAAGCCATTGCCGAAGGCAAAGCCAGCATTATTTTCGGCCTCGACAGTTTTGCCGAAGGCCTCGACCTGCCCGGCACGGCCTGCGTGCAAGTCATTATTGCCAAGCTGCCGTTTGCCATGCCGGACAATCCTATCGAGAAAACCCAAAACCGTTGGATTGAACAACGTGGCGGCAATCCTTTTATCGAAATCACCGTTCCCGAAGCCAGCATCAAACTGATCCAAGCCGTCGGCCGCCTTATCCGTACCGAACAGGATTACGGCCGCGTGACCATCCTTGACAACCGCGTCAAAACGCAACGCTACGGCCAACAATTATTGGCCTGTCTGCCGCCGTTTAAACGGATAGGGTAGTTGTGGATAATTTAAAAAACAAAGGCCGTCTGAAACCAAATGTTCAGACGGCCTTTTATTTATTTCAAGCTATAAATCCAATTTCATGACGGATACGGTTTCCCCGTTGTGCCAAGTCTGCGTAATTTCTTTCCAGCCGAACTTTTCATACACGGCCTGTACATCCGGCGTATAGAGAAACAGATGCGGCAAACCCAGTTCGCATGCTTTATCCAGACAAAACGAAACCAGCTGCCTGCCTACGCCCAAACCGCGAAATTGCGGCAAAACGAACACATCGCCCAGCCAATATTCGTATTCAGGAAAACACGCCATATCAAACCGTTTCAATGCCGCCGAACCCATCAGCCGCCCTTCGTTATCCACAGCCGCAAACGCCAGCGGCAAATCATCCCCATTGAGGCACTGCGCGTAATACGCACGGATTTTGTCTAGAGACGACCACGGCGCAAAATCGTGCCATTCTTCAAACAGCGCGAGGGATAAAGGCTCGACAAATTCAGGCTTCAGACGGCATATGTTCATATCAGGTCCTCTTGTTGTACCGCGTAGGGATTATTTTTACAGTATAGGCCGTCTGAAAGGTTAACACATCTTAAAAAATCAGCGTAAAACACGATAAACCCGCCGCCAGCCCCATTCAAATCACTTATAATTCTGCCCATACCGCACACAAACAAAAGAAGAACACCATGGCCAAGAAATTTCCCATTTTCCCGAAAAATCCCGAGCGTATCTGCTGGGGTTGCGACAAATACTGCAAAGAAGACGATTTGCAATGCGGCAACGGTTGCGAGCGCATCCAACATCCCATAGAGTTGGACGGCCGCGACTGGTATAAAAAAGGCGACTGGAGCAATTTGTTGAGCGAAGAGCAGCAAATCGAACTTGGACTGAAAGAAGCGCCCAAGCCGGCCAAACCGCATATCAAGCTGCCTTTGAAAAACAAAACGGCTTAAACGGAATGCCGTAAACAAACGAAATAAAAGGCCGTCTGAAACCTGAAAAACAGGGTTTCAGACGGCCTTTGCGTTGTCGGATTATGCCTTCACATAATGTACAAACGCGTATTCGATGCCTTTGGCGGAAACATGGTTTTCCCGAGAGGCTTCTTTCCATGTTTCTGTGGAAAACTCAGGAAAAAACGCATCACCGTCCACATCCAAACCGACTTCGGTCAAACGCAAATCCGTGGCAATCGGCAAAGCTTGTGCATAAATTTGCGCGCCGCCCATGATGATGACTTCTTCAGCCCCTTGACACAAAGCCAGCGCATCTTCCAAAGAGGCCGTCGTTTGCGCGCCTTCGGCCTGATAATCTTGGCGGGTAATGACGATATTTTGACGGCCGGGCAGCGGCTTGCGCGGCAGCGACTCCCATGTTTTGCGGCCCATAATAACGGGTTTGCCGGTGGTGTAGGATTTGAAAAAGGCAAAATCCTCGGGCAAATGCCAAGGCATGGTGTTGTTGATGCCGATACAGCGGCGGGCGGCGTAGGCGGCGATAAGGGTGATTTTCGGCATGATGAAATCCGTTTGCAAAATAAAATGATTATAGCGGAAGGGAGGCTGGATGGACTGAATGCCCGATATTTTAAAAATGTTTCAATATTTATAAAATCAATATTCAAAATAATTAATTTTGACAAAAATCATTTATTGTTCATTTTTTTAGGTATATGATAAATATCATATCAAATAAAAAAGGAAAGGAAAAAATGATGAGAACCCTCCGTATTTCTGCTTTGACTGCTTCCCTGTCTTTGATGCTGGCTGCCTGCGGCGGCGCAACAAGCGGCTTGTCGAATGCCGTGACCGAGCCGCTCAATCCGCATCCGAAAGGCGTGCTGTCCGTTGAATTGAACGAATCCGTCCCTGAAAACGGTACGTTGGAGCTGACGGCCAACGGTAAAACGCAAACCTTGCAAAAAGGCGGAAAACTTGATACCGGCTTTTTGAAAACCGATAAAGTATCCTCTTACGACTACGCCCAAAAAATCAAGGTAAACGGCCAAGTCATCACTTTGGAAACGGGCGACTTCCAAGTGTATAAACAAAATTATTCCACTGTTGCCACGCGTTACGCCAAACAAAAAGCCGATGACGCAGGCAAGCTGCAAAACCTCGATACATACACATTCACCGTCGGCGAAGTCCAAGGTGATGAAACCGCTTACCGCAATTTGCCCAAACAAGGCAGCTATCAGTATTCAGGTATCGCGTTTAACGGCGACGACCGCAGCGGCCGTCTGAAATACACCGTCGATTTCGATAAAAAACAAGGTTACGGCAAAATCAGCAGCATGGCTTCCCACAATAATGTCGACCTGCTTGCCGCAGGTATTGCCAATAACAATGGCAAAGCCGCCATCAGCGGTAAAACCAGTTTGAACGGTATCGAAAACGGCCGTTACGATTTGAAACTCTTCGGCCCGCAGGCTGAAGAAATTGCCGGTAAGGCGCAAATTAAAGTTGGCGATTCCACCAAAGAAATTGGTTTGGCTGGTAAGAAAGAATAGGAAAAAGGCCGTCTGAAAGGTTCAGACGGCCTTGTTGTGACAAAAAAAGCAACGGCCCAAACCGTTGCTTTTTTCATGCCAACCTAAATTACAGGCTGCCCAAGATAATGCGCAATACGCGGCGCAACGGTTCGGCAGCGCCCCACAAGAGTTGGTCGCCGACAGTGAACGCGCTGATGTATTCGCCGCCCATGCCCAGTTTGCGGATGCGTCCGACAGGAACAGACAGCGTGCCGGTAACTTTGGCAGGAGTCAGCTCGTGGATGCTGGCTTCTTTTTCGTTAGGGATGACTTTCACCCAGTCGTTTGCACCTGCCAAGATGGCTTCGATTTCAGAAACAGGCAGGTCTTTTTTCAGCTTCAGGGTGAGGGCTTGGCTGTGGCAGCGCATAGAGCCGATGCGCACGCACAAGCCGTCGATTACGGTCGGATTGTCGCTGCGGCCGAGGATTTTATTGGTTTCTACGCCGCCCTTCCATTCTTCTTTGGACTGGCCGTTGCCCAGATCCACGTCAATCCACGGAATCAGGCTGCCGGCGAGTGGTACACCGAAGTTGGCTTTCGGATAGTCTTCGCTGCGCAGGAAATCGGACACTTTGCGGTCGATGTCGAGAATCGCGCTGGAAGGATCGGCAAGCTCGTCTGCCACTTTGGCGTGAATCGCGCCCATGCCGCTGATGAGTTCGCGCATGTTTTTCGCACCCGCGCCGGAAGCGGCTTGGTAGGTCATGCTGGTTGCCCATTCAACCAAATCGTTTTGGAACAAACCGCCCAAAGCCATCAACATCAGGGAAACGGTACAGTTGCCGCCGATGTAGTTTTTCACGCCGTTTTTGAGGCCGTTGTCGATGACGTTGCGGTTGACAGGGTCGAGGACGATAATCGCATCGTCTTTCATGCGCAGGGAAGAAGCCGCGTCAACCCAGTAGCCGTTCCAGCCGCTGTCGCGCAGGGGTTGGAAGACGGATTTGGTGTAGTCGCCACCCTGACAGGTAACGATGATGTCCATTTTTGCCAATTCGGCAACATCGTTGGCATCCAACAATGTTTTGGCTGCCTGACCGAAATCAGGGGCAGCGCCGCCGACGTTGGAAGTGGTAAAGAAAAACGCTTCGGGAATATGGGCGAAGTCGTTTTCTTCTTTCATACGCTGCATCAAAACAGAGCCGACCATACCGCGCCAGCCGACAAAACCTACTTTCATGTGCTACTCCTTGAGAAGAAAATCCGGATAAGTTTTATAGTGCATTAACAAAAATCGGAACGGCATCGCCTGCCGCTTTGTTCAGATTTTTGTTAACCCACTATAAAAAAGGGGAAAGCAAACGTTTTAACGCCGTCTGCGGAAAATGTAAAGGTTTTTATCGAAATTTTTTAGAATGATGGAAAAATAGGTTAAGATGGCAATGAAATTGCATCTCATTAAATAGCACAGAGGAAGATGAAATGAGCGAAATCAATTTGTCGGATTTGCCTAAAACGGAAATAGTAGATGTCCATATTGCTTCGCCGGGGGCGAGGGTTGCGGCATATTTGTTGAATAATCTGTTTACTTTTTTGATATGGTTGCCATTCATCATGATGGTAGTTTTCACTTTAGATGAAAGCAAAAAATTAGTTTCGGAATCTTCTCTTTTTAATACCCCTGAATATTTTGCCATAACATTTTTTATTTCTTTGGCTGTTTATTTAGTTTTTGGTATTGTCCAACTGTATTACATGAGCCGGGACGGTCAGTCTTTAGGTAAAAAAATTATGGGCATCCGGGTGTTAAAAAATGACGGGAGCAATCCGGGCTTTGAAGGAACGGTTTTAATCCGCGAAGTTGTCTGGGCGCTTGCTGTTGGTGTTGTGGTAACTATTGTATCGTTGGCAATAAGTGACACGGGTGGAAACCTGATTTCTCTGCTTATAGCCTTCATTAACTTCATCATGCTCTTCTCCGTCAAACGCGACCGCCGCACGCTCTACGATATGCTGGCCGATACGGTTGTCGTCAAATTGCCGCCGCGCCGATAAATGGCTTTTTTGTGTTAAAATCAGCACTTTCCAACATAGGCCGTCTGAAAAATAGCTTTCAGACGGCCTTTCGACACGTTATTGATTCCATGAAAAAACACCTGTACCGCATCACGCTCGTCAGCATTGCCGCAGCCATTCTTGCCGCCTGTCCGAGCAAAAGCATTAAAAATCTTCCCGAAACCGACACCAGCGTTATCAAAGGCCCTGACCGCCCCACCGGTACGCCTGATCCCATTGGTACGACAGTGAGCGGGGGAGGAGCAAACTACACCGTTGTTTCCTACAACGAACTGCCACACTGGAACACCCAACACTTCGCTAAAAGCCTGCAGTCTTTCCGCTTAGGCTGTGAAAAACTCAAAAACCGCCAAGGCTGGCAGGACGTTTGTATCCAAGCCATGCAAACGCCGGCGCACCATTTCCAAGCCAAACACTTTTTCGAGCGCTATTTCACCGCATGGCGCGTTGACAATGGTGGCAATCCTGCCGGCACCATTACCGGCTATTACGAACCGGTCCTGCACGGCGACGACAAGCCCACAAGCCAATCCCGTTTCCCTATTTACGGCATTCCGAACGATTTTGTTTCCGTTCCGCTGGCTGCAAACTTGAGAGGCAGCAAAGCCACCGTCCGCATCCGCCAAACCGGTCAAAACAGCGGCGTCATCGACAATAGCGGCACATACACGGCCGATTTGTCCAGATTCCCGATTACAGCACGCAGTACTGCGCTGAAAGGCCGTTTTGAAGGCAGCCGCTTCGTTCCTTACTACACCCGCAGCCAAATCAACGGCGGTGCGCTTAACGGCAAAGCGCCGATTTTGGGTTACGCAGATGATCCGGTCGAACTTTTCTTTATGCACATTCAAGGTTCAGGCCGTTTGAAAACGCCGTCCGGCAAATACATCCGCGTCGGATTTGCCGATAAAAACGAACATCCGTATGTTTCCATCGGCCGCTATATGGCGGACAAAGGCTATCTGCCGCTGGGTCAGACCAGCATGCAGGGCATCAAGGCCTATATGAAGCAAAACCCCAGCCGCCTTGCCGAAGTTTTGGGACAAAACCCCAGCTACGTCTTTTTCCGCGAACTGACCGGCAGCAGTGATTCCGGCCCGGTGGGCGCATTGGGTACGCCGTTGATGGGCGAATACGCTGGTGCCATCGACCGTCACTACATCACGCTTGGCGCACCATTATTTGTCGCCACTGCCCACCCGACCACCCAAAAAGCCCTCAACCGCCTGATTATGGCGCAAGATACCGGCAGCGCGATTAAAGGCGCGGTCCGTGTGGATTATTTCTGGGGCTATGGCGATGAAGCAGGCGAAGTGGCCGGCAAAATGAAAACCACCGGCTATGTATGGCAGCTTCTGCCCAACGGCATGAAACCGGAATACCGTCCATAAATAGCGGTTTAAAAAAAGGCCGTCTGAAACCAAGATTCAGGTTTCAGACGGCCTTTTTATTTTTATAAAAATGCGGCAGGTTTTTAAAACCTGCCGCGGTATGGGGACATACAGCTCGGACGGTAAGCCGGGTTCTGTCGCGGACAGTCATTCCTCTAGGCACATCATTGCTGGTGTGCTCAAGCAACCTACCCGAACGCTCGGCGAGCAGCGTCATCGCGTTCTGTTTGGTCTTGCTCCGAATGGGGTTTAGCCTGCTGCGCTTTGTTACCAAATGCACGGTGCGCTCTTACCGCACCTTTTCACCCTTACCTGTTTTGCCCGAAGGCAATCATCGGCGGTATTGCTTTCTGTTCCACTTTCCGTCGCGTTGCCGCGCCCGGCCGTTAGCCGGCATTCTGCTCTGTGGAGCCCGGACTTTCCTCCCCGTATGCCTTATGCGATACGCGGCGACTGTCTGTCCGACCTGTATGAGGTGCGGATTATAACACAGCCGCCATAGGGTTCAGACGGCCTAAATATTTATTTTTTCTTTTTAAATGCTATTTCGGTCAAACCCAATTCCTGTGCTTTTTTGCGGACTGCGGATTCGGGCATTTCGCGTGCCAGGCGGCTGGTGCAGTATTCGGTCATGGTGGTGGCGCAGGCTTTGAAGTTGCCGGTAAAGTCGCTGGCGGCACTTAAAAACGGGATGAGGCGGCCGGCCATGATTTCTTCGGCCGGTGCGTCTGTTTGGGCGGATACGCGTCCGGACTCGACCGCCGAGAAAATTTGTTCGGTAAAGCGTCGGGCGAAGTTTTCTTCTGTTTGGCAGTCTTGGAATACGGTGTTTTCGTGTTGGCAGACAAGGGTAACTTCGCCTTGAGCTTCTTGCAGCGGTTCGGCCAAATCGAGTTTGAGGGTTTGCTTGTCGGTTTGCAGCCAGGCGGTGCGACCTTGGGTTTTGATGATTTTGCCGTAAACGCCGATGGCATCGTTTTTGGGGATGTTTTTCTGTTCGGCAAGTTGCTGGGCCGAGAATAAGGGGGCTTGTTCGGCAAATGCGCCGCCGGTTTCGTGTTTGAAGTAGGCAGCGAGGTCTTGTTTGATGAGGGCTTGGGTCAGCAGTTTTTCGCCTTCGGTCAGGCGGTGTGCGAAGCCGTGTGTTTTGGGGGCGGATGCGGCATCCGTGGTGGTCTTGACATCCGGTGTGCAGGCGCTCAGGAGTAAAAGCAAGGGAAGGATGTATTTCATGGTTGGTCTCTCAACAGGCTGTCTGAACATATGGTTTCAAACGGTCAGCGTTGTTTATCGATAACGATAAACCCGGCGCGGATAGACGGGATAAGCCGGATGGTTGTGAACAGGCTGGCTGTCTTGGTAAATGACGGTCGTTCCCGGCGGGGCGTTGATGGTCACGGTTTTGTTGACGGTGGTTTGCGAGTGGACGGGCAGGTCCAAGACGGCGGTGTGACCATACGGAGTCTCGGTATAGACGCACGCGCTCAGCAAGAGGGTGATGCTCAGTGCTAATGCCTTCATGTTTCAGACGGCCTTATTTAAGCAGGTTTTTCAAGGCCAGGCGCACGCCTTCGCCGACTTCCGTACCCTTGGGAATGCCTTTGGTGGCGGCTTTGGCTTCGCGTTCGTTGTAGCCGAGGGCAAGCAGGGTGTTGATGATGTCTTGGCTTTCGTCGGCAACGGCAGCAGGGGCAAACAGGCCGTCTGAAACGGTATGGGATACAAGTTTGCCGCGCAGCTCCAACACCATGCGTTCGGCGGTTTTTTTGCCGATGCCGGGGGCGGAAGAGAGGCGTTTGACGTCTTCTTCGGCAATGGCTTGCGCCAGCTCGTCGGCATTCATGGCCGACAAAATGCCCAATGCGGTTTTGGCACCGATGCCGCTGACTTTGACCAGTTGGCGGAAGGTGGCGCGTTCCTCGACTGAGGCGAAACCAAACAGCAGATGCGCGTCTTCGCGGACGACAAGCTGGGTGTAGAGATGGACAGTTTCGCCAACGGAAGGCAGGTTGTAGAAAGTCTGCATGGAAACGTCGGCTTCATAACCGACGCCGTTGACGTCGATAACGACCTGTGGCGGATTTTTCTCAATCAATTTGCCTGTGAGCCTGCTGATCATGGTGTTCCCCTGTGATTAAAAAAGGCCGTCTGAAACCTTGCAATCGGGTTTCAGACGGCCTTGTATTGTATCAAACTTCAGCGGTAACGCGGACGAAATCAGATGGTGGATGCCAGGTTCAGATGACGGGCGCGTTCGCCTGCTTCGGCGGCACGTTCTTGGCTGCTGAACGGACCCATTTTGACCACATATTCGTAGTTGCGTTTTTCAAGCATGACTTTGCTGTCGGATGGCAGGCTTTGTGCGGCTTGGTTCAAATAAGCCTGTGCTTCGCGTTGGGTACCGAAGGATTTCAAATCAACAAAAAATTCTTTGTTGTTTGGGGAAATAATGGTTTGAGCGGCGGTTTGGCCGGGGATGATTTGCTCAACTTTGACGTTGGCCGTGCCTTGGTTGATGAAACCTAATTGTTGGGCGGCGGCTTTGGAAACATCGATGACGCGGTTGCCGTGGAAAGGGCCGCGGTCGTTGACGCGGACGATGACGCTTTTGCCGTTTTGCATATTGGTCACGCGTGCGTAGCTGGGAATAGGGAGGGTTTTGTGGGCGGCGGAGAAGGCGTTCATATTGTAACGCTCGCCGCTGGAAGTTTTACGGCCGTGGAATTGGTTGCCGTACCATGAGGCTTTGCCGGTTTGGCTGAAAGAGGAAACTTTGGTCAGCGGCGTGTAGCGTTTGCCGGCAACTTTGTAACTGCGGTTGGCAGAAGGATGCAGTTTTTCGACTCGGACCACGCTGTCGGCGACGGCGGCATTGATGGAAAGGACGCCGATGGTGGCGGCGGCTAGGGAAAGGAGGGTTTTTTTAGTAAAAGTCAAAACGGGTTCCGTTCTTGAGTTGATAACGCAGCGGTTTCAGACGGCCTGTTATACGCCGCCGGCAAAACCGTTTTGTCGCCATGCTTCAAACAGAATGACGGCGACGGTATTGGAAAGATTCATGCTCCTGCTGTCGGGCATCATCGGCAGGCGGATTTTTTGTCCGGCAGGCAGGCTGTCGAGAACTTCGGCAGGCAGGCCGCGTGTTTCGGGACCAAACAGCAACACGTCGCCTTTGCGGAAGGAAACTTCGTCGGGGCGGGTGGAGCCTTTGGTGGTCAGCGCGAAAATGCGGCGGCCTTCGAGTGCCTTGAGGCAATCATCGAAATTCTCATGTACCGTCAGTTTGGCAAACTCGTGATAATCCAAACCCGCGCGTTTCATTTTGGACGAATCCAGAGGGAAACCAAGCGGCTTGACCAAGTGCAAATCGGCACCGGTATTGGCGCACAGGCGGATAATATTGCCCGTATTGGGCGGGATTTCGGGTTGGTACAAAACTATGGTAAACATATAAATCAATCACTTATAGAGTGGCATAATGCCGAAATGTTCCATGGGTGTCAAAAACCTTAAGCTATTTTTTCATTGGCGGCCGCGCCAAACTCCAGCAAAAAATCTTACCTGCGCCTGATTTTTTCAGCGTTTTCGCCAATTCGTTTAAAGTCGAGCCGGTGGTAAAGACATCATCAATTAACAGAATATTACACGCCTTCGGCAATTCGGCTTGGATTTTAAATGCATTCTTGATATTTCGCAGACGTTCGTCGCTTTTCAGCGTACTTTGCGGCTCGCCATGCCGTCTGAAAACCGCGTGGCGCGGCAGCAGCGTCCAGCCGTAGCGTTTTGCCAAAATATCCGTCAATGCCTCGCTTTGGTTGAATCCGCGTTTGAGCCGCCGCTCTTTGCTCAAAGGCATGGGCAGGACGAAATCGAAGTGTTCCGTCGCCAACCAGTCCGGTGCGTTTTGGCTCATCAAATCCGCCAAAGGACGGCTCATGCCCAAGTCAGCCAAGTGTTTCAGCTCGCGTATCATGCTGCTGACGGGCGGTTCGTAATACAGCGAGGCCCACATTCTATCAAATGCGGGCGGCTTTTTCTGACAACTGCCGCACACTGCCCCGCCCGCGACATGGCGGAAACACAAAGGGCAGCTTTGTGCCGCGTCGATAAAATATTCCGTCAAATCGTTTGCGCAGCCTCGGCAAAGGCCGTCTGAAACGGAATCGTGGCATAATACGCAACGTCGCGCATTGAGCTGTTTCAAACTGCGCCACCAAGAAAGAACATTCATGCCACACTCCGCCAAAAAAGTTTATCTGATACACGGTTGGGCGGCGAACCGCCATGTATTTGACGATTTGATACCGCGCCTGCCTGCCGATTGGGACGTCCGCGCGCTTGATTTGCCCGGACACGGCGATGCGCCTTTTGCCGAACCGTTTGATATTGCCGCCGTTGCCGAAGCCTTCGCCGGACAAATTGACACGCCGGCACACATTCTCGGCTGGTCGCTGGGCGGATTGGTTGCCCTGTATCTGACCGCGCTTTATCCCGATAAAATCCAATCGCTCTGCCTGACGGCAAGTTTTGCCCGATTGACTGCCGACACGGATTATCCCGAAGGCTTGGCGCAACCTGCCTTGGGCAAGATGGTCGGCGCATTCCAGCAGGATTATGCCAAACATATTAAACAGTTTCTACAACTGCAACTGCTGCACACACCGCATTCAGGCGAAATCTTAAACCGGGTGTTGCCCGATTTGGCGCGCTGCGGCACGCCTTCCGCTTTACAGGCCGCGCTTGAAGCGGTCAACCATGCCGATGCGCGTCCGTTGTTGCCGCTTATTCAAACGCCGTCATTGCTGGTGTTTGGACAGAAAGACGCGATCACGCCGCCGCGCATGGGCGAATATTTGCACCGCCATTTGAGCAATAGCGAGCTGGTCCTTATCGACAAAGCCGCACACGCGCCCTTTTTAAGCCATGCCGACGAATTTGCCGAAATCTACCGCAATTTTGTCGAAAAGGCCGTCTGAAACAGACTTAAACCATAAAAACATTGTCGGGCAAAGCCCGCTGACACGACCCACCATGACCGAACAAGACAAACGCTGGCAAATTCACCGCCATCTCGCCCAAGACACCGACGAGCGCCTGCAGCTGGTCCGCAATGCACCCAAACGCATCATGCTGATTGGTGCCGATGCCGACATCAGCCGCAGCCTGCTGGCCGCGCGTTATCCCGACGCCGTGTTTGAAGAATACGATCCGAATGCCGACTTTTTGAAAACCGCCGCCGCCGCGCGCAAAGGCGGTTTCTGGCAGAAGCTGACCGGCAAAACCATTCCGCAACATTGCCAAGCCCTGACCGCGCCGCTGCCTGAAGCAGCCGCCGATATGCTGTGGGCCAACCTCAGCCTCAGCCGCGCCGACGATATTTTGCCGGTATTGAAAAACTGGGCCACTGCTTTAAAAACCGACGGATTATTGTTTTTCACGCACTTTGGCCGCGACAGCCTGACCGAGCTGACAGGCCGTCTGAACCATGAAGGCATCGAATGCGAAGCGCCCACGTTGATTGATATGCACGACTTGGGCGATATGCTCGCCGACAACGGCTTTTACGATCCGGTAACCGACACGGCCAAGCTTGAGTTGAGCTATAAAAAAGCCGGGACATTTTGGCAGGATATGGAAACCTTGGGATTGTGGAATGCGTTGAAGTTCAGCAATCCGCAAGCGGCCAAGGAATGTGTGGATAAGATTTTTGCCAACGAAGGCCGTCTGAACATCACGCTTGAAACCGTGTACGGCCATGCCGTGAAGAAATTGGTGTTGCCGCAAGGAGAGAACGTGGTGCAGTTTTTCCCGAAAAAACAGATGCAGGCCGGAAGCTGAGGCTGCTTGGGTTTGAATGCAAAAGGCCGTCTGAAGTTTCAGACGGCCTTTTGCTTGATTCCGAATTAAGCCTGTTTGGCCGCCCATTCAGCCGGCGTGGCGGCAACGGAAATCGACAGCGCGTGCAATTCGTTGCTTTCGAGTTGCGGCTTGAGGCCGTCTTTAATCAGGCGGTGGCGGGCGAGGCGGGCTTTGCCTTCAAAGGAGGAGGAAACGATTACGGCGAAGAAGTGATGGCCGTCGCCTTCGACTTCGACGTGTTCGCAAGGGGTAACGCCTTCAATCAGGGTTTTGACTTGTTCGGGTAAAAGCATGAGGGTTCCTTGGGAAATGGTTTGTTTGTAAAACAGGCATTATACCGAATCTTGATAAAAACAGGCCGTCTGAAACCTGAAAAACAGGGTTTCAGACGGCCTCGGTCTTTTGAAGCGTCAAATGCTTATTCGTACACTTTCAGCAGCTCGACTTCAAAAATCAAAGTCGCGTGCGGAGGAATCACGCCGCCGGCACCGTGTGCGCCGTAGCCCATTTCGGAAGGAATGGTCAGCTTGCGTTTGCCGCCTTCTTTCATGCCGCCGAAGCCTTCGTCCCAACCTTTAATCACTTCGCCGACGCCTAGAGTGATGGTCAGCGGTTGACGGCGGTCGAGGCTGGAGTCGAATTTGGTACCGTCTTCCAACCAGCCGGTGTAATGTACGGTGATTTCTTTGCCTTTGACGGCTTCTTTGCCGTGACCTTCTTGCAAGTCTTCAATAATCAGGCTCATGATGTTCCTTTCGGATGTATGGTGAAAATCGGATCAAGATTACCATATTGTGTGGAATCGTGAAACAAAGACGCCCATATGCCCGGCAAAACAAAGGCCGTCTGAAACGAATTTTCAGACGGCCTTTTTGTTGCGCTAAACCTTATTTGTTGTCAGGTCGGGATTTGACATCGGTGGATACAGGCAGCTCAGGCATGGTTCGGGCAGATTCAGGAACATTGCCGGAGAGGGCTTTCAAGAAGGCAACGATGTTTTCAGTTTCTTCCGGAGCCAGAGTTTTACCCAATTGAGCTTTCGCCATGATGTTGACGGCTTTATCCAATTCCCAAACGCTGCCGTTGTGGAAGTATGGATAGGTGCGCTCAACATTTCTCAAGCCGGGAACGCGGAAGAAGAATTCGTCTTCGGCTTTTTTGGTTACGTCCGCACGGCCTTTGTCGTGTTTAGGATCGTCGATGTGTTTCCAGTAAGGACCATCCACCAAACCGAATTTTTGGAACATGGTACCGCCCAAGTTAACGCCGCTGTGACAAGCAATACAGCCGTTGTCCATAAATGCGCGTACGCCTTTGCGTTCTTGTTCGCTCAGGGCAGATACGTTGCCTTTCAGGTAGTCGTCCCAACGGGTCGGGGTCAGCAGGGTACGTTCAAACGCGCCCAATGCGGTGGTGATGTTTTTGAAGGAAACCGCGCCGTCTTCAGGGAATGCGGCTTTGAATTTTTCTTGGTATTCAGGGATACCGGCAATTTTTGCGGCGGCATCGGCTTCGGTAGCGTTGGCCATTTCAACAGGGTTGAGCAATGGGCCGCCGGCTTGTTCTTCCACATCGGCTGCACGGCCGTCCCAGAATTGGCTGCCCAACAAGGCAGCATTCAGAGCAGTTGGGGAGTTACGGCCGCCGAATTGGCTTTTGTGGCCCGCGCTGGTCGGCATGTTGTCTACGCCGGCAGTTGCCAAGTTGTGGCAGGAGTTACAGCTGACAGTGTTGCCTTTGGACAGGCGGTTTTCGTACCAAAGTTGTTGGCCGAGTTTGACCTGTTCTTCGGTAAACGGACGAACTTTTTACATTTCGGCTAAGTCAGGCAAAGGTTTGAACGTAGCTTGCGCGCGTTCCAACAGGGCTTTGTCTTCGTCAGAAACATCGGCAGAATTTTGAGGGGCTGAAACGGCGGCGGTGCTTGCGGCAGCATCGGCAGCGCTTGCGGCAGAAGCAGCTTGAGGAGTTTCGGTTGTTTGAGCCGTTTTCTCGCCGCAGGCGGTCAACGCGGCAGAAACGGCCAAAGCCAGAACGATTTGGTGGAGTTTCAAACGTGGCATAGGAGGTTCCTTTTTTATGCATTTGTTATGTAATGGTTTGCTGGTTGTGACAGCAGTGTTTGAACTATATAAGATGAGTTGCTTTTAATTCTTGCTGTAAATCAATCTTTTATTTTTGATAAATTTTGAAAATATAACAGATAGAGAATTTTATGCGATGAAACTTTTTTATTGTTTTTTTACAAATAGTTAAGGTTTTTAAGGCCGTCTGAAAAAAAACAAAATTCAGACGGCCTTTTAGTTTTTATTGATTACGTTCGTTATTTTCTTTTAAAAATCTTAATAAATATAGGGTTATTAGAAAATGAAAATAATTTGCGTTATTAACGCATAAAGCGTTATAAATGCGTTAACAAATAAACGTTTCACTTTAGAGTTTTTTATGCTGATTGCTTTATTGATTATGCTGCGCGAGGGCATCGAAGCCGCCCTGATTGTCGGCATTGTTGCCAGTTTTTTGAAACAGTCGGGACACAGCGAGCTGATGCCGAAGGTTTGGCTGGGCGTGTTTTTGGCTTCGGTCATGTGTTTGGGTATTGGTTACGGCATTCATTCCGCTACTGGCGAGATTCCGCAAAAAGAACAGGAATTGGTGGTCGGCGTCATCGGCCTGGTGGCCGTGGCCATGCTGACGTACATGATTTTGTGGATGAAAAAGGCTGCACGTTCGATGAAACAACATCTTCAGGATTCTGTTCAGTCGGCCTTGAACCGCGGCAGCGGCCAGGGGTGGGCCTTAGTCGGCATGGCGTTTTTGGCTGTGGCGCGCGAAGGTTTAGAGAGCGTGTTTTTCCTGCTGGCCGTGTTCCAGCAAAGCCCGACGTGGTCTATGCCGATAGGCGCGGTATTAGGGCTGTTGGTGGCGGTTGTCATCGGTACGCTGATTTATCAGGGCGGTATGCGCCTGAACTTGGCGAAATTTTTCCGTTGGACGGGCGCGTTTTTGATTGTAGTGGCGGCCGGTCTGCTGGCCGGTTCGTTTCGCGCGCTGCATGAGGCCGGCGTATGGAATGTGATGCAGGATATTGCTTTCGACACATCGAAATATTTGCATGAAGACAGCCCTTTAGGCGTGCTGCTCGGCGGTTTCTTCGGTTATACCGACCACCCGACCGAAGGCGAAGTCCTGATTTGGCTGCTGTATCTGGTTCCCGTCATGATTTGGTTTTTGCGCGGCAGTGCGCCAGCAAAAACGTTAACTAAATAAAAAGGAATGAAAGTGAAAAAATTCAATCTGACTGCTTTGTCCGTAATGTTGGCTCTGGGTTTGACCGCGTGTCAGCCGCCTGAAGCCGAGAAAGCCGCGCCTGCCGCTTCAGGCGCATCCGCTGCCGCCAATGCCGACGGTTCGGTCAATATCGGCGTGAACGATACTGCTTGTGAACCAATGGAATTGACCGTCCCCAGTGGCCAAGTTGTGTTCAATATTAAAAACGACAGCGGCCGCAAGCTGGAATGGGAAATCCTCAAAGGCGTGATGGTGGTGGACGAGCGTGAAAACATTGCCCCGGGTTTATCCGACAAAATGACCGTTACCCTGCTGCCGGGCGAATATGAAATGACTTGCGGCCTGTTGACCAATCCGCGCGGTAAGCTGATTGTTACCGACAGCGGCTTCAAAGATACTGCCAACGAAGCCGATTTGGAAAAACTGGCGCAACCGCTCGCCGACTATAAAGCTTACGTTCAAGGCGAGGTTAAAGAGCTGGTGGCGAAAACCAAAACCTTTACCGAAGCCGTTAAAGCCGGCGACATTGAAAAGGCCAAATCCCTGTTTGCCGCCACCCGCGTCCATTACGAACGTATCGAACCGATTGCCGAGCTTTTCAGCGAACTCGACCCCGTCATCGATGCGCGTGAAGACGACTTCAAAGACGGCGCAAACGACGCGGCCTTTACCGGTTTCCACCGCATCGAACACGCTTTGTGGGTGAAAAAAGATGTATCTGGCGTGAAAGAAACCGCCGACAAACTCTTTAAAGACGTTGAATCCCTGCAAAAAGAAATCGACGCCCTTTCCTTCCCACCGGGCAAAGTGGTCGGCGGCGCGTCCGAACTGATTGAAGAAGTGGCCGGCAGTAAAATCAGCGGCGAAGAAGACCGTTACAGCCATACCGACTTGAGCGACTTCCAAGCCAATGTGGAAGGCTCCAAAAAAATCGTTGATTTGTTCCGTCCGCTGATCGAAGCCAAAGACAAAGCGTTGTTGGAAAAAACCGATGCCAACTTCAAACAGGTTGAAGACATTTTGGCGAAATACAAAACCCCGAACGGTTTCGAGCTGTATGACAAACTGAGCGAAGAAGACCGCAAAGCCCTGCAGGCGCCGATTAATGCCTTGGCAGAAGACTTGGCCAAACTGCGCGGCATTTTGGGTTTGAAATAAGATAACGCGTTTTCAGACGGCCTTTGGATATTGAAAGGCCGTCTGAATCTTATTGTTGTCCACACAAAATATGCTTGAAAACCAACCTTACTTCACACGATTGCAATCTTTCCGTTCCCTGCCAAGGAGCAGACCATGAGCCAAAACAAACAACCGGCACAACCCGAAAAACGAACCCTTTTCAAAACTGCCCTTGCCGCCGGCGCCATCGGCGTTGCCGGTTATTTTGCCGGTAAAAAACAAGGCGAAGCCGCCGCCGAGACCCAAAACAACCAACATTCCGAGCTGGCCTATCCGTGTTACGGCGAGCATCAGGCAGGCATCGTTACGCCACACCAGCTCTTCGGCATCATGTGTGCCTTTGACGTTACCGCCAAAGACGCCAAACAACTTGAAAACCTGTTCCGCGCCCTGACCGCCCGCATCGAATTCCTCACCCAAGGCGGCGAATACCAAGACGGCGACGACAAGCTCCCGCCTGCGGGCAGCGGCATCCTCGGCAAACAATTCCGCCCCGACGGACTGACAGTTACCGTCGGCGTCGGCAGCAGCCTCTTTGACGACCGCTTCGGCCTCAAAGACAAAAAGCCGAAACACCTGCAGGAAATGCGCGACTTCCCCAACGACAAACTCCAAAAATCTTGGTGCGACGGCGACCTCAGCCTGCAAATTTGCGCATTCTCCCCCGAAACCTGCCAAGCCGCCCTGCGCGACATCATCAAAAACACCGCCCAGTTTGCCGTCATCCGTTGGAGCATAGACGGTTGGCTGCCTAAAGCCGAACCCGGCGCCATTGCTGCGCGCAACCTTTTAGGTTTCCGCGACGGCTCCGGCAATCCCAAAGTCGAAGATCCCAAAGTCGCCGATCAAGTCCTGTGGACAGGCGTTGCCGCCAACAGCTTGGACGAACCGGCATGGACGAAAAACGGCAGCTATCAGGCCGTCCGCCTCATCCGCCACTTTGTCGAATTTTGGGACCGCACCCCGATGCAGGAACAAACCGATATTTTCGGTCGGCGCAAATACAGCGGCGCACCCATGGACGGTAAAAAAGAGGGCGACACCGCCGATTTTGCCAAAGACCCCGACGGCAAAATCACGCCCAAAGACAGCCATATGCGCCTTGCCAATCCGCGCGATCCTGAGTTCATGAAAAAACACCTGCTCTACCGCCGCGCCTTCAACTACTCGCGCGGCCTCGCCGCCAACGGCCAACTCGATGTCGGCTTGGTGTTCATCTGCTATCAGGCCAACCTTGCCGACGGCTTCATCTTCGTGCAAAACCTGCTCAACGGCGAGCCGCTGGAGGAATACATCAGCCCATTTGGCGGCGGCTATTTCTTCGTCTTGCCGGGTGTCGAAAAAGGCAGCTTCCTCGGCAAAGAGCTTTTGGGCGTATAAATCCGCTGATGGTTTGAATAGATAAAAAGGCCGTCTGAAACCTGATTTCCAGATTTCAGACGGCCTGTGTTTTTTCTATCAAACCAAATGTTCCGCTAAGAAAGCCAATGCGTATTCGACGGCTTGTGTCCTTACTGCTTCGCGGTTGCCTGTGAAAAGCACGGTTTGCTCAAACGA
The DNA here is from genome assembly GCF_051958295.1 of Neisseria sp. P0014.S002. Lineage (NCBI taxonomy): Bacteria > Pseudomonadati > Pseudomonadota > Betaproteobacteria > Neisseriales > Neisseriaceae > Neisseria > Neisseria sp. P0014.S002. The sequence continues at coordinate 19,654 of NZ_JBQCVO010000002.1, read as the reverse complement.
ACCTTCGGGCGTGGCCAGGCCGAACCAGACTGTGCCGACCGGTTTGGCCGCGCTGCCGCCGCTAGGGCCGGCGATGCCGGAAATACTCAAGGCGTAATCTGCCTGCGCCACGGCTTTTGCGCCACGTGCCATTTCATAGACGGTCTCGCGGCTGACCGCGCCGTGGTTCAGCAAGGTGTCGGGCATGACGCCGAGGCGGTCTTGTTTGGCTTGGTTGCTGTATGTGACGAAGCTCTGATGAAACCATTGCGAGCTGCCGGAGAGGGAGGTCAGCGCACCGGCAAGCAGGCCGCCGGTGCAGGACTCGGCGCAGGTAACGGTTTGACGGCGGCTGGTCAGGTGTTCGGCGATGGTTTGCAGATGGGACATGGCGGCTCCTTATGGAAAAGGGTGGAATGGGGCGGGCGTTTGACCCGCCGGGTTTCAGACGGCCTGAAAGCTGAAATCAGTCTTTCGGCTGAATGAGGTGGACATCACATTGTGGGAATGGGATGTTGATGTTGGCTTCGCGCAGATTTTCGACGATCTGCTCGTTCAGGGCGAATCGGAATGGGCCGAGATTTTCTTCTTGCGTCCACGCCCAAAGGGTGATTTCGATGGCGCTGTCGCCAAGGTTGGTAATGTATACGACGGCAGGTCGTTCTTCGGTTTGAACACACAATGGATGGTCGGTTGCCGCTCTCAATACGGCGGCTTTGGCGGCTTTCAAGTCGCAGGCGTAATCGACGCCGACAACGACTTGGGCGCGGCACAGGGGCAGGGAGGAGCGGTTGGTGATGCTGTTGGTCATGACCACGCTGTTGGGTAGGACGACTTCTTCGTTGTCCGGCGTGCTCAAAGAGGTCTGCACCATTTTGATTTCTCGGACGATACCTTCAAAACCGTTGACGCGGATAAAGTCGCCGACTTTAAATGGGCGGAACAGGATAATCAGCACGCCGGCGGCGAAGTTGGACAGTTGGTCTTTCAAAGACAAAGCCACGGCCAAGCCTGCGCCACCGATCAAGGCGGTCACGGAAGTGGTCGGAATACCGAGTTTACCCAGTGCGGCGATGATGATGAGGATCAGCAGGCCGATGTTGGCGACGTTGCCGAGGAAGCTGACCAGCGTTTTATCGACTTTGGCGCGCGTCAGTGCGGTTTTCATCAGTGTCACCACGCGCGTGGTGACCCAGCGGCCGATAAAGAAGATGGCTAAGGCGGCCAGCAGGTTCATGCCGAAAGACATGCCGGTTTGGGCGAGTTGTTCCCAACCGGAGAAGGGGGAGAGGGATTGAAGATCGAAATTCATAATTGTGTATGCGTGTGAAGTTGTTTAAAAGGTCATTGTAAAACAAGGCCGTCTGAAAAACTAATGATTTGTTTTTTCAGACGGCCTTTAATCTTTCTTAAATCTTTTTCAGCTTAACGTAAAACGGTTTTGCTCCAACGGCTCACCCATTGTTTTTGTTTGGTGTTGATGTCGGCGCGGTTGGGGGAATCGCTGTGTTTCGGGGTTTGGGCAAACTCGAATACTTTGGGCAGCGGCGTGTTTTTGGCAGCCGGATAGACCCACATTTCGGCAGGCAGGGCTTGTTGCACTTCGCCGCTTTGCAGCCAGCTCACCAGTTTGGCCGCCAGTTCGGGTTGTTTTGCGCCTTTCAAAACGGCCGCGCCTTCAACTTGGCGGAATGTGCCGCCTTTGAGGAAGAGGTTGCCGGTGGGCGGAGTGCTGTATTTGCCTTTGGAGTAGTGGACTTCGGCCGCCGGACTGGTGGCATAGCTGACCACGAGGGGATAGGCGCCGCCGTTTTGGGTGAAGTCGGTGTAGTAGGCTTCGCTCCAGCCTTTGGCGACTTTCACGCCGTTTTGGCGCATTTGCGCCCACCATTTGAACGCGCCTTCTTCACCCATGCCGCCGATGTTGGCCAAGAGGAAGGAGAGGCCGGGCGAGGATGTGGCGGGAGACGGGGTTACCAGAAGGTTTTTATATTCCGGTTTGGTCAAATCTTGCAGGGTTTGCGGCAGGGGCAGTTTTTTCTGTTCAAACCATTTTTTGTCGTAGTTGATGGCGACATAGGCGTAATCGACAGCCAGCGCATCGGGCAGGGAGGCGGTTACGGGTGCGGATTTGGGTTGGCTGGCGGCGAGGATGCCGGCGGCTTTGGCTTTGCCGATGTTGGCGTTGTCCAAACCGTAAACTGCATCGGCAATCGGGTTGGCCTTGCTCAAAATCAGCTTGTTGAGCATTTCGTTGCCGCTGCCTGCCTTGATGACGGACACTTTGGCATCGTTGGCTTTTTCAAATTGTGCGATGACGGATGGGGGCAGGCTGAAGGATTTGTGTACGGCCAAACGCACTTCGGTTTGGGCGTACAGGTTTGCCGAAGCCAGCAACAGGGCGAGGGCGGACAATTTCAGTTTCATTCTCTTTCCTTTGTACGGGTAAAATACGAAATATCATAACAAAATCTGCATATCAAGGCACGATATGAATCATTCCCCCGTTTGGCTGTTTGACCTCGACAATACTTTGCACAATGCCGAAGCCGGCATTTTCTACATCATCAACCGCGCCATGACCGAATACATGGCAGGCCGTCTGAAGCTTTCCGAAGAGGCCGCCTCCCAACTGCGCCAAGATTATTGGCACCGATACGGCGCGACGCTTGCCGGTTTGCAAATCCACCATCCCGAAGTCGATATCGATGAATTTTTGCGTGAAAGTCACCCGCTTAAGCAAATTTTGGCAAAGGTGGAGGGTATGGATGGAACTGATGACGTTTTAGGCCGTCTGAAAGGGCGAAAAGCCGTGTTTTCCAACGGGCCTTCGTTTTATGTCCGCGCATTGGTTGAAGCGTTGGGCTTGGAAGCGCATTTTGACGGCTTGTTCGGCACGGACGACTTCGGCCTGCTCTACAAACCCAATCCGCAAGCCTATCTCAACGTCTGCCGCCTGTTGGGCGTCAAACCCGAACAGTGCATTATGGTGGACGACAGCGCCGACAATCTGCACCAAGCCAAAGCCTTGGGCATGAAGACCGTTTGGTATGGCAAAAACGCCCATCCGTTGCCATTTGCCGACGGCATAGCGAAAGATATGCAGGGTTTGCTTGAATTTTGCACAAAACTGCCGTGAAGTTTTGAAAAAACAAGTACAATACACGGTATTGCCGACATTTAAAAACAAGGACAACATCATGCGTAAACTCGCTTTAATTCTGACCGCCGCCGCCGTTTTGGCCGGTTGCTCTTGGGAAACCTACACCAACGAATCCGGCCGTACCGCCGTACGCCAAAAATATGCTACCGGCACACCTATCGTTTATCAGGACGGTACTTATTCTAAAAACATGAATTACAACCAGTTCCGTCCCGAGCGCCGCGCCGTCCAATCCAATCAAGCGGATCATGCCGAACACGGCGAACGCGGCCAGCACTGGCAAAAACCGCAATTTGCCAACCAACAGCCAGCAACCGAATAACAATATCCCCAAGGCCGTCTGAAACGGAGTGAAAAACAATCAACACTTGTTGCCACATTTTTCAGACGGCCTCAAACAACGACAACGGAAACCGTATCATGGCTCAGACAGCTTTAAATATCGTCATCCTCGCCGCCGGCAAAGGCACGCGCATGTACTCCAAAATGCCCAAAGTGCTGCACCGCATCGGCGGCCTTCCCATGGTTGAGCGTGTTATCGACACCGCCGCCTCCCTGAATCCCCAAAACATCTGCGTCGTCATCGGCCACGGCAAAGAGCAAGTCTTGGACACCGTCAAACGCGATGTTGTTTGGGTTGAACAAACCGAACAGCTCGGTACCGGCCACGCCGTCAAAACCGCCCTGCCGCACCTGTCTGCCGAAGGCCGCACGCTGGTGTTGTACGGCGACGTCCCCCTGATTGACGCAGCCACCCTCGAAACCCTGCTCGAAGCCGCAGGCGACGAAGTCGGCCTGTTGACCGACGTGCCCAATGACCCGACAGGTTTGGGCCGCATCATCCGCGACAGCAACGGCAGCGTAACTGCTATTGTCGAAGAAAAAGACGCCGATGCCGCCCAAAAAGCCGTGAAAGAAATCAATACCGGCATTTTGGTTCTGCCTAATGCCAAACTCGAAGCTTGGTTGAACAGCCTTTCCAGCAACAATGCACAAGGCGAATACTATCTGACCGACCTCATCGCCAAAGCCGTTGCCGACGACATCAAAGTTCATCCCGTCCAAGTCCGCGCCTCCCATCTGGCCGCCGGCGTGAACAACAAACTCCAACTGGCCGAACTCGAGCGTATTTTCCAAACCGAACAGGCGCAAGAATTGCTCAAAGCAGGCGTAACCCTGCGTGATCCGGCACGTTTTGATTTACGAGGCCGTCTGAAACACGGACAAGATGTCGTGATTGACGTCAATGTCGTAATCGAAGGCGAAGTCGAACTCGGCGACAACGTCGAAATCGGTGCCAACTGCGTGATCAAAAACGCCAAAATCGGTACCAACACCAAAATCGCCCCATTCTCCCATTTTGAAGGTTGCGAAGTCGGCGAAAACAACCAAATCGGCCCATACGCCCGTTTGCGTCCGCAAGCCAAACTGGCCGATGACGTACACATCGGTAACTTCGTCGAAGTCAAAAACGCCACCATCGGCAACGGCACCAAAGCCAACCACCTCACCTACATCGGTGATGCCGAGATCGGCAGCAAAACCAACTTCGGCGCCGGCACGATTATTGCCAACTACGACGGCGTGAACAAACACAAAACCGTCATCGGCGACGAAGTACGCATCGGTTCAAACTGCGTACTGGTTGCCCCTGTCACCCTCGGCAACAAAGTGACGACAGGCGCGGGCAGCGCGATTACCCGCAACTGCGAAGACGGCAAACTTGTTCTCGCCCGTTCTCGCCAAACCGTCATCGAAGGCTGGGTGCGTCCGGAAAAAGGCGATAAGAAGTAAGGCCGGTCTTTTATTTACTTTCAGACGGCCTTGAGAAACAACAGGCCGTCTGAAATCCAGATTTGCCGTTTCAATGAATATAAAACGGCGTTTTCCGACTGCCGCTTTCGGGAGCCGGAGCAGCAGTCATTTTCTCAAACTTTTGATACTAAGGAACTTATATGTGCGGTATCGTAGGTGCTATTCGCGCCAATCACAATGTAGTCGATTTTCTGACCGACGGTCTCAAACGCCTTGAATATCGAGGCTACGATTCGTCGGGTATCGCCGTCAACATGGACGGCAAAATCAAACGCGTCCGCCGTGTCGGCCGTGTGCAGCTGATGGAAGATGCGGCACGCGAAAAAGGCGTGTTCGGCCATATCGGCATTGGTCACACTCGTTGGGCAACCCACGGCGGTGTAACCGAGCCTAACGCCCACCCCCACATTTCCGGCGGCATGATCGCGGTTGTCCACAACGGCATCATCGAAAACTTTGAAGCCGAACGCGAACGCCTGCAAGCGTTGGGTTACACCTTCGAATCACAAACCGATACCGAAGTCATCGCCCACAGCGTCAACCACGAATACACGCAAAACGGCGGCAAACTGTTTGAAGCCGTCCAAGCTGCGACTGCCCGTTTCCACGGCGCATACGCCATTGCCGTTATCGCACAAGACAACCCTGAACAAATGGTTGTTGCGCGCATGGGCTGCCCGCTGTTGGTGGCCTTGGGCGACCAAGAAACCTTTATCGCTTCCGACGTATCTGCCGTGATCGCCTTTACCCGCCGCATCGCTTACTTGGAAGATGGCGACATCGCCCTGCTGAATGCAAACGGTATCGAAAAACTGCTCGACAAAACCGGTGCGCAAACCGAACGCGCGATTAAAGTGTCCGAGTTGTCTTTGGCTTCTTTAGAGTTGGGCCCATACAGCCATTTCATGCAAAAAGAAATCCACGAACAGCCCCGCGCCATTGCCGATACTGCCGAAGTCTTCTTGGACGGCGGTTTTGAACCTGAAAACTTCGGCGCGAGTGCACGCGAAGTGTTCGACGATATCCACAGCATCAAAATCCTTGCCTGCGGTACGTCCTACTATGCCGCGTTGACCGCCAAATACTGGCTCGAATCCATCGCCAAAGTGCCGACCGACGTGGAAATCGCCAGCGAATACCGCTACCGCGACGTGATTGCCGATCCGAAACAATTGGTCATCACCATTTCCCAATCCGGTGAAACCCTAGACACCATGGAAGCCCTGAAATACGCGCAATCCTTGGGACACAAACACAGCCTGTCTATCTGTAATGTTATGGAATCCGCCCTGCCGCGCGAAAGTGAATTGGTACTGTACACACGCGCCGGCGCAGAAATCGGCGTTGCCTCTACCAAAGCGTTCACGACCCAACTGGTTGTCCTGTTCGGCTTGGCCGTTACCTTGGGCAAACAACGCGGTCTGGTTTCCGACGAACAATCGCGTGAATACGTCGAAGAATTGCGCCAACTGCCGGGCAGCATCCAACACGTTCTCAACCTTGAGCCGCAAATCGCCGCTTGGGCGCAAAAATTTGCCAAGAAAACCAGCGCGCTCTTCTTGGGTCGCGGCATCCACTTCCCAATCGCCCTTGAAGGCGCATTGAAGCTGAAAGAGATTACCTATATCCACGCCGAAGCGTATCCTGCGGGTGAGTTGAAACACGGCCCGTTGGCATTGGTGGACGAGAACATGCCAGTTGTCGTGATTGCTCCGAACGACAGCCTGTTGGACAAAGTAAAAGCCAATATGCAGGAAGTCGGCGCACGCGGCGGCGAACTCTTTGTCTTCGCCGACCTCGACAGCAACTTCAACGCCACCGAAGGCGTGCACGTTATCCGCGCCCCACGCCACGTCGGCGTACTCTCGCCGATTGTGCACACCATCCCTGTGCAACTCCTGTCTTACCACGCCGCGCTTGCCCGTGGCACAGACGTGGACAAACCGCGCAACTTGGCTAAATCGGTAACGGTTGAATAAGCAATAAACCGGTTAAAAAAGGCCGTCTGAAACCTGTTTCAAGGTTTCAGACGGCCTTTTTATTTTAAGAATCCGATTTATTTTTCGTATTCAGAAATGTATTGTGCAACAGCAGCTTCAGGATTACTGGCCTGAATGACTTTAGGCGCTTCTTGATAGCCACGTTTTCTCAGATTTCCTTCACGCAGTTTGTTGCCTTGTAAGCCAAGTACAATACCTACACCGAAGCCAAGTGCGCTGATGAGGCTTCCCATGGTTTGATTTTCACCGGCGATTAAATTCAAAATTATAAATACAACAAAGATTCCGATACCCAAACCCCATATTTTTTTCACGCATGCCCAGATGCCACCAAAGAGAAATGCAGGCCAAGACCAACCTTGTTTGACAGCTTCATATTGACCTGTCGGATTTTTGAATATCTTGTAAGTTTTCATGAAATATATTCCTTTTACGATCAAAAAGTGAAGAAACAAGTAATTGTATCACGATAACATAAATGATTTGAATAATTAGGAAAACAGGCCGTCTGAAAAATCTTTCAGACGACCTATCGTTTTAAAGCGTTTTATTCTGCGCCGACAACGACGGTGTTGAGGTCTTTGAATTTGACGCGGCGTTGCCATGCGTCGCGGACTTGTTCGACGGTCAGGCTGTTGATGGCTTTGGGATAGACTTCCAAGTAGTCGTTGGGCAGGTCGTAGAGGCCGATCAGGCTCAGGTAGTTGAGCAGTTTGTCGTTGGAGTCGTAGCGCAGGGGGAAGCCGCCGACGATGTTGGCTTTGGCCTGTTTCAGCTCGGCTTCGGTCGGGCCTTCGGCGATAAACTGCTCGATGACGGCTTGGGTGTCGGCCAGTGAGGCTTTGGTGTTTTTCTTTTGGGTGGAGTAGGAAATGGTAAACGTGCCCTCTTCTGTCGCCGGGGCGAGGCTGCTGTATACGCCGTAGGTGTAGCCGTGTTGGTCGCGCAAAACTTTCATGAGGCGGCTGTCGAAACCGCCGCCGCCGAGGATGTAGTTGCCGGCAATGAGGGCGTAATAGTCGGGGTCATGGCGTTTGAAGAGGGAAGTGCCGAGCAGGACTTGTGCCTGCGTGCCGGCAAAGGGGATGTCGCGGCGTTGGGCGGCTTGTTTCGGAACGGGCGGGATGGCATGGGTTGCGGTGGCTTTGGCCGGCAGGTCTTTGAGGACGCGTTCGACCAGTTGCTCTGCCTGTTTGCGGTTGAGGTCGCCGACGATGGCGACGATGGCGTTGTCTTTGCCGTAGTGGGTGCGGTGGAAGGCGCGGATGTCGTCCAGACTAACGTTTTTGAGGCTGTCAACGGTTACGTTTGCGCCGCTGCCGTAGGGGTGGTTCGGGTAGATGAGCTTGGTCAGTTCGCGCGTGGCGGTGTAGTCGGGGGTGGTTTCCTGTTGTTGCAAGCCGGTAATGGATTGGATTTGACGGCGGCGGAAAACGGCTTCGTCAAAGCGCGGACGGGTCAGCGAGTGGTTGAGCAAGTTGGCGGCTTTGTCGCGGATGTCGGCTTTGCTGAGGCTGCGGAAGCCTGCGGATGCGCTTTCGGCATTGCTGTCGCTGCTGATGTGCGCGCCGATGTTGTCGGCTTCGGCATTGAAGGCTTCTTCGTCCAGCTCTTGGGTGCCGTCGGTCAGGAGGGCGGCGGTAAATTCGGCAACTTGGCTTTTGCCGTCCGGATTGGCGACGCTGCCTGCGCCCTTGAAGCTGACTTCAAGGTCGATGATGGGGTTTTCGTGGCGTTCGACAAGGAGGATTTGGGTGCCGTCGCGGTTGCGCCAGCGTTGGATGTCGGTGGCGGCTTGGACGCTTAAGGGCAGGAGTAGGGCAAGGGCGAGCAGGGTGGGTTTCATGTTGTGGCTTTCTGTTAAGGCCGTCTGAAAGGGTATAAGCTTTCAGACGGCCTGATGTTTATCGGCGTTTGGCAGCTTTTTTGCTTGGCGCGGCGGCAGGTTTTTGCGGCTCGATGATGACGGTACTCATGCGCTCGTCGGTCAACATCCGGGCGGCGGCCTGTACTTCTTGCGCGCTGACTGCCTGTAAGCGGCGGTGGATTTCTTGTTCGTCGGTATATTGGAAACCGCGCGCTTCGAGGCGGCCCATCATGGAGGCTTGGGAAGACATGGAGTCTTTGGCGTAGATTTCGTTGACCGCTGCTTGGGTTTTGACGCGCTGCAATTCTTCTTCGGAAACGCCGTTGTCGGCAATGTCTTTGATTTCTTGGCGCAACTGGGCAATCAGAGTATCGGTTTTCACGCCTTCGGCAGGCATGGCCATTACGCTGAACAGCGGCATTTCACGGCTGATGATGTCGTAATGCGTTCCTGCGTTCAATGCGGTTTGCTTGCCGCGCACGAGGTTTTTGTCAAAACGGCTGGACGCGTTGCCTGCCAAAATATCGGAGAGGACATCGAGGGCAAAAGGCATTGCGTCATCGAATTTTTGGAGTTTCGGTACACGGAAGTTGATGGCAATCAGCGGCTGGTGTGTGACCGGAGAAGTGGCTTTGACTGTAACAGGCTTGCGCAAATAGGGTTCGGTATGGAGTTTGTTGCGCGGCGGCTGGGCTTTGGCGGGAATATCGCCAAAGAGTTTGGCGGCCGTCTGAAGCGTTTGTTTGGCATCGACATCGCCGACAATGACCAATACGGCATTGTTGGGCGCGTAATATTGTTTGTACCACGCGCGCAGGTCGTCGGCTTTTAGGGTGTGTAAATCTTTCATGTAGCCGATGACGGAGGCGCGCATGGACGGTTGGGTAAAGGCGGCAAGATAGGCTTGTTCCCACATTTTGCCGTCGGCCGTGTCTTCCGTGCGCTGGCGGCGTTCTTCACGGATGACGTTCATCTCGTTGAGGAATTCTTTGTCGCTGAAGTTGAGGTTGTGCATGCGGTCTGCCTCGAGCTTCAGAATCTCGGGCAGGTTGGTGGCGGCGACGTTTTCGTAATACACCGTTTCATTGCGGCTGGTGTAGGCATTGTTTTGTCCGCCCAGCTCGGATACGCGGCGGTTGAATTCGCCGGAGGGAACGTCTTTCGTGCCTTTAAACATCATGTGTTCCAAAGCGTGGCTCAGGCCGCTTTTGCCCGGTTTTTCATCCACGCTGCCGATTTTGTACCAAATCTGCGAAACGGCCACAGGCGCGCGGTGGTCTTCTTTGACGATGATTTTCAGACCGTTGGGCAGGGTTTCAGAAAGCGTCTGCGCCCATGAGGCGGCAGGCAGCGCGAAGGCAAGCATTAAAGCAATTCGGCGTAACATGGTTTAATCCGTAAAATGAAAATCAATCGCCAAAGTATAGCGGAAAATCTGAAAGATTGGCCGAATGTTTCAGACGGCCTGGGCCTTATCTGCTGATTCACATCAAGCGCGGCCGTTGCCAATCTTTACCGTCGCCCCTCATTCGCGGATAATCCCAAACATTCCCGTTTCCAACCATCACAAAGGAATCATCATGGCATTTTTGAAACTGACCGAACAAAATGTTCAAGGCAAAACCGTTCTGATCCGCGCCGATATGAACGTACCGTTTAAAGACGGCAACATCAGCGACGACACCCGTATCCGCGCTTCGCTCGCATCCATCAAATACTGCTTGGACAACGGCGCATCTGTGATCGTGATGACCCACCTCGGCCGTCCGACCGAAGGCGAATTCCATCCTGAAGACGATGTGGCGCCTGTTGCCGCGCATTTGGGCAAACTGTTGGGCAAAGACGTGAAAGTATTGAACGACTGGCGTGAAAACAAACCGACTTTGAACGCCGGTGATGTTGTGATGTTGCAAAACGTGCGCATCAACAAAGGCGAGAAGAAAAACGACTTGGAGCTGGGCAAAGCCTACGCTTCTTTGTGCGACGTGTTCGTCAACGACGCATTCGGTACCGCCCACCGCGCCCAAGCTTCGACTGAAGCCGTTGCCCAAGCCGCACCGGTTGCCTGCGCCGGCGTACTGATGGCGGGCGAACTTGATGCTTTGGGCAAAGCCCTGAAACAACCGGCTCATCCGATGGTTGCCATCGTTGCCGGCAGCAAAGTGTCCACCAAACTGACCATCCTCGAATCTTTGGCCGACAAAGTCGACCAACTCATCGTCGGTGGCGGCATTGCCAATACCTTCCTGTTGGCAGAAGGCAAAGCCATCGGCAAATCTTTGGCGGAACACGATTTGGTAGAGGAATCCAAAAAAATCATGGCGAAAATGGCGGCCAAAGGCGGCTCTGTTCCGCTGCCGACCGATGTGGTTGTCGCTAAAGCCTTTGCCGCCGATGCGGAAGCGGTGGTGAAAGACATTGCCGACGTTGCCGAAGACGACATGATTTTGGACATCGGCCCGAAATCCGCCGCTGCTTTGGCCGATTTGCTCAAAGCTGCTGGTACGGTCGTATGGAACGGCCCGGTCGGCGTGTTTGAGTTTGACCAATTTGCCGGCGGTACCAAAGTATTGGCTGAAGCGATTGCCCAAAGCGATGCGTTCTCGATTGCCGGCGGCGGCGACACTTTGGCGGCGATTGCCAAATTCGGCGTAACCGATCAAATCAGCTACATCTCTACCGGCGGCGGCGCGTTCCTTGAGTTCTTGGAAGGCAAAGAGTTGCCTGCTGTTGCTGCTTTGGAAAAACGTGGCGCATAATCGGTTTTAATATCGATGGCTGAATAAAGGCCGTCTGAAATCTGGAAATCAGGTTTCAGACGGCCTTTTGTTTTGGTTTTTATTCGAGTAAGTGTTTAGCTGGATTCAATGCCGATGATGGGCAGACTTGTTGCTAAACAGGCTGGAAAGTGTCCGGCTCTTTTCCTACGGCCTCTACGTCGGCTTGTCGGTGCAATGCCTGATAGCACGGGGTAAGCTGGCGGATGATCAGGTCGAGCTGGTGTTTGAGGATGTGGTCTTGCTGCGCTTGTGTGTTTTGTTCAAGCTCGGCAAATTCCTGACGGATTTGGGTCATGGCCGTTTCAAAAGCCTCGGGGTCGGTTTGGGGCATTTGGGTCAGCAACTCGGCGATGTGATGGATCAGCTTGGCATAGGGCGCAAAGCCGTCGTTGCCGTCGATTCGGACTTGATCGCGGTATGCGCCGAGCGCGGAAATGTGGCCGGTCAGCGCATAGCTGGTTTTGAGCAGGGTAAAACCGTCTTGCAGGCGGTCTTGGTATTTTTTTGGGTTGCTGCTCATGTCGGACAGTGTGCTGCTGAGGGCGGCGATGCTTTCGTGGGCTTGGCGGCGGGTGAGGCGGTAGTCGAAATCGTCGCGGCTGCTGTTTTGCAGCTGGTCGAGGATGGCGTCGAGATAGCGGCCGTTGGCAGTGATGGTTTGGGCGGCAGTGTGGCTGAGGGTCAGGTAACGCCAATCGGGCCAGAGGTAGGTGGCGGCGGCCCATGCGATAACGGAACCGACGATGGTGTCGATGATGCGGATGGGCATGGCGTGGTACACGTCCAAACCGGCAAGCGAGAGGCTGGTCAGGGCTTGGATGGTGATGAAGAAGGTGGAGAAGCTGTATTTGTAGCTTCGGGTCATGAAAAATAGGGTGGTGCTGGCGATGACAATCCAGAGCTTGGTTTCAACAGACGGGGTGAAGTAGGGGACGAGCGAACCGACAATTACGCCGAGAATCGTACCGGCAATACGTTGGTACACGCGGCTTTTGGTAGCGGTGTAGTTGGGCTGGCAGACGAAAAGGGCGGTCAGCAGAATCCAGTAGCCGAGGTTGAGATGAAGGATTTCGACAATGATGCAGGCTGCGGCCACGACGATGGAGAGGCGGGTGGCATGGCGGAATACGCCGGAGTCGAAATTGAGCTGGCTGAGGACGGTCTCGCCAATATTGCGGAAATTGGTGTTTTCAAGGGCGGCGATGCGGGTGTCTGCGTTGTCGTTTTCGGCAAGGGACGCATCGTTTTGCAGTTGCCGCAGTTGGTAATCGACGCTGCTGAGGTTGTCGAGCAGGCGGCGGATATTGTGGAGGTTGGCATTGTCGGCATGGGTCTCGGCAAAATGGCTGAGGGATTGGCGGCAGCCTTCCATGGCGCGGCCGAGGCGTTTGCTGTATGCGTAGGGTTTGTTGTTGCGCAGGGAGGAGGCAACATTGCGGCACGCCTGGCCTTGCATTTCGAGCAGGCGGCGGATGCGGAAGATGAGGTCGGTGTTTTTGAGCTGCTCGGCCATTTCGCTGTAATCGACGTGGGCGGAGCTGATGCGTTCGTGTATGTCTTGCGCGCAGAGGTAGTAGCGCAGCATTTTGGCGGTACGCGGATGGCGGTGTTGGCCGCGCAATCGGTAGAAAAGTGCGCCGCGGCATTGGTTGAAGGCGGTAATCACGCCGGTGTTGCTCATGGCCAAGTCGATTTGGCGGTTGCCCAACCATGCGGCTTCGTCGGGATCGAAAAAGTCGGCTTTGGCATCGAAGTAGTTGCTGAGTGCGTCGTAGGCGTTGGCGACGGTTTCTTGAACGGGGCGGTGGGGCAGGATGATTTGGAAGATCAGGGTGTTGACGCTGTATAGGACAGTGCCCAACAGAATCATGACGGGGTTGGTCAGCCAGTAGGTCTCGGGGGTGTAGGTCAGCGTGGTGTAGGTGGCGACGGCGAGCGCACCGAAAGCGAAGGTGCGGTATTTGAGGCCGACGGTGCCGAGGATGGTGAAGCCGAAAGTCATCAGGGTCATGGCCAAGATGAAGGGAACGCCTGTGCCGATGGTGCTTTGGGCAAGCAATGAGGAGAGGGTGAACAGGGCAACGGTGATGACGATGTTTTTCAGACGGCCTGTGAGGCGGTTGTCCAAATCGACTAAACCGCCGGCAATAATGCCGAGTACGAAGGGCATAACCAGTTTGGGCGTGTCGAAGTGCCAAACGAGGGTGGCGGCGATGAACACGCTGGCGAAGACGGGCAGGGAGGCAATGATCAGAGGTTTGAGCGGCGGAGTTTTCATGCTGGTGTTGTTTATTATTCGTTATGAGGTGAATGATTGGATTTTAACAGGATTTTCAGTCGGTTTCAGAATGCTTGAAATAGGATAAGGCCGTCTGAACGGATACGGGGAAATACTTGATTTCGTTTCCACATCCGTTCAGACGGCCTTGTTTGGCTTGCGCCATTAGGTCATCAGGTTGAGGTCGCTGATGCGGTCGTAGAGACGCTCGGTATTGTTGCCCTCGTCGTGCATTTGAATGCGCAGGCGCAAATCGTTGGCGGATACTGCTTGGCGCAGGGCTTCGCTGAGTTCGATTTGGCCTTGTGCGTAGAGGTTGAAGAGGTTTTGGTCGAACGTCTGCATGCCGTTGCTGCCGGAGCGTGCCATCAGGTCGCGAATTTCCAGCAATTCGCCTTTGAAAATCAAGTCCTGCATGGCCGGAGTATTGAGCAGGAGGTCGGTAACGGCTGTGCGTTGGCGGTTTTTCTTGATGGTGAGGCGTTGGCCGATGATGCCGACGAGGTTTAACGCCAAATCCATCAAAACCTGTTGGCGGCGGTCTTCCGGATAGAAGTTGATGATGCGCTCGATGGTTTGGGAAGCTGTGCTGGCATGGATGGTGAAAACGCACAGATGGCCGGTTTGAGCCAGTTGGAGGGCGTATTCCATGCTTTCTTCACTGCGGACTTCGCCGATACAGACGACGTCGGGTGCTTGACGCATGGCGCTTTGAACGGCGATTTTCCAGTTGTCGGTATCGATGCCGATTTCGCGCTGGGTGAAGATGCTGCGGCAAGGTTTGTAGATAAACTCGATGGGGTCTTCGATGGTAACGATATGGCCGGGCAGCTTTTGGTTGCGGTAGTTGAGCATGGAGGCCATGGTGGTGGATTTACCCGAACCGGTCGGGCCGGCGAGGATCAGCAGGCCGCGCGGCGCAAGGGCAAGCTCTTGGAGCTTTTCGGGCAAGCCGAGGGTCTTCATCTCGGGAATGTCTTGGCTGACGCGGCGTAATACCATGCCGACGCGGCCTTGCTCGTGGTAGGCGTTGACGCGGTAGCGCGTGTTGCTGCGCGATTGGACGGAATAGTTAATTTCCCAGTCACGATTGAAGGCTTCGAGCTGGTCGGGGTTCATGGTGGATTCGGCGATGGCGGCGGTATCTGCGCCGGTCAGCGCTTTGTGGGGCATGGGCGTGAGGGTGCCTCCGACTTTGATGGCAGGGGGAAAGCCTGCGCTGATGAAGATGTCGGATGCGTTGCGTTTTTCGGCCTCTTCACACATGCGGTCGAGCAGGGGATGAAGATGCGTGCCGATTTCGGCCGGAGTGGGGATGTGCGGTGCTTGGTTTTTTTGTGAGTAGGCTTGCACCATTTCGCTTAACAGGTCGTGCAGAGGGGCGAGGTCGCTCATGATGATTCTCTTTAAAACAGGTATTCGGTCAGGCTGAAAGGCCGTCTGAAAACGGGATGATGGAGTTCAGACGGCCTGAGTATGGTTTAGAAAATAGAGAGGTTTTCGATGTTTTGCGCCTTGCTGCGTGCCAGCTCGGGGCTGATGGTGCCTTGGCGGACAAGGGTTTGCAGGGCTTGATCGAGGGTTTGCATACCGTGGGCCTGACCGGTTTGGAGGGCGGCGTTGATTTGGGCGATTTTGTTCTCGCGGATGAGGTTGCGCACGGCCGGTGTGGAAATCAGGATTTCGTGTGCAGCGACACGGCCGTTGCCGTCGCGGGTTTTCAGCAGGGTTTGGGAAATGATGGCACGCAAGGATTCGGACAACATAGAGCGCACGATTTCTTTTTCGCCTGCAGGGAATACGTCGACAATACGGTCGATGGTTTTGGCGGCGCCGGTCGTGTGCAGCGTGCCGAAAACCAAGTGGCCGGTTTCGGCGGCGGTCAGGGCGAGGGAGATGGTTTCAGGGTCGCGCATCTCACCGATCAAAATCACGTCTGGGTCTTCGCGCAGGGCGGAACGCAGGGCGTTGGTGAAGCTGTGGGTGTGTTGATGCAGCTCGCGCTGGTTGATGAGCGCCTTTTTGCTTTGGTGGACGAACTCAATCGGGTCTTCGATGGTCAGAATGTGGGCCGGTTGGGTTTCGTTGATGTAGTTGACCATCGCCGCCAGTGTGGTGGATTTACCCGAACCGGTCGGGCCGGTTACCAAGACCAAACCGCGCGGATTTTCGGCAATTTTTTGGAAAATGCGCGGCGCACGCAATTCTTCCAGCGTCAGGACGGTGCTCGGAATGGTACGGAATACGGCGGCCGGGCCGCGTTCGGTCATAAAGGCGTTGACGCGGAAACGGGCAACATTAGGCAGCTCAAATGAGAAATCGACTTCAAAATCCTGCTGATAGAGCTTGCGCTGGTGGTCGTTCATGACCGAGGTAATCATGGTACCGACTTCTTCCGAGCTCATCTCGGGCAGGTTGATGCGGCGGATGTCGCCGTGTACGCGTATCATGGGGGAAATGCCCGAACTCAAATGGAGGTCGGAGGCTTTGTTTTTCACGCCGAACGCGAGTAAGTCGGTAATCTGCATAATGTGGCCTTATTTTGGTTTAGAATAATAAAATCGCTTTATTTTAAATAGATAAATCCGTTCGACCAAGTAAAATTTTCAAAATGCCGAGTGATGAACGGGTTAAAGGAGAAAACCATGTCGGTATTGCAACAAAACTATCAGGACGTATGCCGGGCGCTTGAACAGGCGGCTGAGGCTGTCGGACGGCCTACGGGTGCGGTGAAGCTGGTAGCGGTCAGTAAGACGTTTCCGGCAGACGATATCCGCAAAGTGTATGCGGCCGGTCAGCGCGATTTCGGCGAGAACTATATTCAGGAATGGTTTGAAAAAACGGAAACGCTGGCTGATTTGCCGGATATTGTTTGGCACGTTATCGGCGATGTGCAGTCTAATAAAACCAAATTTGTGGCCGAGCGCGCACATTGGGTACATACGATAGGCCGTCTGAAAACGGCGCGGCGCTTGAGCGAACAAAGGCCGTCTGAAATGCCGCCGTTGCAGGTGTGCATTGAAGTGAACATTGCCGCGGAAGAGGCGAAACACGGTGTGGCGCCCGATGAGGCGGTTGCACTGGCCCTTGAAGTGGCCAAGTTACCGAATATTAAAGTGCGCGGATTGATGTGTGTGGCCAAGGCCGACAGCAGCGACGATGAGTTGCGCAGCCAGTTTCATACCATGCAACGGCTGTTGGCTGAGTTGAATGCGGCTGGCGTTGAAGCAGATGTTTTGTCTATGGGTATGTCCGGAGATATGCCAATCGCGGTAGAATGCGGCGCAACCCATGTCCGCATCGGCAGTGCGATTTTCGGCAAGCGGCATTATCCTCAATAAAAGTAATAGGCCGTCTGAACAGGGCAGACAGCAGTTTCAGACGGCCTGATCGATATCACAAAGGAGTGACATATATATGAATATCTATTTTCTCGGCGGTGGCAATATGGCGACTGCCATTGCAGGCGGTTTGGTCAAACAAGACGGTTATCGTGTCCACATTGTCGAACGCGGCGCCGAAAGACGAGCGCAACTGGTGCAAGAATTGGGCGTAGCCACTTCTGAAAACCTGCCCGAATTGAGTGCGGACGATGTCCTTATTCTCGCCGTCAAACCGCAAGACATGCAGGCAGCCTGTCAAAACATCCGTTTAAATGGCGCGTTGGTGTTGTCCGTAGCGGCTGGATTGTCCATCGATACCCTCAGCCAGTATTTGGGCGGCACACGCCGTATCGTACGCATCATGCCCAATACGCCGGCCAAAATCGGTTTGGGCGTATCCGGTATGTTTGCCGATGCAGGCGTTTCAGAAGCCGACCGTACAGCTGCCGACGGCATCATGTGCTCTGTGGGCACGACCGTTTGGCTGAACGAGGAAGAGCAACTCCACAATATTACCGGCATCAGCGGCAGCGGCCCCGCCTATGTTTTCTATCTGTTGGGCGCGCTCCAAAATGCGGCTTTGGCACAAGGTTTTAACGAACAAGACGCACGCGAACTGAGCCTCGCCACATTTAAAGGCGCAGTGGCTTTGGCCGAACAAACCGGCGAAGCATTCGCGCAATTACAGCAAAACGTGACTTCCAAAGGCGGCACGACACACGAAGCCATCGAAACCTTCAAAGCCCGTCACGTTGCCGAAGCTATCGAACAGGGCGTAGAAGCCTGCGTCAAACGTTCGCAAGAAATGGCGCAACAATATAAGGCCGTCTGAACATGCGCGGCGACTTGCTCTTATTATTGGCAGACGCTATTGCCATCCTGTGTATCACGCGCTTTTTGCTCCGATACGCAGGATTGGCAGCAGAACACCCCCTGCTCAAATTCAGCATACAGGCAACAGGCTGGCTGACCAAACCTTGGCAAAAAGCATTTCCATTCGGCGAGAAAACCGATTGGTACTGCCTGCCCGCAGGTTTTCTGGTGTACTACCTTGCCTGTACCGCCATTATTTTCATCTCGCCGGCGCTGTCCATCAGCAATAAGCTGATTTTGGCAAATTTTTGGTTTGCCGTACTCCATATGTTGAAAGCCGTGGCCTATACATTACTTATCGGTCTGATTATTAGAATGGTGGCCAGCATACAAGGTCGCTATTCGCCGTTGACTTATGCCATCGAACGAATCCTGCAGCCATTGCTCAAACCGTTTTCCTTCTTGCGCGTAGGACGATACGATTTTTCAGGCAGTTTGTTGGCACTCTTATTATGGTTGTGGCTGGCCCGATGGTTTCCCCAACTTATCCAGCAAACCAACCTATGGTTGCTTCAATAGGCTGTCTGAAAGCGCAGCAGGCATTAACGACCAAAAATACAACGTCCTAAAAAGCGCTTTAATACATTTAGGTGTAAGGTAGTGCAAAAAAGTGCAAATCGAAATATAAAGAACAAATGAATAGGTAAAACGTGATATGATTTCGCCCAATTTCCAAAACGGAAATTCAAGAAAACCCAATAAAAGCAAACCCGTAGCATCCAAATCATTAACAACAAACCGAAAGCAGACACCATGGCAAAGCTGACAGAACAAGATATTTTAAACTGGGATGGTCCTGAAGAGGACTACATGAACAGCGACCAATTGGCCTTCTTCCGCGAACTACTGGTTAAAATGCAAGAAGAACTGATTGAAAATGCAAACACCACTACCGGCCATCTTCAAGAGCACGAATCCGCCCCCGATCCTGCCGACCGGGCTACTCAAGAAGAAGAATACGCTTTAGAACTGCGCACTCGCGACCGAGAGCGTAAACTTCTCAATAAAGTTCAAGCGACTATCCGCAGCATCGACGAAGGTAATTACGGTTTCTGTGCCGATACCGGCGAACCCATCGGCCTCAAACGTCTGCTGGCACGTCCGACCGCGACATTATCCGTAGAAGCGCAAGAGCGACGCGAACGAATGAAAAAACAGTTCGCCGACTAAAAATATAAAGATAGAAACCTCAAAAGGCCGTCTGAAAGAGCAATTCAGACGGCCTTTGTTTTGTGTTTTTTTGTATGTATGGATAGTGTAGAAAGGTTGAGACCTTTGCAAAAAAGTCTTTCCCCCGACAGCCGAAACCTAAATAAAGATTTTCGGCTGTTTTTGTTTCAAATATCCACTGATTCTACTCAAATACCTCCTTAATCCCCCTTGGATACCTGATAATCAGGCATCCGGCCGCTTTTTAGGCGGCAACAGGCGCACTTAGCCTGTTGGCGGCTTTCAAAAGGTTCAAACACATCGCCTTTAGATGGCTTTGTGCACTCACTTTGCTCAGTCCGAAATA